>NZ_CP047984.1:3067712-3384068 GCF_009931655.1 Pontibacter russatus | reverse complement strand
GTCATATTTGATGGGGATGTTCTCAAGCACCTGCCCCGCTGATGTATACAGGCTCCCCTGCCTCCATTCATCATTCAGATAAACGCTCCCCTCTACTACAGCTGATTTATCTGCCATCTCCGTGATATTATCATTCCTGACGACTCCGGTTACCTGGTTTGTCATCTGGTCCAATGGAGGGGTTGCCACCCTTGGCGCGCCCTTTTGTGCTGATGCACTCAATGCAACCAAGAGCAATGCACAGACTGCCATTAATTTTTTATTCCGCATTTCCATAACAACGCCATTTAATACCTTTCAACGCCATATAATTTAGCAGTTTAACAATAAAAAAGGGAGCTTGAAGCTCCCTTTTTTATTGTTGTTAAAAATCATCTTCTAAGAAACCAGTTCTTCGATGTCCGGAAACATGGTAGATAGTATTGTAAGGAGTTACATTTTCATCCTCATCCTCTTCATCACTGAAGGAAACTTTAAAGTAAATGCTGTCTGTCTGCACACCTGTTTTAGATTCTGCTGCATTCAGAAGCACCTTCCCGTCGGCTATGGTCACCATACTCTCATAGGCGGCATTTGGTGCCTCTTCAACCCCAAAGGTAAGGTTCTGCATATTTACCGGGGCCTTTACTTTATAGGTCCAGAAATGTCCCTGATCATCAATCCAGATGGAGTCTCCGCTGTTATCCGAAGTATTATATGTCAGGAGCGTTGAATATCCGCCACCGGCATCCACAAATACACCTGGAGAGGTTTCTACTTTATAAGTTACCCACCACTCCCCTGATACTGGGAACGTTGAAGTGTACTCAATTTCTGGTGCATCTCTTTCGCATGAGCTCAAGAAGCCAACGGAAAGCAGGATGGCAAGAAAATATAAATATGTCTTTTTCATCTTTTAAATCTATTTGTTAAAATAGTTATTGTTTCTGCCACTTTCTTGCTGAGTTAGCAAGGCCTTGGTCTAGTAGGCTCACGGATAGTTCCATCAAGCCAGCGTCATTCAGAGTACCAGTTCCTTCTACCCGCCCATAGCCACTTAAAGCAGATGTGGGTAGTACTAGGTTTGTACCATCCGTTGTAACAATATAAGCAGGAATAATAGCAGCACTACCACCTCCCCATATGTTGCTTGACCTATAGAAACCAGGAGCCAGTTTAACGACATCAGCTACATAGGCAAATGATCCGGTATTTGCATACTTGCCGGATATGTCTACCCCCTCCTGCTCCGCCTCTGGCAGCACAGCAACTGTACGCGTTACGGTTCCCGAGAATCCGTCTTTGTTCGTTGCACTGTACACTATTTCGTAAACGCCCGGAGTGCTTGTGTCTACTGTTCCGGTAGTCGTAACTTCTATCTCCGTCCCTTCTTCAGTTGCAGTTACGCCTGGTTCTGTATAGGTTTCTCCTTGTACAAGCGACATAAATTCATCACCTGCCATCTCGAAGGTTGGGAAATAAGTTATTCTCGATAAGCCTTCCGTGTCTTCTTTATCACAACCTGCAAAGAAGAAGGCTGACAGCACTACAAAGGCGTATATTATTTTTAGTTTTTTCATGATCTAAATGTTCAAATGGTTCCACCTAGTTGACGTCCCACCACACAGGTGAGGTGATGGGCTCTGCTTTCTGCGGCGCATTGGGGTTCCGCTGTGTAACGATATTAGGTATAGGCAATCTTGTTGGGAACACCCCTCCTGTCACGCCCCCTGCCGGATAGTTCAGAAAGTCTGGGTAACCAGTGCGGAGTATCTCAAAATAGGCCTCCAGGCCTTGGTAAGTGCCAGCAAGCGCCACCCATTTCTGAACGATGATTGCCTCCAGTTTCTCCTCAAAGCTTCCGCCTACCGGGAATTCATAAGCACCCTCAGGCCTTTCCAGTCCAAGCTGGTCATAAGCTTCCTCCACGCCTTGATTGTATAGTTCCTCTGCACTTGCTGAACCAAAGCCACGGAGCGCGGCTTCGGCCTGCAGGAAGTAACTTTCGGCCTCAGATATAAAGTAAACTGGTGCAGTAGGCTCAATCAACGCCCTGGATGTAGTTAGTGGGTCTAAGGAAGTTGTTGGAAGGTCAAAGGTGCCTTGCTCCATTGGCTTGTACCCACCTTTAGCAGCAGGCCGGTAAAGCGCCTTCAGTCGCACAGAGTCCCGGAAGCCTTCGTCGTCCACTAGGTAGTTAAACAAAGTCTCGCTGGCCTTTAGGTTCTGGTTTGTGTTCAGGGCTGTGCTTTGGTCCATCTCATACAACGGATTTCTGGCTGAGGTACGGTCCTCGAAAATGTCAACAGCTGCAGGCTCGGCCAAAAACTCGGCACCACCCTCATACAATGATCTCAATCCGGCTTCCGCCACATCAGGTCGGGCATAAATCTGGCGAAGGTAAATTTTGAGCTTCAGCGTATTTGCAAAACGAACCCAGTCAGTCATCTCCCCGCCAAACACAATGTCGGCCTGCGCCAGGCTAGGGACAGCCTGTGCTGTTATTTCCTTGGCTAAGGCATCGTTGATTCGCACAATCAACGAATCGTATACAGCCTCTCCTGATCTAAACATCGGATTTGCGATGCCCTCGTCTCCCCGAAGCGCCTCATCAAACGCAATATCGTCATACAAGTCCGTTAACACTTGGAAGGTGTAAGCCTGCATCGCAGTGGCCATCAAATAGGCGTTCCAATTTTCAGCTTCCCTTGCCTGCTCAATCACATAGTCGTAATCATTCAAAGCGCCAGAATACAGCTCTGTATATCTATTGCTGAAGGCTGAAGTTGAAGGTGTAATGTTGTACTGATCAATCTCCTTGTACTGGTTTGACCCGTTGTTCTGTGTATAATACTGCGCCCAGATACCTCCCAGGATGGCATACTGCCCACCTACCGTACCCGCTGTGGAAATAACGGCGGCAGGGAAAACAAGCTCAATAGGAGCGCTCGCTGGGTTGTTAGGGTCTGTATTTACATCTAGAAATTCATCTTTATCGCATGCTGTTGAGGTTATCAGCAGCGAAAGGGCAATTCCTATTGTTCTTATTATTTTTTTCATTCTTCTGTAAATTTAACTGGTTAAGTCCCTAGAAAGTTAATCTAACACTTACGCCATAGCTTCTTGTAGTTGGTCCGGCAGCAAACTCACCGAATTCACTCAAGAGGTCATTGCCAAAAGTAGTAGACTCAGGGTCTATGATGTTATTGTTACCCTCTGTCCAAACAAACAGATTGCGGCCTATCAGGCTTATGTTTGCTGCTGAGAAAGGGGTTTTTTCTAGAAGAGAAGTAGGTAGGGTATAACCTAGAGTTAACTCTCTTAACTTTAGGAATCCCCTGTCTCTCAAGTGCTCTCGCTCAATAGGAGGGTTGCTGTTGTCATTCCAGTAATCAACTACACTTGCGGCATCTATTGGCGTAGTATTTTCTGTTGTAATCAGGTTTCCTTGGTCATCTTCATCCGGAACACCGTCTCCATCGGCGTCTACTGTTACCACAGAGTTAGGGACAATAAACGGCGCACGCTCGTTGTAAAGTGTATTGGTTGAGTTACCCACGAACTGTGTTAAGCGCTGCGTGTAAGAATAGAACAGGCCTCCTGTTCTATAGTCGAAACCTAAGGATAAGGACAGCCCTTTATAGCTCGCTGTGTTGTACAGACCCATTAGGTAATCTGCCTGAGCATTTCCGTAGGTTATTCGGTCGCCTTCTAGCGGGAAGCCAGTGCTTTCATTCACGATGATGTTGCCAGCAGCGTCTCTCAGGTAGTCTGGCCCCTTGAACACACCAAGTGGCTCTCCTACTTCAGCAACAAAATCAATACCGTAAATATCAGTTAGCAATACCTCTTCGAGCCCTTCTCTCAGTTCCAACACTTCGTTGCGGTTGTTGGAGAAAGTGTAACGCAAGTCCCAGGTAAAATCATTTGTCTGCACCGGAGTAGCATTCACCAGTAGCTCAATTCCCTTATTCTGCACTTCACCAAAGTTCAGCACCTGGGTGGTGTATCCAGTGGAGGGATCTACCGGTACGGCTAAAATCTGGTCTGTTGTA
Organism: Pontibacter russatus; assembly: GCF_009931655.1. Taxonomy (NCBI): domain Bacteria; kingdom Pseudomonadati; phylum Bacteroidota; class Cytophagia; order Cytophagales; family Hymenobacteraceae; genus Pontibacter; species Pontibacter russatus. The sequence goes on along the minus strand of NZ_CP047984.1, from coordinate 3,380,034 downwards.
GTTCTGTTGTAGTAGGCAAGGTCAAAATTGAGGCGGTTGTCTAACAACCCGAAGTTAACGCCAAATTCATATTCTGTTGTGATCTCAGGCTGTAATTCGTTGTTACCTATCTGGTTAGAAACCTCAAAGCCACTGATACCACCTATCGGGAAATTAATATCACCAAAACCAAGCGAAGTGGTTCCTGGAATAAAAACTGGTCTGATGCTGTATGGGTCCGCATCGTTACCGGTTTGCCCCCAGGCGGCTCTTACCTTTCCGAAGGTGATAGCTGAAGGGAGCGTCTCTATCATATCCGTGAATACAAAGCTGGCATTCACACCAGGATAGAAGAAGGAATTATTGTCTTCCGGTAATGTAGAGGACCAGTCGTTACGAGCACTCAGTGTCAGGTACAGGTAATCTCTGTACGAGAACTCGGTCTGGGCATATACGCCTAGCAATCTCCTCTCCGAAACAGTTGTATTCGCCTCAACTGGGTTGGTTGTATTAGACAGATCGAAGAAATCAGGCAGGCTTAGGTTTGTGACAGATGCTGTGATGTTTTTGAACCTACGTTCGTTCACGTTAGCACCTACTAAACTGTTCAGGTGGATGTCTTCGGTCAGGTCATTATTCGTAGAAAGGATGAAGTCTCCGTTCAACTCACTGGCATATCTAGTAATTTCGGCAACATATCCCTCAGAAGGAGAGGACGTTGCATTTGGGCTTCCTGGTGTTAATGTGTAGGGTGCAATCCAGTCTTTCAGCACGCCGTTTGCAACATCACCACCCCCTCTGAAAGAAGCAGTCAACCACGGTGTCAGTTCATAATCTAAGGTTACGTTACCATAAAGACGATTTTCCTCAAAGTCATTGCCGTTGCGCTTCAACGGCCAGTAAGGGTTTTGCGCATACAGCGTAAAGTAATTGTCATTTGTGTTAAACGGAAAGTCCAGATCTTCAAAATCCACAATGCTCATATCGCGGGGTATTTGTATGATTTCCTGGAACATAGTAGTACCGCCGCCGCCTTGGCCTGTGGTTACCACCGACGCATCCTTTCTAACAAAGTTTAAACTGGACGAAGCTGAGAGGCGTTCTCCCTTAGTTGAACCCCTTACGGAGAGAGTATTTCGGTTGTACGAGTCTGCATCCGTTGGAATGATACCGTCTTCGTTGGCATTACTATATGACACGTAATAAGTGGATTTCTCAGTGCCGCCACTAACCGCCACTGTATTCAGGAAAGCAGTACCTGTCTCAAAGAAGTCTTTCAGGTTGTCTTCTTGAGCAGCAAACGGCTTTAACTGCTGAGAGTTATCTACAACGTTCCCCCAGAGTCTGTCTTTGCCATCCAGCCTTGGCCCCCAACTACCATTTTCCTGCGAATTGAATGTACCGCTCCAGCCCTGGCCGAACATGTTCTGCAATTGTGGAAGAAACAATGGCCTTGAGGCAGTAACAGAACTTGTTACGCTAACCTGCGGCTTCTCCCCTATTCTGCCTTTCTTAGTTGTAATCAAAATCACACCGTTCGCTGCCCGTGAGCCATACAAAGAGGTGGCTGACGCACCTTTCAGTATTGTAATAGAAGCGATGTCGTCTGGGTTGATGTCATTGGCGCGGTTACCAAAATCCTGTGTTCTGTTCACATCACCTGGAATAGTGGTTTCGGCAAAGTTACCGGCACTGTTGTTTACCGGAACGCCATCTACCACATAAAGCGGGTTGTTGTTTCCCCCGATAGAAGAATATCCACGAAGCACTACCTTGGTAGACGCACCAGGAGCGCCTGAAGCGGCAGAGATGTTTACCCCGGCAACTTTCCCCTGCAGGGCATTCATTGGACTGGTAGAGCGGCCTTTTGTTATTTCTTCGTTCTGAACTGTGCTGGCAGCATAACCAAGTGAGCGTTCTTCCCGCTCGACACCAAGAGCCGTTATTACAACCTCTGAGAGTTGTTCTGTGTCAGTCGACAAGGCCACATCAATTGTGCTGGCATTGCCTATGGCACGCTCCACATTGGTATACCCAATAAACCGGAACTCCAGGGTATTGTTACCTTCCGGCACATTGATGGTATAGTTACCTTCTATACCGGTGGTGGTACCTACGGTGGTTCCTTTAACGATTACAGCAACACCGGGCAGTGGCTGCCCAGTAGACTGGTCAGTTACTGTACCTGTTACTGTTCTGCTCTGGGCCATCGCCTGTTGCAGCAGGACGGAGACCAGAAAAAAACATAACATTAGAGCTTTCTTCATTGTGTTGTTTGTTTAAGTAAGTGTTTGATAAAAATTTAACATATAATATAGCAAGTGAAACAGACCTTCGGCAGGCCCAGGCGGAGTGTAAACGGTATGAATCTGTTGATATCAGGGTGATATAGTTATCGCCGAATCCGTGTGTCAGTGTCTGGCTAGGCAAGCATGCTGAACTGGCAGTAAGCCAAGCTGTGAAGCATCAGGCCTTGCAGCGCATTAGCCGAGAGACGAGGCAGGGGCGCATGCCATGGCAAAGACTTGCATGCAGCCGCGCAACCAGTCATCCCGCCGCCTTCAGGAAAAGGGGCGTTTTATGACTGAAAAAAGATTGCGCGGAATTTGATGAGTAGGTTTTAAGAGTAAAGCTTTATCCATATGCCGTGGTTCCTCAAGCAGAGATTTACACCAAGTTTATTTAAATAAGTTCGTATTTACAAATATTTAATGTATACATGCATACCTTTTGTTTTACTCACCGCCAACTTTAGCAAGCTTAACATTTTAAAAAGCAGATATTTAATTTATCTATATCCCACGATTCTTTTTCGCTGTAATCATTAAAATAATTTTTGTATCGATACCTGAATATTTCCTTAACAAACCAAGCATTTTATTGCCACTCTCACAGTAGCCCACCAACTGCGGATAACCCATCCGGTATAGCCGGAAAATGTGCAGCCCAACATCAGAAAGCTCAAAAAAAATTTTAGCAGGGACAAAACAGAGGCTCCTGCGGCGCTCGCTTTCCTCTTGAGTCTATATATATGATGTTATACGAGACAATCACGATAGTGTCGCAGCGCCTGCTCCGGCATATAACTCCTGCAGCAGGACGGTACACACGGCATTCGGACTATATAACTATATATAGCCGGAGGCTGCTTACAGGGCTGCAAAATTAACTCAGCGCCTGATACGTAATGAAGGCCATGACATAGGCCAGGCCGCTCATATATAACAGCTGCGCCAGGGGCCACGTCCAGCTTTTGGTCTCGCGGCGCACAATGGCCAGCGTACTCACACACTGCATCGCGTACAGGTAGAAGATCATGAGGGAGAAACCGCGGGCGGGCGTGAAGAACGGATCGCCGTTGGCATCCTTCTCCGCCATCAGCTTTTCTTTGATGGTGCTCACGTTCTCTTCCTCGCCTACACTATATATAGTAGAGATAGTGCCGACAAACACCTCGCGGGCCGCAAAAGAGGTAAGCAGGGCAATCCCGATTTTCCAGTCGTAGCCCAGCGGCCGGATGACGGGCTCTATCACGTGGCCGACCACACCGGCGTAGGAAGACTCCAGTTGATGCGAGGCGATCAGGTTCTCGGTCTGCACCTCCGTCAGGTTCCGGGCCTGCGCCTCGGTAAGCGCCAGCGCACGGGCCTGCTCCATGTTGTCGCCGGGACCGTACGAGGCCATCACCCACAGGATAATGGACACGGCCACAATCACCTTACCGGCTTCAAAAACGAAGGCCTTGGATTTCTCTACTATCGTGAGGCCCACGTTCTTCCAGCGCGGCATCTTATATACCGGAAACTCCATGATGAAGTAGCTGCGCTCGCGGGCTTTCAGGATGGTTTTGAGCAGCAGCGCGGAGAAAATGGCCGCCAGGAAACCGATGATATATAAGCCCATCAGCACCAGGCCCTGCAGGTTCAGGAAACCGAGGTAGTATTTCTCCGGCACCACCAGCGCAATCAGCACGGTATATACCGGAATGCGGGCAGAGCAGCTCATCAGCGGCGTCACAAAGATGGTGATCATGCGGTCTTTCCAGTTCTCGATCGTCCGGGCCGACATCACGGCGGGCACGGCGCAGGCCACACCCGACATCAGGGGCACCACGCTCTTGCCGTTCAGTCCGAACTTGCGCATGATCTTGTCCATCATGAACGTGACGCGGGCCATATAGCCCGTCTCCTCCAGGATGGCGATAAAGGCAAACAGGATAGCGATCTGCGGCACGAAGATCAGCACGCCACCCAGGCCGGCAATCACGCCCTCGGTCAGCAGGTTCACCAGCGGTCCCTCAAAGTTATCCTGGATCAGGCTGTTCAGGCTGGCGATGCCCTGATCGATGAGATCCATGGGGTAGCTCGCCCAGGCAAAAATGGCCTGGAAGATGAGGAACAGGATGGTGAAGAAAATCAGGTAACCGAAAATCTTGTGCGTCAGGATCTGGTCGAGGCGGTTGCTGAACTTCTCCCCTTTGGCGGTCTTCTCCACGCGCACCACATCCAGCAGCATCTCGTTGATGCGGGTATAGCGGGCAACCGTCTCGTTGGACTGCAGGGTGATGGAGTGGAAGCCGTTTTGCTGCAGCTGCTCGTCGAGCCACGCCACGTCCTCCTCTTTCAGAAATTTCAGGCTTTTGTGATGGTGCGCGTACTGCAGCGCCAGGTAATCATTTTTCAGCCCGAACCTTGCCTTTACCTTCTGCAGCAGCGGCTGCAGTTCGGCTGGCGCCTCGTAGAATTTCACCTTTGTGGGCTCCGGCTGCTGCGTCATCAGGATTTTCAGCGCCGCCACGCCCTTGCCCTTCCGGGCATTCATCGGGATAACGGGCACGCCCAGTTCCCTGTGCAGGGCCGGGATGTCTATCTTCACACCCTCCTGCTCGGCCACGTCCACCATGTTCAGGGCGAGCACCGCCGGTATCTGCAAATCGGCCAGTTGTGTGAACAGCAGCAGGTTGCGCTTCAGGTTAGACGCATCGGCGGTGACGATGATCAGGTCGGGGTAGTGGGCCGACTTCGGGTCGTAGAGCAGGTCGATGATGATGCGCTCGTCCAGAGACTTGGGGTACAGGCTGTAGGTACCCGGCAGGTCTATCATCTGCACCTTCAGTTTTGGCGTGAGCTGGCTGTAGCCTGTCTTTTTGTCTACCGTAACACCCGGAAAGTTGCCGACCTTCTGGTTGAGGCCCGTCAGTTGGTTAAACAGCGAGGTTTTGCCGGAGTTCGGGTTGCCGATGAGGGCGACCCTGGCCACAAGCGGCTGCACGGGGGGCGCTTCGACACGCGGCGGTAAATCTGGCTGGGTAGTTACGACAGTCATAATTAGGTTACTGCTTGAGCAATATGGTCTCGGCTTCGTCCAGGCGCAGGGACAGGGTATAGTCGTTGACGATAATCGTGATGGGGTCGCCCAGGGGCGCACGGCTGTTCAACTTTACCGACGTACCCGGAATGCATCCCATCTCAAGCAGCTTCAGGCCCATCTCGGGGTCGTTGAGGCAGCAAATCACGCCCTGCTCCCCTATTTTCAGGTCGCGCACACTTTTCTGCCCCGGCTTCTGTTCTGCTTTTTTTCGCACGTTTCCTTCTGCTTATTTAGACTTGTTATAAACAACTGCAAGTTACAAGGTGTTTTGTACTAAAGCAAAAGAATTACAGATTTGGAAATCTGAAGAGGTGGAGATGTGGAAATGAGCTATTTACCGGATTTGAGGATTTGGAAATTTGACGGTGTGGAAATGGAAATAATGGAAGATTTAGGAGTGCAGAGAATGGTTAAATGGTTAAAAAGTGAATAAAATAATTTCCAAATCCTCCAATTTCCAAATCTTCAAATCCGCAATTACTCCGAGTAAAAAACCCGCTTCACCCGGCTGCTGACGTTGGTGAGCAGCTCGTACGGAATGGTGCCGATGCTTTTGGCCAGCTCCACCAACGTCAGCTGCGGCCCGAACAGAATCACTTCGTCGCCGGCTTTCACCTCCAGGCCTGTCACGTCCACCATGCACATGTCCATGCACACGTTGCCAATAATGGGGCAGCGCTGCCCGTGGATGAGCACCTGCCCGGTGCCGTTGCTGAAGCGGCGGTCGTAGCCGTCGGCGTAGCCGATGGCGATGGTGGCGATGGTCTTGTCGGCGTCGGCCACGCCTTTGCGGCTGTAGCCCACCGTCTCGCCCTGCCGTATGTGCTTCACCTGCGACACGGTGGTCTTAAGCGTGCTGACCGGCCGCAGCGCCTCCTGCTCGTCGCCGGTGGCCTCCACGCCATATATGCCGATGCCCAGGCGCACCATATCCAGCTGGTGCTGCGGGAAGCGCACAATGCCCGCCGAATTCAGGATATGCTTGATTACTCGATAGCCCAATCGCCCTTCTACCACCGCGGCCATCTTCCTGAAAGTGCTGATCTGCTGCTGCGAGAAATCGTTGTGCACCGCCTCGTCGGCCCCGGCCAGGTGGCTGAAGGCGCTCACCACCTGCACCTGGGGATGCTGCTGCAGCAAGTCGAAAAGGGCATCAAAATCATCCTCCGTAAAACCCAGCCGGTGCATGCCAGTGTCCAGTTTCAGGTGTATTTTATATATAGCCGAAGCTGACAGCGAAGCTATATAGGCCTGCAGTTGCTCCAGGGCATATATCTCCGGCTCCAGGCTGTACTGCCGCAGCTTCGCGAAACTGTCGGGAGAGGGGTTCATCACCATGATGGGCAGCGTAATGCCCTGCTCGCGCAGCGCCACGCCCTCGTCCACATAGGCTACGGCAAGGTAATCGGCGCGGTGAAACTGCAGCAGGTTGGCCACCTCGAAACTGCCGCTGCCGTAGGCGAAGGCTTTCACCATCACCATCAGCCTGGTGCCGGGGGCGAGCTTGGAGCGGTAGTAGTTGAGGTTGTGTACCAGCGCATCCAGGTTCACTTCCAGCACCGTGCCGTGTACTTTCTGCTGAAAGGCCTGCACAATCTTCTCGAACCCGAACACGCGCGCGCCCTTCACCAGCATCAGCTCGTCCCGAAAGCGGGCAGGGTTAAACTGCGCCAGAAAATCGGCGGTGGACATATAAAACTCCGCCGGAACGCGGAACAGGCTGCTGTACCTGCTGATTTTCTCCCCAATGGCAATGAGCCGCTCCACGCCCCGCGCCTGCACCAACTCCGCCACCTGCCTGTATAGCTTCTCCTCCGGCAGCCCCGACTCCAGCAAGTCCGAGAGGATAACGGTGCGCCTGCCCCGCTGCGGCTGGTTCACGAGCAAATCCAGGGCGATGGCCAGCCCGGCCAGGTCGTTGTTGTAGGTGTCGTCGATGAGGTAGCAGCCGTTGATGGCCTCCTTCATTTCGAGGCGCATGGCCACGGGGTGCAGGCGGTCCAGCCGGTCCTGTATCTCGGAGAGCGGCAGGCGGCGGTACAGCAGCACCGCCAGGCAGTGGAGCGCGTTCTCTACCGAGGCCTCGTCGGTGAACGGAATGGCCAGCCGCTGCTTTTCAGCTTTATATATATACTCGATAATGGTTTTGTGGCCGACCGTGGTGGCAGCCGTTATGTAGACATCTGCAGGCTGGCTGCGCGACCAGGTGAAGGAGGTGATGCCCTGCGCCTGTACCGCCTCGTCTATCAGGGTATGGTCGGCGCAGTAAAAGAGCAGGTCCACCTCTTTAAACAGTTTCAGCTTCTCGGCCACTTTCTGTTGGTGCGAGCCAAAGCCTTCGTCGTGGGCGCTGCCGATGTTGGTGAAGATGCCCAGCGTAGGCCGGATGATTTGTTGCAGCTTCTCCATCTCGCCAGGCTGCGAAATGCCCGCCTCAAAAATGCCGAAGGTATGGTGCTGGTCCAGCTGCCACACGCTCAGCGGCACACCCAACTGCGAATTGTAGCTGCGCGGGCTTTTCACCACCATCTCGTCCGGACTGAGCAGTTGCGCCAGCCACTCCTTCACGATGGTTTTGCCGTTGCTGCCCGTAATGCCGACTACGGGTATATGAAACTGCCCCCTGTGCCAGGCCGCCAGCTTCTGCAGCGCCTCCAATGCGTTCTCCACGAGCAGCAGGTTTGCTTCCGGGTATAGCTGCCTCAACTCCTCCGGCTCGCCCTGCTCCACCACAAACTGGCGCACACCCTGCATATATAGCTGTGCCAGGTATCTGTGGCCGTCGTTGTACCGGCCCCGGATGGCAAAAAACAGGGTGCCTGCCGGCTGCGAAAGTTTCCGGCTGTCGGTGAGCAGGTGGACGATGGGCAGTGGCTGCACGGCCTGTACCTCGCGGCCCTGCACGATAGAAGGGAGTTGCTGAAACGTAAGCATATATAGGTTGAAGAGGCCCGCGCCAAAGATAGCCGAAGGAGTTGGAAAGTTAAAAAGCTAGGGAAGTTTGAGGGTCAGGAAGTTTAGTGGGCGTGCCGTTTATATATGGCCTGCCATCAACTATTAAACAATTTAACCATCAAACCATTCAACAGCAAACAATCAGCAACCAACAATCAGCCATTTAACAACCGGCAAATGCGTACCTTTGCACTCTTTTTATATATCCCGCTATGGAAGCAACAAACAGGAAACCATTTTACGCGGCGGCCATCGCGGCCTTCGTGATATGGGGTTTTATCCCTTTTCCGCTCAAGGCGCTGGCTGCGTACCCCAGCGGGCAGATCCTGTACTTCCGGGTGATGCTGTCGGTGGCGATGCTGCTGGTAATCTCTTTGGTTTTCCGGCGCGGGCAACTGCAGGAAACAGTGGCGCAGGTGAAGAACGCGCCGCCACAAGACAGGCGACAGTTTATGCTATATACCTTTTTAGGGGGCGTGCTGCTCACCATCAACTGGCTAGTGTTTATATATGTCATCAACCATATCGACATCCAGACGGGCTCGTTTTCTTACCTGCTCTGCCCCATCCTGACGGCGGTGCTGGGCTTCCTGCTGCTGAAGGAGGAACTGCGGGCGAACCAGTGGCTGGCAATCGGGCTAAGCGCCCTGAGCTGCGTGCTGGTGGGCACGGGAGAACTGTCAAGCCTGCTGTTCAGCCTGCTCATCGGGCTGAGCTATGCCTTTTACCTGATTACGCAGCGCATCCTGCGGGGCTACGACAAAATCGTGTTGCTCACGCTGCAGCTGTTGCTGTCTTTTGTGCTTCTGGCGCCCTTTTACTCCTACCTCAAAGGAGACAGCACTGTGGCGCTGGGCACACACTTTTTCATGAACATTGCTTTGCTGAGCGCAGGGTTTACGGTGCTGCCGCTCTTCCTCAACCTCTTCGCCCTGAAAGAGCTGACCTCCGGCACCATCGGCATCCTGATGTACATCAACCCCATCATCAATTTTCTGGTGGCGTTCTTTTACTTCGATGAGGAAACCACACCCACCAAGTTGCTGGCGTACCTCCTCATCTTTATTTCCGTGGTGATCTATAACCTGAACACCGGGGGCCGCAAAAAGCGGGGCAACGGGCTCGTGATTCCGCCTGTGGGCACCACGGCAGTCGGTAAATAAAAAGAGCCCCGCCAGTTTGTTCGCTGGCGGGGCTTCTCTTATATATGGTATATTCTACTGCTGCTGGCCCGGGTTTTGTTTTCTTTCCTTCTCCTTGTCCAGCTCTTGCATCTCGCGGGCGGCTGAGTCTACGTTAGAGGGCATGTCCCCGAACTGGTCGGCCTGCTCCCCTGTCACGGCGGTGTCGCCGATGGCGGCCGGGCGCGGCTCGTTCAGGTGCTCGGCGTCTGTCATATCCACGATGGCCTCTGAGGTGCTGGTGTCGTCGGTGGGGTTGGCAGCGGGACGCTCGCCGTTACAGCCAAAGCCCAAAACAGCCGCAAAAGCGACTGCCGCCCCTGTTTTGTATATTTTTGATGCTATTTTCATGTCTGTTTTCCGTTAGTTCTTAAGCTATTTTTAACGGCTTGCAGGCTAAATAAGTTATATAGGGAGGCAGGGAGTTGGAAAGTTGGAGAGTTATAAAGTTAAAGAGTTAAAGGGTTGAGAGGGCGATGCCGTTTATATATGGCCTGTTTCAATCAACCATTAAACAACTTAACCATTTAGCCATCAAACCATCTAACAACCATTAACTACCAATTAGACCATCAAAACCCGACGCCGACGGTAATGCCGGTTCTGGCCTTGTTGCCCTCCTGAAACGAGGTCACGAAATCAACCCGGATGATTTTGAAGATGTGCTCAATTCCCACGCTCAGTTCCAGGTAATGGCGCGACTCCTGCGTGTGCAGGTAATTCAGGCTCCCCACCTCCTGCCACTTGAGCTTTCGGAACAGCGGTATTTTGTTGAACAGGAAGCCGTTGAAGTGGTGCTCGTAGTGGGCCTCCAGGTAGCGGTTGTTGGTGCTGTAGCGGTAGTAGTCCAGCAACTGGAAGCCTTCATATATACCAGCGAACAGGGTGCGGTTGCCGTTGAAGTGCTTGTAATCCATCAGGTACATGGCCTTCTTGCCCCAGAACGTGCCGCCCGTAACGCTGTATTTGCTGCGCCCAAGCAGGCCAAAGCCCATCTCATCGCTGATGCGGAGCGCGGCGGTGTGAAACTGCACATCGCTGCCCATCGCTTTAATACCCGTGCGGTAACCGAGCGAGAAGGTGGGGTATTTGGAGCCGAGGTTGATTTTATTATCCGGGCGCGAGATATACTCCTGCCCTGGCTGCACACTCACGCTCAGGCTCAGCGTCAGCGCCTCGTGGGCCGAAAAGGAAGCATCTGGCAGCTCCGCATTTTGCGGTACGTTGGAGGTAAAGCGGCTCTCGCTCCCGCTGCGGTCGCGGAGGGTGTAGTCGGCTGTGTTTTGTAGCGGCATGCGGTGCGCGTAATCGAGCCAGCCGTTCAGGAACACGCCGTTTAAAGGTTCGCCGCGGTAACTGATGCGTCCGAAATCGCGCTGGTACAGCTTCATATAGTTGCGCTCCGCCGCCAGCGTATAGAGGGTGTTCACGAACGGCGAGATAGGCTCTGCGCTGCTGATCTGCTCCACGTACCGGCCTCCTTCCAGAGATATGGTGCTGTTGCCGATGGGGTCGTAGTTGTATGTGAGGCGCAGTTTGGCGTTCAGCTTCTCGTTTGCGAAACCGTAGCGCACAGCCGGGGCAATCTCGTAGCGGGTGCGGTCTTCGAAGCGCCGGGTATACTGCATCCGCAGGTCAGCCACAGCGCCCTCCACCGTATTATATTGCAGCATGCTTGGTTCGCCCGTAACGCCTATGGCGGGGTTGATGCCGAAGAACCTGCCTTTGTAGGTGTTGGAGTAAGTATAGCCGCGCACCAGGAAATTGCCGAAAGAGGGCACGTTGCGCACCCCGTCCAGCGAGTCCTGGTAGGGCTGGGATTTCTTGATGACTTCCAGACTGTCTTTTTTATGGTAGTCTGTCACCTCCTCCTGCGTCAGCGGCACCGGCCTCACCGCCGCCCAGTATGCCGAGTCGCGCTCGTTGGCTTCTTCCTCCACCACCAGAATTTCCCTGCTGAACAGCTTCTCATCATGTATCGGCTGCTGCGCTTCCGGCGCTATCTCCTCCGGGGCAATCACTTTGATTTTTCCCTTTTGAGGAGCCGGCCTTGACCCGGCTGCTTGCTCTTCTGGCTCCGGCTCCACTTCCTGCAGTTGCGGCGGCCGGGCGTAAGCGGGCTGCACTTTGTAGCTGGAGTACACGGCCATGGCATAGCCGCCGCCCTTGAAACCGAGCCCCGCCGCCTCAAAGCTGAAGCGCTGCGACACCGGCATCCAGACGTGCTCCGCCACCGACGCATATACTTGCCGCACCCGTATCCAGTCCACGAAGTCGATGCCCGCGTCTTTCGTCAGCCGCAGGTCGGTGCTGTGGATGCGCCAGGTGCCGTCTACGATGTAGATATGGCCCGAGAAAACCGGGTCGTTTTTGCGGCGGGGGATGACTTTTATCTTGTTGATGGTGCGCCCGTCTTCCTGAAAAGCGCCCATATACTCGAAGCGGTAATAGAAAAGCGCATTGTTGGCCAGCGGCGACACAAAGCCGCGTTCGCTCAGCCCCTCCACCTGCAGCAGGTTATCGTAAAAGCTGACGTTCATCTCGGAGGCCTGGTTAAAACTGAAGCCTTTCTTCTGACCGCTCACCTTGCTCGATATCATGCGCTCGTTCACCTTATCGGGCTTCTTAAAACTCAGCTCCGACACCGACTCCGACAGGTATACGATGCCCGTGTCCACATCCACCATTTTGATGCCCAGTATCTTGGAGGGCACTTTGTCCAGGCGGTACACGCCCTTCATATAGACGCGGGCGCGCCAGGCGTTCACTTCGTTCAGGTGGTATTTGCGCAGCCGGATGGCGTTGCGCATGATGCGGTAGGCCGGGTCTTCGTCGGCGGCGCGCACTACTACCTCCTGCAGGTTCAGCACCTCGGGCTGCAATTGTATGTTCAGTTCCTGCGTGCCCTCGCCCACCGTCACGGTCTCGAACCTGGCGCGGTAGCCGACATATTTGAACTCAAGGGTGTAAGTGCCGGGGCGGAGCTGCAGTTGATACAGCCCCTCCTCGTTGGAAGCGGTGCCGCTGGCCGTTTCCTTTATATAGATGCTGGCGAAGGGCAGGCCTTTCCCGTTCTCGTCGGTGATGCGGCCGCGCACCACGCCTGCCATGGAAAGCACCGGCAGGAACAACAGCAAAAACAGAAAGGCGTAGCGCATATGCGGCAGGGTGTAAAGCAACGGGAGGCGGAGCAAGGATTTTCTTCTGTGTCGTGCTGTTTCCATCTATCTCTCAAAATACGAGATATAGTTTTAGAACGCAGAATTCAGCTGGAAATGTTTGAGGTGGAGTGTTTTATATATGGCTTGGGAGTTTGCTTCAGTTGTTTTTCATTTATCAAGCCTATTCCTTAAATCCATTCTCCCATGGAGTATTCTGATTACTTCAATATCTTTTAAAACTGGTGTTCTATAAAAGATGATGTGCTTGCCGACTCCAAACCCTAAGATTTCTTTTGAAATTTCATCATAATTTTTGCCACTTGTGGGGTTCTCAGCTATTTCCTGACAAGCAGCAATGATTAGTTCATAATATTTATCCGCTTGCTTCTCGGACCATGCTTCATAAGTGTAATTCCAAATTTCCGAAAGGTCTTCGACAGCTTTATTGGTCAGAGTGTATTTAGCCATTTTTTCTTTTCCTGGCCTTTAACATCTCTAAATGGCTTTTTGCATCGAAGTCTTTCGCAATTCCGCTCTCAATCCCTTCCTGAACTGCATTCTTCAATGCCTGAACTTTGTTTTCTTCTTCCTCCAAAAGTCGAAGCCCGGCTCGAATAACTTCGCTCGCATTTTTGTAACGTCCTTCCAAGATTCTGTTTTCAACAAAATCTTCAAAGTAATTTCCCAATGATACCGATGTGTTACGTCCCATAGCTTTAAATTTCATATCGAAGTTACCAAATATTGGTAACTCTTCAAACTCATCTATATGACTTGCTGGATTAGAGTTACGTTTAACGTCTTGTATAAACGACGGCGAGGCCGTCGGCCGAAGCTGACGTTTACACGTTGTTGTGTGTAGTTTTTCTTTTTCCAACCTGATTCCATTCAAGTAAGCCTGAATGCTTGCTTATGAGCCAATCTTCAAGAGGTTTCCTCATGTAATCTGGCTCAATTATTAAGTAAGACAGACCAATACTGTTTTTATTCTCTAATTCTAATTTTATTCTGTCAAGTTGAGCGCCTGTCGCTAAATGCTTTTTAGATAGGTGATTCCTTATTCTCTGTCTTGATATTAATTTTCCAGCATGACCGATATATTTAGGTGAAAAGTCGGCTGGTGTTTTCCCTGACCAAATACAGTAAATAATAGCGTTACCTGCTAAACTGTCCAAAGTCGCTTTATTATTGCTATCAAAAGTTGTACAGTCAAAGTCGTTATAGATGATTTGAACAATATTTGACTTGTCAAGAATGGCTTTTTCAGCTATGTCGAAAGTTTCTTCAATTAATCTGTAATTAAAGGCGATATTGTTCATTCTTATCTTCTCTCAACATTAACCACTTTGGCGTCTTTGTTAAATCTAAACTCGTCACGGTGCGCCCAAAGGCCAAACAAGAATCCAATTGAGCCCATTATTAGACCAGATGTTTGTCCTGATGCTTCGTCCATTCCTTTTGTAAATGAGAAAACAATTGCTCCCCAAACCATAGAAAACAAGACGGAGAAGATATATCTAAATACTTTTACTCTGAAAAATAGCTCTACAATGGCATAAGTTAAAACGATAAAAGCAACTACACCCCAAGCCCAATTGATTTTATAAGTTTGAACAATAAGCACACTTAGGAAAATTGATAAAGCAAAAATCTCAAAGAACAGTATACCGCCTGACCTTTTTCTTATAATTACATTTCTTGCCATTATTTTTTATTGTTATAAATTACACACAACTAGTGGATATATGAAGTTATTACGTTTAGCCATCTAAATACAGGTAGATAATCGTAAATGGGCTAACGCATATACTATATAATATAAGCAATATATAAAGCGGCAGCCACTTATCCATATAATTCTGCTTTCCAAACTACTTTATCGCAACAACTTCCTGCGCCAGCGCCTCCCGCTTCGCCAGCCGGTTTTGTAGCGCGTATCAGCACCTCGCTTATATATAAACAAAACCTGCGTTGCCTATATACCGCTCCTGCATGGCGTTGTTTTCTTCATCAAGGGTATATCATCAGGAATATAAAGGCAAACAGGTTCACGAGCAGCACCACGCCGTACACCACATTTGTCTTGCCGCTGTTCAACGACAGCATCACTGTAAACACGGACAGCCCTAACAGGATGATAGATTTGATGTCCAGACCCAGAATGATTTTGAAATCATAGAGGATGCAGACGATGGCCACACTCGGGATGGTCAGGCCTATACTTGCCAGGGCCGAGCCGAGCGACAGATTTAAACTGGTCTGCAGCCGGTTGTTTCTGGCAGCGTTGATGGCGGCAATGCCCTCGGGCAGTAGAATAATGGCTGCGATGACAATACCCACCAAGGTCTTTGGAAGGCTGTAGCTGGTAATAATGCTTTCGATGGTGGGCGAGAGCGTTTTGGCCAACAGCACCACAATCCCCAGGCAAACAAGAAGGAACACCAGGCTCGTGAAAAACATCCTGTTGGTGATGACGATGGGAACTGCTTTTTCCTCGTTTTCGTCTTTGCCAACCGTCAGAAAGTATTGCCGGTACTTCCGGGTTTGCGCGAATAAGAAGCAGGAGTATATAACCAGGCAGGCAATAGAAGCGAAAACAAGCTGGGGGTTGGAATAATAGGAACCCGCCACGCTCTCTGTGAAGGTGGGGAACACCAGCGTGAAAACAATAATAGATATAAGCGAAACCAGCGCAATGGTGACAGAAGGCTTGGAGAAATCCTGCTCGTAATGCTTGATGCTGCCGATTAACAGGCAAAGCCCGACGATGCCGTTCAGAATAAGCATGGTGGCCGCATATACGGTGTCTCTGGCCAGCGAGGCAGCTCCCTGCCCTTCTGACATCATCAGGGATATGATGATGGAGACCTCGATAACCGTTATCGCGATGGCCAGGATGATGGTACCGTAAGGTTCGCCCACCCGCTCCGCGATTATTTCGGAGTGGTGTACCGCCGACATCACACTGAAAATAAGCAGTACGCTCGCTACCAGCTGGAAGAGGGTGCTGTCATATATAAGCCCGGAAAAAAACAGCAGCCAGGCCAGTAGCGGGATGATAGTCGTCCACTGAAGTAATGCTCTCATTTTATCTATTTGTGAAACGTCAAAAATAATTTTTCAGCTAATGCTGCGTGAACATCGCGCCCGCCCTGCAAACAGCACACACAGGCATACGATTTATTGCCAGCTTCGGCAGACAGCCGCAGCCGGGACAACGCATATACCATGCGCCAGAAGCAATATAACAAATGCCCGGTTACTTGTTCTCTTAACCTGGCTTCGCGAACAATTTTACCGCAGTACTTTTTGCGCCAGCGCCTCCCGTTTTGCCAGTCGGTTTTTGTAGCGCACATTCAGCGCCACGCCCAGCAGCACCAACGCCATGCCCATATACGACCACACATTGAACAGCTCCCCGAAAAGGAAGTAGCCCAGCAGCAGCGCATATATAATCCCGATGTAGTTAAGGTTGGCCACTTTGGAGATTTCCTCCGTCTGGTACGACATTGTCATGTAGTACTGCCCCAGTTGCGTGAGCAGGCCCACCAGCAACAGCAGTGTCCAGTCCCAGCCCTCGGGCTGCACCCAATTGAACAGGCTATATATACCCACCACCGGCAGCGTCACCAGCGGGAAGTAGAAGATGATAACCAGCGGGTGCTCTTTCGTGTTGAGCTTCCGGACGATGGTGTAGGCGATGCCGGAGAAAACGGCGCTCAGCACGCCCAGCCACAGGTAAAACGGGTCCACGCTTGTCTCCACGCCCTCAATCACCAGCACGCCGCCAAACGACAGCCCGAAAAACACCCACTGCCAGGGCCGCACCCGCTCCTTCACGATAAAGATGCCCAGGACAGCCGTGAAGATGGGAGCCATATACTGCACCATGGCCGCCGTGGCCAGCGGGATGTGCTGGAGCGTGTTAAAGAAAAGGAGCAGCGCTGTGGCCCCCGCCACTCCCCGCGCCACCAGCCATATATGATGGGTGCCCCACACGCTCACGCTCGCGCGGCGCAGGTAGGCGTAGCTGATGATAAGCGAGATAACGGACCGGAACATGATCACCTCCGCCGCCGGCAGGTGCGACACCAGCTTCACGCAGACGTTCATCAGCGAAAAGAACAGCGTAGACAGCAGCATGTATTGTACTCCCTTCGAAAGCATTGGCCTGTTTTCTCTTCAAAGCTGCAAAGGTCAGGATTTTTGGTTGATTGTGTTGGTTGCTGGTTTTTAATTACTGATTGCTGGTTGCTGAGTTGTTTGATAGTTGAATGGCTGAATGGTTGATTGAGATGAGCTATATATAAACCGCACCTCCCTCTCAACTCTCTAACTATTTAACTTTCTAAGTCTCTAACTTTCAAGCTCCGGCGCGTATTGTTTATATTAGAGGCATCAATCACTTCAGATTTGGACCGAGAAAAGAAGCAGAAGCATTATACACCCAAAGAAGCCTTGGTGAAGGCGGCGGCCTACTGCGCTTACCAGGAGCGCACGCAGCAGGAAGTGCGTGACAAGCTATATACCTATGGCCTGGAGCCGGACGATGTGGAAGAGCTGATTGTGCGCCTGAGCCAGGAGAAGCTGATTGACGAGGAACGCTATGCGCAGAGCTACGTGCGCGGCAAGTACGGCCTGAAAAAGTGGGGCCGCCGCAAGATAACGCAGGGCCTGAAAAGCAAAGGCATCTCCGACTACTGCATCAAGCAGGGCATGAAGGAAATTGACCCGGAGGTATATGAGCAAAACCTGCTGGGCCTGCTGGAGAAAAAGAACGCCACCGAAAAAGAGAAGAACCCCTTCCTGCGCCGCCAGAAGCTGACGTACTTCCTGGTGAGCAAAGGCTATGAAAACGATCTGGTGCAGGACGCGCTGAAAGGGCTGGAAGGTAGTTAGAGAGTTAGAAAGCTATAAGGTTAAAGAGTTAGAGAGTTGCGGGCGGTGCGGTTTATATATAGCTCATCTCAATCAACCATTGAGCCATTCAACAACCAACAACCAGCAATCAACTACCGCTTCGGCGGGAGCTGCGGATTTCCAATCTTGCGCTGGGGCACCAGCACGACGCGGCGGCCGGTTATTTCCTCCAGCATGGGCTTCAGGATTTTCTCGGCGTTCATGGTGGTCTGGCGCAGGATACCGGAGTTCAGGGCCGCCTTCTTCACGTTCTGCTCGGCGTATTTATACCCCTCCTCCACCAGTTCCGCATCCTGAAAGTACGTGTTCTCTTTGCTGAAAACCTTGGATTTGCTGTGGTCCACTTTGTAATAGCAGATTTCGGGGGCGGGCAGGGCCACCTGCACCAGCGTATCGCCCTGAAACTGGATATCGGCCTGCGTTATTTTGGAAAAGTCCACGCAGCCCACCGCCTCGCCCGACACGATGAGCACCAGCTTGGAATTCGGAATAAAGCGGGAGACGGACTTCTCGTACTCCACCACATCCTTAAAATTGTAGCGCACCAGCTCCATGCGCCCCAAATCCTCCACCGAAGTTAATACCGTGTTGAAATTAACCACCACCTCCGGCTCCTTCTTCTCCTCGGGCTTGTTGAAAAAGCTCCCGAAGATGCGCCAGAAAAAAACACCAGCGATGACGATGAGCACCCAGGGAAGCAATCTGAACAGGAGGCGGAACAGGGACATGCGGCGTTATAAGGTTTTAGATGCGCGTTTAAATTATCTTACTTTTACGCAGTTTCAACACAAACCATGCCCAATAAGTTACAAGCGCTGCTGCCCAGAGTTCAGCTAAGCACCACAACCGAAAGCCGCATACAGGTGGCACTGGCGCTGCTCTGGGCGGTGCTGCACACGGTGCTGTTCTTCAAGTACGGCGTCCGCACCACCGACGACTCCCGGGAGTACCTGACTTATGCCCACTCCATCGCCGGTGAGTTTCACTTCGCCAACAACTATTATATCAAGTACCTGGGCTACCCTCTGTTTCTCGCCTTGCTGTTTAAGCTGGGGCTCGGCCTGAAAGGGGTCATTGTTGTGCAGACCTTGCTCTCGGGCATCGCCACTATCTACTTTTACCGTACCACCAAACTACTGGCGGGCAATGCGCTCGCTCCTGCCCTGGCTACCTTTCTGCTGATTATATGGTACGACCTGCAGCTTTTCCACGCCTTTCTGATGACAGAGTCGTTGTATATAAGCCTGCTGATGTTTGGGTTTTATATTGTCGTGAAGGCAGGTTCTCTAAGGCAATCGCTGTGGGCGCTCCCGGTGCTGCTGTATGTGGCGCTGGTCAGGCCAAACGGCTTCATAGCGGTGGTGGCCTATATGGCGTACGTGATCACGGTTGTTTATATAGGGGCCCCGACCAGGCGGGCCCGCCGGTTGCTCGTGCTGGCCGTCATAACAGTGCCGCTTGCGGCCATTCTGGTTGTGGACCAGTACCTGCTGCAGTCTTTCACGGTGGTGGAAACCTACGAAAAGGGCGAGGTGATTTACCTATACAAGGGCCTGCTGGTCCATTCCGACAAACCGATCATCATGCCTCCCGCTAACGCCTCTCCGCTCACGAAGCTATATGTGTTCGTCCGCGACAATACCTCCTATTTTTTCAGGATGTCTGCCTTGCGCTTCCTGCTGTTCTGGGGAAATGTGAAGCCTTTCTTCTCCTTCTTCCACAATGCGCTGATTATACTGCTCCTCTACCCGATGTACTTTTTTGGGGCCAAAGCTTTGCTGCGGAATCATACAGCGCTTCCGGTTCGGATGTTCGGTGTGCTGCTGGTGCTGCAGCAGGCCTTTATCACCACTATCACGAGCGAAAACGAAACCGGGCGATTCCTGATGAGCGTGGTGTTTGTGGTGTTTGCCTTTGGCGCCGCAGGAGTAAGCTGGCAACTGGAAACGTGGCGATCAAAGCCGGGGGATTAGCTTCTTCCTACACCCAGCATTATAAGACAAGCAGTTAATATATAACTCCCCTTATAGCCTCCCACGTCTTGCCCCAATGTTTGAACTCTAAAGTGTTTCATAACAAGAAGTTACTACATATTATCTAAAATACCTTACATAAATTTGTAAGTGACTACTTACTTCAATAAATTTGCTGCGTATAAAAGACAAACTTTTAACTATCAACGTGTATCGCAAGAAGATGCTAGAGTATATTAAGACAATTTTATTAAAAGTAAGTTTTGATAAAATGCTGTTTGAGAAGGAATTGCGAAAAGCCTTCAAAGTTTTGGCAGCAGAAGAGTTACAGCAACTCAAGCAGTGGTGCTACGATCAGTTCTCCGGGATGTACCTGCTCATCCTGAACAGGGTCTTCACCAGATCGCAAGCCCAATAATTACTTATCTTCTGTTTGCTGCTCCACAAAACGGATGTTGCGCAGCAAGCCGTTATAGCCGGTGCGCTTCACAGCCGACTTCCTGAACAATTGCGAGAACACCTCCTGCGTCAGCTCCTGCCAGTCACTTGCCTTCATCTCCTTCAGGTGCGGGTGTGGCGCAAAGGCAGGCTCGTGGTGAGGCTTGCTGAAGCGGTTCCAGGGGCACACGTCCTGGCATATATCGCAGCCAAACACCCAGTTCCCGAACTTCCCCTCCATCTCCTGCGGCAGCTGGTCTTTCAGCTCAATCGTGAAGTATGAGATGCACTTGCTGCCGTCCACCACGTAAGGCTCGGTGATCGCGCCGGTGGGGCAGGCGTCGAGGCAGCGCGTGCAGGAGCCGCAATAATCCTTGATAGGGCCGTCGGGCTCCAGTTCCAGATCGATGATGAGCTCGGC
The DNA here is from genome assembly GCF_009931655.1 of Pontibacter russatus. Classification (NCBI taxonomy): domain Bacteria; kingdom Pseudomonadati; phylum Bacteroidota; class Cytophagia; order Cytophagales; family Hymenobacteraceae; genus Pontibacter; species Pontibacter russatus. The sequence goes on along the minus strand of NZ_CP047984.1, from coordinate 3,359,636 downwards.
GATGAAATAGAAACTGCCGACCTGCGGCGTGATCAGGTTGCTGTTTTTGCCCACCCAGCCCAGGCCGCTTCTCTTGGCCCAGGCTTTGTCCAGCACCGGGGCTGAGTCTACGAAGCAGCGGCCGCCCACCTTTCCTATTTCCTCATTTATATATAGCAGCAGCTCTTTCAGCTTGTCTTTGATGACAAAATGGTAGTCGGTGCCGTAGGCGTATTTCGAAATTCTGTAGGTGCCCTCCTCCGGCTGTTGCCCCCCTTCTCCGGAAAATAATTCAGCAGCAGCGACACCACCGATTTGGCCCCCTCCACCAGCAGGCGCGGGTCCAGGCGCTTGTCGAAGTGGTTCTCCATGTAGTGCATCTGTCCGTGCATGCGCTGGTTCAGCCAGCGCTCCAGCCGGGGCGCTTCCTCCTCCAGAAACTCTGCGTTGGAAACACCGCAGTACATGAAGCCCAGTTCTTGTGCTTTCTGCTTGATCAGATGGGTGTAGGTTGCTTTGTTCAAAATGAATGATAAAATATGCTGCGTTTCATTGCCTCACCAAAATTACGCTAAAATAAATCCGGAATGGTATATGAGTGGTATATACCAGTCCCAGACGCTCGCGGGAGCAGCAACAAAAAGAGCAGGCCTGGGGCCTGCTCTTTTATATATAAACGTAATCACAAACAGCTCTAACTTTCCTGGTCGAACAGCCCCCCTGTGGCCGCCACATGCTGCGGCGGGATTTTGCCCAGGTGCCTGTACGCGGCTTCCGTGGCCTCGCGGCCGCGGGCGGTGCGCTTTATATAGCCTTCCTGTATCAGGAACGGCTCATATACCTCTTCTATTGTCTCGGCCTCTTCTCCGCAGGCCGTCGCGATGGTGGAAATACCCACCGGGCCGCCCTTGTACTTGTCGATGATGCAAAGCAGGATGCGCTTGTCCATATCGTCAAGGCCGTTGTGGTCCACGTCCAGCGCGTGCAGGGCGAACTTTGCGATGTCTACCGAGATGGTGCCGTCGCCTTTTACCTGTGCGAAATCGCGGGTGCGGCGCAGCAGGTTGTTGGCGATACGCGGCGTGCCCCGGCTGCGGCGGGCAATCTCAAAGGCAGCGTCGTCGTGGATAGGCGCCCCCAACAGCATGGAGGACCGCTTCACGATGGAGGTCAGCAGTTCAGAGTCATAATACTCCAGGCGGCTGTTGATGCTGAAGCGGGCACGCAGCGGTGCCGTCAGCAGGCCGGAGCGCGTGGTGGCTCCGATCAGCGTGAACGGGTTCAGGCTGATTTGCACGGAGCGCGCGTTCGGGCCGGAGTCCAGCATGATATCGATCTTGTAATCCTCCATGGCCGAGTACAGGTACTCCTCCACAATCGGGTTCAGGCGGTGGATCTCGTCGATGAACAGCACGTCGTTCGCCTCCAGGTTCGTCAGCAAGCCCGCCAGGTCGCTCGGCTTGTCGAGCACCGGACCCGAAGTCATCTTGATGCCCGAGTTCAGTTCTGCCGCGATGATGTGCGAGAGCGTGGTTTTACCCAGGCCCGGAGGGCCGTGCAGCAGCACGTGATCCAGCGCCTCGCCGCGGCGCCTTGCCGCCAGCACAAACACCTTAAGGTTCTCCACCACCTTCGCCTGGCCTGTGAAATCGGCGAAGCTGAGCGGGCGGAGCGCTTTGTCTATATCACGTTCGGCTGGCGTCAGGTTGTCTTTCTCGCCAGTGAGATAATCTTCTCTCATCTTCTGTTCTTCTGATTTTCTGCAGCTTCTGCTGTACTGAATGGTAACAGTTGCGGCTGCTTATTTGCTCCCTATCAGCCTACGAATTTACTGCTTTTTGCTAACTATTTTATATATAAAGTTAATAAATCTAACATAATTAGCAATCCACGGATTTTCTATATAAACTCTCCCCTCTCCAGTACCTTCACCTGTAACCACCGAAGCCATGCCATCACCCCATAGAGATATCACCAGCCACGCCTTCTTCAGCCCCGGCGACGATTGCCTCAACGCTATTGTCGCCAGCATAGAGGAGGCAAGCCAATCTATCAACATCTGTGTATTCACCATCAGCGACGACCGTATTTCGGATGCTATCGTGCACGCCCACCGCCGGGGTGTCCGCATCAGGATCATCACCGACAACAAAAAGCTCCACGACACAGGCTCAGACATAAGGGAATTGGCTGCCAGGGGACTGGAGGTGCGGATAGACAAAACAAACAGCCACATGCACCACAAGTTCGCTATTTTCGACGGCACAAGCGTGCTGACCGGCAGTTACAACTGGACCCGCAGCGCCGCCCTATATAACCACGAGAACATCCTGATCACGGACAACCCCGGCATTGTGCAGGACTACAGCAGGGAATTTGGCCGGTTGTGGGAAGACATGATGCGTTACAACCCCGGTGGCAAAAGCAGGAACGCGTTTGAAGATTCATGGTGAAAGGCTTCGCGCTCCGGACATTCTTCCCGTTCCAGGCGTTCGCGGGAGCAGCGCACACCGATAGGTCTGCCGCGGGGCTAATCTTCACTGAACTGTCAAGGCAGTATCGTGCCTATATATCCCCTCCCGAAAAACGAACCAACGACTATTTAAACGCCTGAATACCGGTGATGTCCGCACCGGTGATGAGCAGGTGGATGTCGTGCGTGCCTTCGTAGGTGATCACGGATTCGAGGTTCATCATATGGCGCATGATCGGGTACTCGCCCGTGATGCCCATGCCGCCGTGTATCTGACGCGCCTCGCGGGCGATGTGCAGGGCCATATCCACGTTGTTGCGCTTTGCCATTGAGATTTGCTGAGTGGTGGCTTTGCCTTCGTTCATCAGCGCGCCCAGTCGCCAGGCCAGCAGCTGCGCTTTGGTGATCTCGGTCAGCATTTCGGCCAGTTTCTTTTGCGTGAGCTGGAAAGCGCCGATTGGCTTATCAAACTGGATGCGCTCCAGGCTGTATTTCCGGGCAGATTCATAGCAGTCGATGGCCGCACCAACGGCACCCCAGGAAATACCGTAGCGGGCAGAGTCGAGGCAGCCGAGCGGACCTTTCAGGCCGTCGATATTCGGCAGCAGGTTCTCTTTCGGCACTTTCACGTTATCAAACACCAACTCACCGGTAGTGCTGGCGCGCAGGCTCCACTTGTTGTGGATCTCCGGGGTGGAGAATCCCTCCATGCCGCGCTCCACGATCAGGCCCTTGATGCGGCCTTCCTCATTTTTGGCCCACACCACGGCCACCTGGCACTCCGGCGAGTTCGAAATCCACATCTTGGCCCCGTTCAGCAGGTAATGATCGCCCATATCCTTGATGTTGGTGACCATGCCGCCGGGGTTGGAGCCATAGTCAGGCTCTGTCAGGCCGAAGCATCCCAGCCACTCGCCGCTCGCCAGCTTGGGCAGAAACTTCTTCCGCTGCTCCTCAGAGCCGTATTTATAGATGGGGTACATCACCAGCGAGCCCTGCACCGAGGCCGTGGAGCGCATGCCCGAGTCACCGCGCTCAATCTCCTGCATGATGATGCCATAGCTGATGTAATCGAGGCCTCCGCCGCCATACTCCGTGGGGATGGCCGGGCCGAAAGCGCCCACCTCGCCGAACTTCTTCACGATCTCGGAGGGGAAATGCGCCTCCTGCGCCCACTGCTCTATATAGGGTGAGATCTCACGCTTCACAAAGTCGCGCATCGTCTGCCGGATAAGCTTGTGCTCGTCTGTCAGCAACTCGTCGACGTTGAAATAATCAGGTGCTCCTGCATATTCGTAAGCCATGGGGTTTGTTGTTAATTGTTTGTCGTTGCTTGTTGTCCAGCACTGCAACAGTCTGTATAAGCAAGTTAACAAATTAGCCGCCAATCCATAAAAAAAAGCCCCGCCAGACGGCAAGGCTTTTTCTATATACAAACTCAGCAAACTTAAAACTTCAGCCCCACCGACAGCAGGTAATTGCGGGTGGCCTGGGGGTAGTAGAAATTCTCCGTTACCTGCTCGCCATATATATAGCTGTAGGTATAGCCGTTGGCCGCGTACCTCTCGTTGAACACGTTGTTGATCAGCAGCCCCAGTTCCACCTCTTTCAGCAGGTTTTTGAAGCCGATGTTGTAGCGGAAGCGCAGGTCGCCCACCTGGTAGGCGGGTATAATCCGGTTGTCGTTCTCGGTGTTGTCAAGGTACTGCTTGCTTACGGTTTTATATATAAAAGCTGCCCGCAGCCCCTGCAGCACCTGCACCTCCAGCTGGCTGGTGCTTACCCAATCCGGGGAGAAGGCAATGGTGGTTTCGTTGTAATTATTTTGCACCTGATCGCCCGTTTCATAGTCATCTATATACTCACTGAAGCCGTTGATTCTGCTCCGGCTATAGGCAAGGTTGCTGCTCAGCGTGGCGGCTTCTCCCAAACGCAAAGTCCCGGCCAGCTCCACGCCCTGCCGGAAGCTGTCGTCGATGTTGGTGCGGGTGTAGGCGCCCACGTCGTTGATCTGCCCCGTCAGCACCAGCTGATTTTTGTAGTCCATATAGAAGTAGTTCAGCTCCACGTCCGCCGAGAGCGACTGCCCGGCCAGTTCAGTTAAGCCCATATGGCCACGGTAGCCTGCCTCCACGTTGCGCAGCGTTTCGTGCTTGGGTCTGCTGCTGGGTGAGGACTCGGTGAAATCGTCGCGCACGGGCTCCCGGTTACCGATCGCGTAAGAGGCATAGAACTGGTGCCCCGGCTGCAGGCTGTACGTCATGCCCGCTTTCGGATTCCAGAAAGTATAATCCGCTTCCTGTGTGATGTTCTCGCCGTCATTGTCATACCCTAGGAAGGAGTACCTGACCGTGCGCAATTGCAGGTCGCCAAACACATACAGCTTGTCCGTGAGGCCGTAATTTACTTTTGCGAAGATGTTGAAATCGGTTTTCTCCGAGTCGTTCTCGTAATACCGGTCGCGGATGTTGGAGGTGGAGGCGTAACGTGCCCAGATGATTTCCCCGAAGTGGCGCCCGTCATATCTGTTCCAGGCTCCGCCCAAAGTGGCGTTCAGGCGACTGTCAGGATTGTACTGCAGGGCATAGGTTGTGCCGTAAAAATCGTTGTCGAGCCAGCGGCGGCGCACAAGATCGGTGGAGGAGACGGTATCGCCACCGATCATTATATCGGCCAAGCCATAATCCGCCAGGTCATCGTCAGCACGAAACTGCTCGTAGTAGCCCCGCCCGTAGGTATAATGCAATGCCCCGGAAAAGCTCAGGCCCGGCATAAAGTCATGTGCCAGGTGCAACTGGTAGTGGTCCTGCTGATAGTTATCGGTTTCGTTGTCGTAGGTGTAGTAATTGTAGCTGCGGCCAGCGTTTGCAAGGTTGGCGGAGTCAGCCCCGGTTATATAGTTGCGGTTTATATAGGCCTGCAGATCGGCGGCGTTGCCATATACCAGCGCCTCGGGCGTGCCGTACCAGGCCTGGTAAGTTTGCTCTTTGCCGGAAAAAGTAATGAACTTCACGGAGGTTTTGTCGCCGTAGTAGCCCCCCGAGAAGTAGAAGGATTTCAGGTCGGAGGAGGCGCGGTCTATATAGCCATCCGACGTGATACGCGACAGGCGGCCGTCGAAGGCGAATTTGCCGTTGATGAGGCCCGTGCCGAAGCGCACGTTGTTGCGCCAGGTGTCGAAGGAGCCGTAGGTGTGGTCTGTCTCAGCATAGGCCTCGCGGCGCACCTGCTCCGTCTGGATGTTGAGGCTGGCCCCGAACGCACCGGCCCCGTTGGTAGAGGTTCCGACGCCGCGCTGCACTTGTATGTCCTGCACCGAGGAGGCGAAGTCCGGCATGTTTACGAAGAACACGCCGTGGCTCTCGGCATCATTCACCGGAATACCGTTCACCGTCACGTTGATGCGGGTGATGTCGGAGCCCCGGATACGGATGCCAGTGTAACCCACGCCAGCACCGGCGTCAGAGGTCACTACCACCGAGGGCACCTGCTCCAGCAGGTAAGGCAGGTCCTGCCCGAAATTCCGCGCTTCTATCTCCTCCTGGCCTACGTTGGTGAACGTGGTGCCGGTGTGCTCATCGGCGCGGGTGGCCTGCACTACTACTTCGCTCGTCCGGAGGGCCTGCGGCTGCAGCGCTATGGCTACCTCCGTGTCCCGCCGCAGGGCCACTGCGACCCGCTGCTGCTCAAAGCCGAGGTAGCTCACTTTCAGGGTGTAGTTGCCCGCTGGCAAGTTTGGGAAGGAGAAAGTGCCGTTGGCCCCTGCAGCCACGCCTGTGCCTGAGTTCTCCAGCACCACGTTGGCTCCGGCCAGGGCCTCGCCCCTGGCTGCACTGGTTACGCGGCCGCCCAGCTGGTACTGGGCAAGCAGCTGCAACGGCAACAGCATGGCTGCCACTGCAATCAAAAAATTACGCATTGTACTTGAAATGAACTGGTGAAACATACAGGCCTGCCAGGGGTTAGCATCCTGTTAAATTTCGTTTACCGTGTTTTCCCTTCGCCGGCATTACCCGGATCAGGTTCAATGGGTATGATCTCAGCCCGTTTTATTAAGGCACCCCTAAACTGCCACAAAGATAGCGGGCTTTCCGTTCTAAAGCAAAGTCGGTTGCGCGCCCGCCGAAAAGCTTTTAGAACCGGGCGCTGCACACCTGCTTAAATTTTGTCTTTCACGGATAACCAGTTTAGGCAAAAGTACGTTGTAAAGACTACCGGGGCAGCAAACCGTCCGCCCGCTGGGAGCGAACTTTCTGCCACAGCACAAACACCATATACCAGGAATACATTAATGCCATACCGCGATGATGATCAGCATCTTATACACCGTAGCCCTCTTGTCTATACTGGCCTACTATGCATTCGCTCCGCGCAAGAGATTTAACCGCCCACCCTCCACTGACAACGACGATGACGGAGGAGAGCCGCTTGGCGACGATTTGCCGGATTTGGACCTGCCACCGGGCATTTCACTGCCCCTGAATGATTTTGAGCCGAAATACGACTTCAGAAACATAAAAGCTCCGAAGTTCCCGGAGCCCTCGTTGCATTAAGTGCAATTTCTATAAAAGCCGCGGCCCCCACTGAACATGAAGATTCAGTGGGGGCCGCGGCTATATATACCCTTCGCTTTTAGCGCACGGTAACAGTAAACGTGCGCTCAAAAATCTGGCCGGGGCGCAGCTCGTTCATCCCCTCCTTGTCCTGCAACTCGCCGGAGTCTCCCTCCCTGCTGGCTATGCCGCACCAGGGCTCCAGGCATATATAAGGCGCCAGCCCTGGCTTCGCCCATATCCCGAAATACGGGAAGCCCCTGAAATCCATTTCGATCCGGCGCGGGTTGGCGCGGCTCGCCAGCGTCACCCTCTCCGAGTTCAGGCGCTTCAGCACAATGGCGTCCTTGTCGAAGTAGCTGCGGTCGAGGGGCAGGGTGTTGCTTTGCTCCAGCAGGCGCTCGGTGCCACCGTTCAGCAGGCCCGCGTCGTTCAGCAGGTGGCGGCTTACTGTTTCGTCTTTCTCAAACTCTATATAATAATCCTCATACCGTTCGTTCGGGTACAGCGGCACGTTGAAGCCGGGATGCCCGCCTACCGAAAAGTACATTTTCTCGTTATCGGCGTTGGTGACCTGATAGGTAACCGAAAGCGTGCTCTGCTCTAACTTGTACGCAACCAGCAACCTGAACTTGAAGGGGTACTGCGCCAGTGTCTCCTCGCTGGAGGTGAGCTCGAACACCAGCTTGTCGTGGTGCTCCTCCACCAGCTTGAACTCGCTGCGGCGGGCAAAGCCGTGGCGCTGCATGTGGTAGGTTTTGCCGTTGTGGGTATACTGCTGGTTTGGCAGCTCGCCCACAATCGGGAAGAGGTTAGGCGCATGGGCCGCCCACACGGCGGGGTCGGCCACCCAGATCAGCTCCAGGTTTTCGTCTTTCTTCACGAAGTGCTGCAGCTCGGCCCCCAGGCCCTCTACCCCCACTCTATATAGGTCGTTCTCTAAGAAGTATTGCATAGTTTATTTTTTCAGAAGTTGGTGTTGGCGGAGCAAGGTATCTATGTGGCGGCGGGCCCGTTGCAGGCGCTCCTGCTGCTGGCCATATACTTCTACAAAAGGCACACCCAGCGCCTGCAGCTCGCGTTTGTACCAGTCGTAGAAAAACTGGCGCAGGTGCGGGTGCTCGCGCTGCGGGTCCGGCTCCCAGGGCAAATCAACGCCCATCAGCAGGCAAAGGTTGTAGTTCTGCCGCTTTAGTTTCTCCGTAATCCAGGCGGGGCATTGGCCGAAGGCGTGCTCGCTCCATATCTTCAGCACCAGCAAGTCGGTGTCCGAGAACAGGATGCCCTTCGCCTGCTGCTGCACCTCCCGCTCCAGCGCCAGTTGCCCCCGGGCAATGGCCTCTATATCCGCCAAGGTATAGGGCCGCCCCAGGTTGCCCACATAGGTACGGGCGTATTCCGGCACCCACACCGTACTGTAGTGCAGGGCCAGCTGCTCCGACAGCGTGGATTTGCCCGTAGACTCCGGCCCTGTAATCGCGACTTTCAGCATATAGAGGCAAAGGTCGGCAAAATGGATCATATACTCTGTTGAAAGGCACCGGAACCGTGATTATATATGGGGAAGTCGCGCCACGGCCTCTCTATATAATGACGCCCGGCAGGGACAAGCATCAGATTATATATAAGCAAAGGAGGAAGGTGTTTCCACACCTTCCTCCTTTGCTTAAACGCTGTTTGACTATTCAGTTACTCGAGAAGCTGTAGTCATAAAAGTTATATACCTCCACTACCTTCGGCTGCTTCTCGCCATACTGGTTCAGGTGAACCTGCTTCGGGCTTTCGTCCGGCGACTCGTACCCCCATTTCAAACGGTTCTCAAACTTCAACTCTTCAGGTAACTCCAGTTTTCGTTGTCTCATATGCTGCAGGGTTAGTGGTAAAATAATCTACGCCCTAATGCGGAATCGCAGAAACAGTGTCTGATAACATGTACGAGATGCGGCCGCCTGCGGATTTTAACAAAAAGACGAAATAGTAGCATTATGCGCCAGCCTGCACGGCTGGCTGCTGCGGCACCCGTAAATCCTTGCGCCAGTCGCGGTAGCCTTTCACGCAGAGCAGCAGAAACACCACATACAGGAAACTGGTGAGGTAGAGCTCTTTGTAGAAGTAGATGCCCACATAAAACACATCCACCACCACCCACACAATCCAGTTCTCCAGCAGCTTTTTGGCCATCATCCAGTACCCGATCAGGCTGATGGCCGTGGTGCCGGCATCGGCGTAAGAGAGGTCAGCGTTGGTGTAATTGTCCAGGAAGTAGCCCAGCGCCAGGGTAAAGACCACCCCCAGCCCCAACAGCGCCGCCATCTCCTTCCGGCGCACACGCCCCACCCTGCGCCCGGTGTGGTTCTTGCCGCCGTACAGCCATATATACCAGCCGTACAGGCTCGTCACGAAATAGAAGACGTTGAGGCCCATATCGGCGTAGAGGCGGGCATCGTAAAACACCAGCACGTACATGGCCACGCTCACCAGCCCCACCGGCCACGTCCATATATGCTGCCGGGCCGCCAGCCACACGTTCACAATGCCGGTCAGCACGCCTATCACTTCGATTAGCTGCATGGCCTGCCATGCCTCGGTTATATTCTGCAGGATATCCATCGCCGCAAGTTACAAGCGCCAGGCGTGGGATGTAAACAAACGGCTGCTTAAATTTGCGGCCCGCGCACAACAAACCGGGAAGCGCCGCGCTACATATTATAGCCCCCAAGGAGCATATAGAATATGGACGAGATTACGGCACAGGAACTGAAGGAGCGCTTGTCGCGCAGCACCAACCTGCAACTGGTGGACGTGCGCGAGCCGGCCGAGTTTGAGCTGTGCAACCTCGGCGGCGAGCTTGTTCCGCTGGGCGAGTTGCCGAAGCAGGCGAGCCGCATCCGCCGCGACATTCCGGTGGTGATGATCTGCCACCACGGCTTCCGCAGCGCCCAGGCCATCCACTACCTCACGCAGCGCCTCGGCTACGACAACCTCCTCAACCTTAAGGGCGGCATACACGCCTGGGCCACGCAGGTAGACCCCACCATGCCAACCTACTGATTGCTGGTTGATGATTGTTTGTTGTTTGTTGTTAATTGGTTGAGTGAGCGGCACAGATGACTCTGATTTATATATAAACTTGCGGCGCATGGACCTCCCAGAGGTGCAGAAGCCGCACAATTGCAGGCCTGCATGCACGCGACTGCTACCTCATTCGGCCATATAACCTTTTAACAATTAACAAATAGCAATTATCAATCAACAACCAGCTATATATAGACTGCTGCGGGGCGGCCCCTGAAAATATATATGCATGGCGTGCAGCGTAATCCAAAGAAATTCCGTAGTTTTACGCGGCAAATAACAACCCCTAATTTATTTGCCATGATCTCCGATCAGTCTAAGATTTTATTCGAGGCGCTCACCTACGATGACGTGCTTCTACTCCCGGCCTACTCCGAGGTTCTCCCCCACCAGACCGACACTTCCTCGCAACTCACGCGCAACATCCGCATCAACATACCGCTTGTTTCGGCAGCCATGGACACCGTGACCGAGGCCGACCTGGCGATAGCGATGGCGCAGGAAGGCGGTATCGGCTTCATCCACAAAAACATGTCGATCAAGAAGCAGGCGCAGCAGGTGCGCAAGGTGAAGCGGTCGGAAAGCGGCATGATCCTGGACCCGATCACGCTGAACGAGAAGGCCACCCTGGGCGATGCGGTGCAGATCATGACCGACAACAAAATCGGCGGCATCCCGATTGTGAACGATGCCGGCAAACTCACGGGCATCATCACCAACCGCGACCTGCGCTTCGAGAAGGACCTGACACAGGGCGTGTCCTCGGTGATGACCACCCAAAACCTGGTTACGGCGGCCAAGGGCACCGATATGGCCAAGGCCGAGGATATTCTGCAGGAGTACAAGATAGAGAAACTGCCGGTGGTGGACGAGGAAGGCAAGTTGGTGGGCCTGATCACCTACAAAGACATTCTGAAGAAGAAAGACCGCCCCTTTGCCTGCAAAGACACTTTTGGCCGCCTGCGCGTAGGGGCCGCCGTGGGCGTGACGGCCGATGTGCTGGACCGCGTGCGGGCGCTGGTGGAGGCTGGCGTGGACGTGATAAGCGTTGACACGGCCCACGGCCACTCCAGAGGCGTGCTGGAAGCCGTCCGCAGAATAAAAGACACGTTCCCGGACCTGGACCTGATCGCGGGCAACATTGCCACGGCCGACGGCGCCAGGGCCCTGGCCGACGCAGGCGCTGATGCCGTGAAAGTGGGCGTGGGCCCCGGCTCTATCTGCACCACCCGCGTGATTGCCGGTATCGGCGTGCCGCAGTTGTCGGCGGTGATGGAGGCCGTGCGGGGCCTGGCGGGAACAGGCGTGCCTGTGATTGCAGACGGCGGCATCAAGTTCTCGGGCGACATTGTGAAGGCGCTGGCGGGCGGGGCCAGCACCGTGATGATCGGTTCGCTGCTGGCGGGCACCGAGGAGGCCCCCGGCGAGATGATCCTGTACGAGGGACGCAAGTTTAAGACCTACCGCGGCATGGGCTCCGTGGAGGCGATGGAGGAAGGCTCGAAAGACCGTTACTTCCAGAGCGGCGAGACAAACGTGAAGAAACTGGTGCCCGAGGGCATCGTAGGCCGCGTGCCCTACAAGGGCCTGGTGCAGGAGGTGATATACCAGCTGGTGGGGGGCATACGCGCTGGCATGGGCTACTGCGGCACCCCGAACATTGCGAAGCTGCAGGAAGCCAGGATGGTGAAGATAACGGGTGCCGGCCTCCGCGAGAGCCATCCGCACGACGTGCAGGTGGTGCGCGAGGCCCCCAACTACAGCCGCTAAGCAGCTCATCCTCAAAAGTGGAGAACCCAGGTTTATATATGGCAGCCAGGTGCAGCCATATATAAACCGTACGGGATCGTTCGCGCAGACGAAAGACACGGCGGGCTCTGTTTCAGGGTCGGAGAATCAGGATGCCGGAACGGCATTCGGGCGCAGCGTCTTTTGCCCCGATCCCTGCGCCCCGCACCTCTTTGGAGCCAATGCCATGTAGCGGAAGAAGCCGGTTGGTGAAGGCTAACCTCCTTCTTCCGTTTTACGTTATGCAAGTTGGTTTCCCTAACTCAATTCTACACTTTGTCCAAAGAGCAGAAAAATTCATTACCTTTCACCAATATTACATCAAAGAATAACCACATCCTGTTGCAGGGAAACAAGACAGGGGACACCCGTTTTATGCTTTACAAGACGAATGCGAAATCTTTGCTGGTTATTTCCGCTGTCGTCAGCTGGGCTCTGCTGTTAGCAAACGTCTTACTGTCGGCGGAGAGCATGCGTGAGCAGGGCACGGCCAAAATAGCGCTGCCCTTTGTCAGTAACCTGCTCATCATCGTTTTTATCGTGGCTGTGTTTCTCTTCCAGCGCATGAGCGCAGAGGCGCTGAAGGGCATCGACTTTATCGGCTACCTCTGGAACCTGTTCTCGAAGGCGGCTGTGGCGGCCTACCTGAGCGTGGCCCTTTTCCTGGGCTACCGGGTGATGACCAATTACGCCGACACAGAGTCAGTGCTGCTGCTGCACCTGGTGTACCAGATCAACTTCGGCCTGCTGGTCATTTTCCTGGCCAAGGCCTTTTATATATGGCGGCAGTTGCTGCTCTACCACAAGAACAGGTTCCTGCAGATAGCCTGGGACTGGTTTGAGCTTCTCTTGGGCGCTACGTTGCTGCTCACCCTCTTCAACTTCCACTACACCAGCTTCATCTTCCTGCCGCTGCTGTCGCTGATGGGGTTCTATATCCTCTTCCTGTGTACCAACCTGAAGTGGGTGGCATACCTTACCTTCAACAACAAGAGCCGGTCGCTGGTGCTGCTGGGCGCCATCCTGCTGAGCTGCTATATCTTTGTGCGCTTCTTCCGGGGCATGTCCACCAGCCACGACCTGGTGATAGACTACACCCAGGTGGGGTTTCTGCTGCTGGCCATGATGTTTGTCGGCTTTTACACCCTGGCGGCCTTTCTGGTGTCGCTGTTCAGCTTGCCCACCTCCAGCGTGTTTGAGCAGAAGAGCGAGGACCTGCTCAACTTCCAGCGCCTGAGCCAGTCCATCCAGCAGGGGCAGAGCGAGGCGCAGGTTTATGACATGCTGTTCGAGAGCACCATCAAAGCCTCCGACGCCAGCGCCGCCTGGTTCGAGCTTGTCCGCAACGGCGAGCCGCAGGTCACGCAACTGCTCAACGTCAACAGCGACCAGATCAAGCGCATCCGGCATTTGCTGCTGGCCTACAACATCCACAACATCGACTATATAAACAACAACCTGAACCGCAACCCCGGTTTCCGCGACCTGATGCTGCCCTGGAAGTCGCTGATCATCCTGCCCATCAAGTCGAAGAAGCACCTGGCCGGGGTGCTCTACCTGCTGAAGGACATCGAGCAGGGCTTTGACCGTGAGACCGTGAACGTACTGCGCACCTTCACCAGCCAGACCATCCTCACCATCGAGAACCTGCGGCTGGTGGCGGAGTCGCTGCAGACCGAGCGCTACAAGGAAGAGCTGAAGATTGCCACGCAGGTGCAGGAAAGCCTGATTCCGAAAAACTTTCCGGTCGACAGTTGGTTTGAGATAAGTACGCACGCGGTGGCCGCCAAGGAGGTGGGCGGCGATTTCTATGACTTCCTGCAGCTGAGCGAGTCGCGCATCGCCATCATCATCGGCGACGTGTCGGGCAAGGGCATCTCGGCCGCGTTCCACATGGCCCAGATGAAGGGGATTTTCCACGGCCTGATGCAGCAGGACATGCCGCCGAGCGAGTTTATGAAGCAGGCCAACAGCGCCCTGAGCCGCTGCCTGGAGCGCACCTCCTTTATCACTTCGGCGCTCTACATCATAGACTACAGCATGAAAGGCTTCATGTTCGCAAGGGCCGGGCACTGCCACACGCTGTATTACAACGCCATGATGGACGATGTGTTCTACTTCCAGACAGATGGCCTGGGGCTGGGCATTATCCGCGACAAGAGCTATGCCAACCATATCCGGGAGATGTACTACGACTACAACCCGAGCGACGTGATGGTGATCTATACCGATGGGATAGTGGAGGCCCGCAACGCCAAAAACGAAGAGTACGGCGAAGACCGGCTGAAGTACATGCTGGAGCAGACGTACCACCTGGAGGCCGAGGATATAAAATACGCTATCATCAATGATTTACAGGACTTTACAGGCCCCGACAACCTTTACGACGACCAGACGCTGCTGGTGATAAAGTTTAAGCCCGTTGAACCTAACAAATGATAAACCCGTAAAGTATGCCGATGAAAATAACACACGAAATTAAGGAAAACACCATCATTCTGACGCTTGATGGTGAACTGGACGCCAGCTCTTCCGTGATGCTGGACGAAGAACTATCCGACCCCGAAATAATGGAGTACAGCAGGATACTGGTCGACTGCAAGAACCTCCATTACATCTCCTCTGCCGGCCTCGGGGTGTTTATCTCGCACCTGCAGCGCTTCGAGGACGCCCACATCAAGCTGATATTCTATAACATGCAGGACAAGGTGCGCAATGTGTTCGAGATCCTCGGCCTCGACCTGCTGATGACCATTGTGTCGGATTACGAGGAAGCAAGGAGTATCGCCAATGAATAACTCCATTCGGGTAAACTGTACGAAGAAGAACCTGAAGTTAATACGCGACTTTGTCACGGAGTACCTGCGCGCCCTTTCCCTTACCGAAATACAGCTCAACCAAATTGTGCTGGCCGTGGACGAGATATGCGCCAACCTCATTATCCACGCCAACCACGAGGACCCGAACAAGCACATCGTCATCCGTATCCTGCGGGTGAAGGAAGACACGCTCAAGTTTGAGATATCGGACGAGGGCCTGGCGTTTGAGCGCGCCAACTACAAGGAGCCGGATATCCAGGAGAACATCCGGCTCGGCAAGAAGGGCGGCGTGGGCATCGCCCTCGTCAACCGCATCATGGACAAAGTGGAGTTCAGCAGCAACGGAACCCACAACACCTGCCTGCTCTACAAGAAGATCAAATAAAGCCAACCGCACACTTTACCAGCGCATTAGCCGTTATCGGGAACGAAACCATCTGCATTTGGTTTATGGTTATGCTTTTTGACTTATCTGTCAGAAAAATTGACTAAAATTGCACCGTCTGATCCCGGTCAGCCACAGAAAGAATTTGTCTTAAATTAACCTATGCGCAGCAATCCCCTACTTGTTGCGGCAGCGGCCCTGCTGATTGCCGGCTGCACCGCAACCAAGAAGAACGACAGCCAGGAACCCGCCATCGCCACACTCGGCACCCAGCCCGTTTCCACCTCCGAGTTCCGTTATGTGTACGAGAAGAACAACGGCGGCAACGAAGACGCCTACACCCGCCAGAGCATCACCGATTACCTGAACCTGTACACCAACTTCAAGCTGAAGGTGATGGAGGCGGAGCGCATGGGCCTGGACACCACCACCGCTTTTAAACGTGAACTGGAAGGCTACAAGGAACAGCTGGCCCAGCCCTACCTGACGGAGAAAAGCGTGACGGAGAAGCTGGTGCAGGAGGCATACGAGCGCATGAAGCAGGAGGTGAATGCCTCGCATATCCTCATCAGCCTGGCCCCTGACGCCGCCCCCGAG
This sequence comes from Pontibacter russatus, assembly GCF_009931655.1. Taxonomy (NCBI): domain Bacteria; kingdom Pseudomonadati; phylum Bacteroidota; class Cytophagia; order Cytophagales; family Hymenobacteraceae; genus Pontibacter; species Pontibacter russatus. The sequence goes on along the minus strand of NZ_CP047984.1, from coordinate 3,343,967 downwards.
GACACGCTGGCAGCCTACAACCGCGCTCAGGAACTGCGCAAACGCGCCCTGGCGGGCGAGGACTTTGGCAAACTGGCCCAGGAAAACTCACAGGACCCGTCTGCGGCCGAAAACAAGGGAGACCTCGGTTATTTCACAGCCCTGCAGATGGTTTACCCCTTTGAGGACGCGGCTTACGAAACCCCGGTAGGCGGTATATCCATGCCGGTGCGCACGCGCTTTGGCTACCACCTGGTGAAGGTGAACGACAAGCGCCAGGCACAGGGCGAGGTGCGCGTGGCGCACATCATGGTGCGGGCCACCCCCGGCATCCCCAAAGCCGACTCGCTGGCAGCAAAACAGCGCGTGGACGCCATATATAAGCGCGTGCAGCGCAACGAGGATTGGGACAGACTGGCCGCGGAGTTTTCTGAGGACGCCAACTCGGCCGGCAATGGCGGGGAACTGCCCTGGTTTGGCACCGGGCGCATGATTCCGTCTTTCGAGGAGGCCGCTTTTGGCCTGCAAAAACCCGGCGATGTGGCACCGCCGGTGCTCACGCCTTATGGCTGGCACATCATCAAACTGATTGAGAAACGCGGTCTGCCACCCTTCGAGGACATGGAGCAGAACCTGCGCAACAGAATAGCCAAAGACTCCCGCTCCGAACTGAACAAGGCCGCTTTCCTGAAGCGCATCAAGGCGGAGAATCAGTTTACGGAGAATGCCGAGGCAAAGGCCGCGGCCATCGCCAAAGCCACCAACGACTTGCTGCAGGGCAAGTGGGCATATGATGGGGCGGATAAGACGCAGGAGCAGACGCTCTTTACCATACAGGGCAAGCCCTATACGGTGGGCAGTTTCTGGAAATACGCCCTGGAGGCGCAGCAGCCGCGCACCGGCGGTTCCGCCGCCCACGCCATGAACCTGCTCTACGACGCGTACGTGGACAAAAGCCTGATGGAATACGAAAAGGCCAACCTGGAGAAGAAACACCCCGACTTCCGGATGCTGGTGCAGGAGTACCACGACGGCATCCTGCTGTTCCAGATGATGGACGACAACGTGTGGGCGAAGGCGATAGAAGACTCCGTTGGCCTGAAGAACTACTTTGAGCAGAACAGGGAGAAGTACAGGTGGGGGCCGCGCGTACAGGCCACCGTCATCAGCGCCGCAAACGAGGCACTGTTGCAGCAGGCGCAAGAGCAGCTGAGCAAGCGCCGCTATCCGGTAAACTTTGCCCAACTGACAGATATCCTGTTTGAGCAGAACAAGGCCACCCTGACACCGGAAGGCACCGCCAAGCTGAACGAGCTGGCCGATATGCTGAAGGGGAACAAGAGCCTGACACTGGATATAAACGGCCATGCCGACGCCCGCGAAGCCGCCGCCAAGAAAGAGCTGGCAGCCGAGCGCGCCAGCAGGGCTTCCGCCTATTTGGTGGAGCAGGGCGTTCCGGCCGAAAGGCTCAGCACCAACAGCCTGGGCAAAAAAGAGCAGGCAGGCCCCGACAATACACAAACCGGCCGCCGCCGCAACCGCCGCGTGTCGTTCAAGCTATATACCACCGAGCTCAGCGCCCTCGCCGACCAGCTGAATGCCCAGAGCAAAAACCCGCTGGGCGTGCAGATTACGAAAAAGAAATTCCCGAAAGGGGAAAACAAGGTGGTAGACGCCGTGATGTGGGAGAAAGGCACCTACAGCATGCAGCAGAACGGCCGGGAGTACCTCATCATTATAGAGGAAGTGCTGGAGCCAGCCTACAAGGAGCTGGATGAAGTGCGCGGCATCGTTATCTCCGATTATCAGAACTACCTGGAGCAGCAGTGGGTAGACGAACTGCGCGAGAAGTACCCGGTAAGCGTGCAGCAGGAGGAGGTAGACAAGATGGTGCGGCAGTAAGCCACCCTTCTGGTCCCTTTTTTGCGGCACCCCATACGGCTTAAGTCAGAATAAAGCAGTAAATTGAGCGTTTGACTTTAGCGCAAGCATCCATATCAATTGTTACCATTTTGAAAAACATATCAAATTTTGCCAAAACAGCCCTCGCGGCCATATGCCTGCTGGCTTTCTCTTCCACTGCGTTTGCCCAGGGCCCCGTGCAACGCACCGTGGATGGCATCATCGCGAAGGTAGACAACCACGTGGTGCTGCGCTCCGACGTGGAGTTCGGCTACCTGCAGTACCTGCAGCAGTCGAAGCAGCAGCCCGACGAAGAACTGAAGTGCGAGATATTCCGGTCGCTGCTGCAGGACAAGCTGCTGCTGGCCCGCGCTGAAATCGACTCTGTGGTGGTGGAGGAGGCGCTGGTGGCCGACCAACTGGACCGCCGCATCCAGTACCTCGCCAGCCAGGTGGGCGGCGTGGAGCGCCTGGAGCAGTACTACAACAAAAGCATTAACCAACTGAAGGATGACCTGCGCCGCACCGTGCGCGAGCAGATGGTGATGGAGCGCATGCAGCAGGAGATCACAGGCAAGGTAACCGTGACCCCGAAGGAAATCAGAAAGTACTTCAACGGCATCCCCACCGACAGCCTTCCCTACTTTTCGAGCGAGGTGGAGCTTGGCCAGATAGTGAAGTACGCCACCATCAGCAAGAGCCAGAAGCAGGCGGCCCGTGAGCAACTGGAAGAACTGCGCAAGCGTATACTGGCCGGTGAGGATTTCGCTACGTTGGCGAGGGAGTTTTCGCAGGACCCGGGCTCGGCGCAAAACGGTGGGGAACTGGGTTTCTTCAAGAAGAAAGAACTGGTGCCTGAGTATGAGGCGGCTGCCCTGCGCCTGGAGCCAGGCGGCATTTCCAACGTGGTAGAGTCGCAGTTCGGGTTCCACCTGATTCAGCTGATCGAGCGCAAGGGGCAGGAGTTCAACACCCGCCATATCCTCATCAAGCCTGCCACGGCCACCGTAGATGTGCAGGAGGCGGTGGAGGAACTGGACAGCATCCGCACCCTGATTGTGAACGACAGCATCACGTTTGCACAGGCCGCCAAAGATTTTTCAGACGACAAAGCCACCAAGGACAGCGGCGGCATGTTGAAGAACGGCTCTACAGGCAGTACCTATATCTCCATGGACCAGGTAGACCCGGCCATTTTCTTCGTGATTGACACCATGGAGGTGGGCGAGATAACCAAACCGATTCCGTACACGACAGAGGACGGCAAGGAGGCCGTGCGGATTATATACCTGAAAGGAAAATCGAAGCCGCACCTAGCTAACCTGGAGGACGATTACCAGCGGATTTCGAATGCCGCCCTGGCCGAGAAGCGCACCAAAGCCGTGGACGAGTGGTTCCGCAAGAACATTAAGACCGTGTTCATCGAAATTGACCCGGAGTACCAGGATTGCGGCGGGCTCCAGCAACTCATGCAATAACCATCCTATATGAAGCAGTTCACCTCCGACAAAGAAGCAGCCGACGCGCTCCACCAGGTATACAGGGAACTCACTTCCGAAATCTCGAAAGTGATTGTGGGGCAGGAGGAAGTAGTCAGATTAGTGCTTACGGCTGTTTTTTGTCAGGGGCACTGCCTGCTGGTGGGTGTTCCGGGGCTTGCCAAAACGCTCCTGATCCATACCATTGCCTCTTCGCTGGACATGAGCTTTAACCGGGTGCAGTTCACGCCCGACCTGATGCCGTCTGACATTGTTGGGGCCGAAACCCTGGACAAAGACCGCAACTTCAAGTTTATAACCGGCCCTGTGTTTGCCAACATCGTGCTGGCCGACGAGATAAACCGCACGCCGCCCAAGACACAGGCGGCGCTGCTGGAGGCCATGCAGGAGCACGCGGTAACGGTGGCCGGCCGCCGGTATGATCTGCCAAAGCCTTTCTTCGTGCTGGCCACCCAGAACCCCATCGAGCAGGAGGGCACCTATCCCCTGCCCGAGGCGCAGCTCGACCGCTTCATGTTCAACATCACCCTGGACTACCCAAGCTACGAGTCGGAGCTGCAGATTGTGAAGAACACGACGGGGGCCGTTGTCAACAGCCTTAACAGGATTCTGCATGCCGATGATATCATCGCGTTTCAGCAACTGGTGCGCCGCGTACCGGTGGTAGACAACGTGGTGGAGTATGCCGTGAAACTGGTACACCAGACGCGTCCCAACATGCCGATGGCCTCGCCGCAGGCAAACCAGTACCTGGAGTGGGGCGCGGGCCCGCGGGCTTCGCAGCACCTGATTGTGGGCGCTAAGTGCAACGCGCTGCTCAACGGCAAGTACAGCCCCGACATCGAGGACGTGCAGGCTGTGGCATTTCCGATTCTCCGCCACCGCATCGTGCGCAACTTCAAAGCCGAGGCCGAGGGCGTTACCGTGGAGCGCATCATACAGGAGTTGCTTTAGGCTGGTTGCTAAATGGTTATAGGGTTATACGCTTGAACTTCTATATGTAGGGCTTCGGTTATATATGATTTATATATCCGGGACATACAATTTCAGAAGTGGAAAAGTATTCTACACATCACTGCTTAATCAATCAACAACCAGCAATCAGCAATCCAGCCTTTCCCCACGGTACATTGCTTGTAACCTAAATCGGTGTACTTTTGCACCGGAATCTATATATCACCCTACCCCTTTTTATATATGGAAGCGGCTGCTTTATTCCTTCATTTTAAAGAAAACCTGGCCACTGTGGTCGGCATTCTCAACAGCGGCCTGCAAACGGGCACGATGCCTTACAACACCTCTATTCCGCTGGAGGTAAACCTGCTGGCCGATGTGCTGCGCCTGCACGGGCTGGATTTCAGCTCGGACACGCCGGGGGCGAAGCGCGTGGAGGATTTCCAACAGTGGTACCTGCAAAACGAGGCGCAGGTAAACGACGTGGTGCACCATGTGCTGGAAGACAAGAAAGCCTACATGAGAACCGCCACAGGCGTGGTGCTGCAGAAAGAGATGCTATATCGCCGGCTGGAGTACTTCAAGGAGACAGCCCACACGCTGGAAGTGATGGCGGCCCAGCAACAGCTGCACAGCCCGAAACACTTCAACTACCCATACCTCAACGCCTAAATCTGCACGGCCCCAGTTGCCATATATGGATTACAGCCGCTGCCTTTGGATAAGGGCAGCGGCTGTTTCGTAACAGGTCACTTTACTTCCGCATGGAGGTGTGGCTGTCCTTTGAGTGTTCGAGGTTGAGGTCGCTTTCCGGCTGTTTCTTCATGCTGGAGGCGGCCTGGTCTCCGGCGGGGCCTTTGGCGATGAGCGTGCCGCCATCCACTGGGTAAACGGCCCCTGTCACATAAGAAGACTCGTCTGAGGCCAGGAACAGGTATACGTTGGCCACTTCCTCCGGCGTGCCCCTGCGCCCCATCAGCGTGCCCTGCGTCACCATCTGCTCCATTTTGCTGTCCATCGGGCCGGTTTCCTTGTGCGTCCAGCCGGTGTCGATGGGGCCGGGCGCCACGATGTTAGAGCGCACGCCAGTCTGCGCCTGCTCTGCCGCCAGCCCTTTTGCAAAGGCGTGGTTAAAGCCCTTGGTGCCCCCATACGGTGCATTTTGGGCGATGCCGAGTATACCGGACTCGGAACCGGCCGTCACGACGTTACCCTTTGTTTTCTGCAGTTCCGGCAGCGCCGCCTTGCTCATGGCGAACGTGGTTTTGATGTTGTTCTTCAGCAGGTAATCGAATGCCTCCTCCGAAAAGTCGGGCAGCATGTTCGTTTCCGGGAACGTGCCGGCATTGTTTATCAGGACATCCAGCTTTCCGTACTGCTTCACCGCCAGTTCCACGCAACTGTTTGCAACTGCCAGCACCGACAGGTCTCCGGCGAAGGCGATGGCCGTGCCTCCCCCTCTTGTATGCTTTTTGCCACGTCTTCCACCGGGTCTTCCGGCAGTCCGGCCACCACCACGCTGGCCCCCTCCTGGGCGAATTTCTTTGCGATGGCCTCGCCGATACCGGATCCTCCGCCCGTCACGATGGCTACTTTTCCTTCAAGTCTGTTTCCCATGTTGTTTTCGGTTTTAATAGGTTATTTTGGTGCTCAGGTAACTTGTACTAACGGCAAAAGCCCCCCGCAGTTAATACGCACCGCTGTTGCGGGCCCAAATACATTTCCGGTTCGTTCACGTATGCTAGACTACAGCACCCACCACAGGTACACATAGCTTATATATAAACTACACCTCAACCCTTAAAACAAGCAGCTTATGAACTTTCTATACAACACTTCATCAAGCGCCCTTGAGGAACAACTGGACACAGAGCACCTCACGCTCAGGCCCTACCAGGAAGGCGACGAGAGCGATTTTATGCGCCTGCTGAAGGAGAACACCAATTACCTGAACCCTGCGTTTGCGGACCGGCTGGCACGGGTGCGGGCCCTGGAGGACGCGCGGGTGCAGGTGCGCCAGCTGCGCACCGAGTGGGACAACCGCCGCACCTTCGACTTCGGGGTGTGGCAGAAAACGGGCAACACCTATATAGGCAGCATCGCCCTGAAGAACCTGGACCGAACCATCCCAAAGGCTGAAGTGGCGCTCTATTTCACCGAGTGGCCCGCCAGCCGGGACTTAGCCAAAGAAGCCCTGCAAGCAGCGCTCCGGTTCGCCTTCGGGTCGCTGAAGATGAACAAGGTATATATGCGCTGCACCAACGCGAACCAAACCTACGGAAAGCTATCTGAAGACAGCGGCTTCCTGAAAGAGGGCGTGTTCCGCAACGACTACCGCGGCGCAGACTCAGACGAGCTGCTGGACCTGAGCTACTACGGCATCACGCGCCAGGATTTTGAGCGGACGCAGCAGCAGACCAAAGCTGATTCTGAGGCTATGGTGTAGCCATATATGAACGGGTATAATGTGGCGCAGCGTAATTTACATATAGCCTGCCGCTACTTCCGTGGCCTGGCCACAAAAAACTCCGTGTCGAAGGTAAGGTAGAAGGCGTTGGAGAACTCCAGCTTCGGGTGGTCGAGGTCCAGAACGGGCTCCAGGCGCAGCGTCAGGCGGAGGTTTGCGAGAATCTCAATGTCCTTCATCAGGCGCAGGATCAGGAGCCGCCGCTCCTCCTGCAGGTAATCCGGGTACTTGTAGGTGCTGGACGCCGACTGGTAGAGCCTCCCTCCCAAATCAGATATATAGCCGTCGCCCTGCCAGTAGCTCAGCAGCACATCCTGGTACTTCGTATCGGCGCCAATATTCAAATATATACCCTGCCCCTGCCGGTAAGGCAGCTGGTAATCATTCGAGAAGTCCCTGAAGCCCACTATATAATTACTGGTATAGAGCCGGCGCAGGACTTTCCGGTTATATGCCTTTTCCAGTTCAAAGCCGATGGCCGCATTTGCCAGCGTGGTGAGCGGCAGGTCGGAGGCGTCTATCTGGCCGCCCTTGTGCTGGGCCGTGAACTGCACGGGCAGAGACAGCCGCAGCGAGTCATCCAAGTTCTTCCGGCCCTGCCGCTCCAGCAGCAAGAAGTTCAGCGCGGCCCCACCGTTTATCCTCTCCTGGTCATCCTCCCCCCTGTACAGCATGTGGTTCCAGTCGAGCCAGGCATCGAGCGCCACCGCGTGCGTGTGGAGTCGGTATTGCAGGCCATTTTCCAGCCGGTTCGTGATCACGCGCTCGAAATCGTACAGCGGCTCTATATAGCCGTGGTTCAGGTTTCCCTCCAGCGTCCCGAACAGCAGCGCCCAGTTCTCCCTCTGAATTTTGGCGGTAAAGGTGGGTGCTATATCCCGGTAGCCGCTGCTGCCGAAGTCCTTCCACAGCAAAACGCCCGCCTCCAGGCGCACAAACGGGGCCGGGTAATAGATAAGTTTCGGGTTGAGGTGATAGCCGAATAGGGTGTAGCCGTCGGCAATCTTATTGAAGTATTCGTTGTTCTTGGAGAAGCCAAAAGCATATATACCAACTCTAATTTCATTAGCATTTCCGGCTTCTACAGGCACCTTCTGGCGCAGCGCAGCGTTATTTAGCTGGGCTTGCGCAAAGAAGCTATATATCAACAGAAAACATAGAAATAAAAGTCTGGCAATACCCATAAAAAAGCAGAAAGTATGGCACAAAAAGCTATGGATGGTTGTTGTAAACAAGCGGCGTTAACCAGCTAAAATAATTAGCAAAATTCCTGTCAGCTTTTTTGCAAGTTGGCTCCGAAAGTAGTAATTTCACCTTCAATATAAAGCTAAATAAGAAAACCACATGAGTGTAAGCAACGAAAAACTTAAAGCGCTACAGCTGACCATGGACAAGCTCGACAAGACCTACGGCAAGGGAACCGTGATGCGGTTGAGCGACAACAAGGTGGAAGACATACCTGCCATATCTACCGGCTCGCTTGGGCTTGATATCGCTTTGGGTATCGGCGGCTTGCCACGTGGCCGCGTCGTGGAGATATATGGGCCGGAGTCTTCCGGTAAAACCACGCTTACCATGCACTGCATTGCCGAGGCACAGAAGAAAGGCGGCCTGGCGGCGTTCATCGACGCGGAGCATGCCTTCGACAAGACCTATGCCCAGAAACTCGGCATTGACATAGACAACCTCCTGATCTCCCAGCCTGACAACGGCGAGCAGGCCCTGGAGATAGCAGACCACCTCATCCGCTCAGGTGCCATCGATATCATCGTGATTGACTCTGTGGCCGCCCTGGTGCCGAAAGGTGAACTGGAAGGCGACATGGGCGACAGCAAGATGGGTCTGCAGGCCCGCCTCATGTCGCAGGCGCTGCGCAAGCTCACGGGCACCATCAACAAAACCGGCTGTACCTGTATCTTCATCAACCAGCTGCGCGAGAAGATCGGGGTGATGTTCGGCAACCCGGAGACAACCACAGGCGGTAACGCTCTGAAGTTCTACGCCTCCGTGCGCCTCGATATCCGCCGCATCGGCCAGATCAAGGAGAGCGCCGACAACATTACCGGTAACCGCACCCGCGTGAAAGTGGTGAAGAACAAGGTAGCGCCTCCGTTTAAAGTGGTGGAGTTCGACATCATGTACGGCGAGGGCATCTCCAAAGTAGGCGAGATACTGGACCTGGGCGTGGACCTGAACATCGTGCAGAAGTCCGGCTCTTGGTTCTCTTACGACGGCAACAGGCTGGGCCAGGGCCGCGACGGCGTGAAGCAGATCCTGCTCGACAACCCGGAACTGATGGAAGAGATCGAAGAAAAGATCAGGGCCATTGTAAAGGGCGAGCCTGAGAAAGTGGCCGCCGCGCTGGACGACTCTGCCGCCGCCGCAGAAGCCGAATGAACATTATTTCCTGACCTGAAATAGTATCCTGAGAAGGGCGTTGTATCTATACAGCGCCTTTTTTTATGTAGTTTTGAATTGATCGGCAGCTAAAGTATGTTTAACTTAAGCCAACGAGGCACAGTTGGTACAAAACTTGAATGAAATACGGATAGACAAAGGCTAATCCGAAACTGAAGGCACTTATGAAAAAGTTTTTCCCTGGGCTCCTGCTACTTACCCTGATACTGTTTGGCTTTGCCGCGAAAGACCGGATGCGCACCATCCCCAACGAAAGTTTTTCTTCGGGTGAATTACTGAAGTATAAGGTGCATTATGGCCCCATAACGGCAGCCGAGGCCGTGATTGACATAGCTCCCACCCTGCACCATGTCAATGACAGACCCTGCTACCGCGCCACCGTTACCGGCAAAACCAACAGCTCTTTCGACCTCTTCATCCGGATACGCGACACCTGGCAATCCTATATAGACACGGCTGCCATCGTGCCGCAACGCTCGTTCCGTAACATAGAGGAGGGCAACTACCGCAAGCGGGAGACCGTGGACTTTAACCATTACCAAAACACCGCGTTCGTAGAGAAGAAGAAAAAGCACAAGGCAAAAGAAACAGGGAATTACAAGATTCCGGACAACGCCCAGGACATCGTGAGCGGCTTCTACTACCTCCGCACCTTCGACTACGACAAGATGCGCGTGGGCGACAAGATACACGTGCAGGGCTTTTTCGACGAGGAGGCCTTCGACATGCAGGTGACTTACAAGGGCCGCGAGGTGGTGAGCACCAAGGCCGGGGATATACGCGCCATCAAGCTGGTGCCCCGGATGCCCGCCAACAAGCTTTTTGACGGCAAGGACGCTATCACCCTGTACCTCTCCGACGACAAGAACAAAATACCCGTGCTGATACAGGCCGAAATGTTCGTGGGCACCGTAAGCGTCAACCTCTATGAGTACAAAAACCTGAAACACAAAACGGCGCTGATAGCGCGCAACTAAAAAGAGCCGGCATGCAGTCGGCTCTTTTTAGTTGCGCGCCATATGGCAGCGTCAGAACGCGGGGGTTATATATAGCTATATGGCCAAACCGGAAATTATATATAAGCTGCGTGAGAAGCCCCGGGTGTCCGTGTTAACAAAATATTATGATTTAATTAACAGATGTTTTATTGCGGGGAGGAGTGATACCTTTACATCAGGAACCAGGAAAAGCCACAAAGCTGCCCGGCATTTTGGAAAAGCATTTTTTCTGCAGGCTGCCTGGCTCCAGGTTAATAAACGCTAATGTTATTGTATCGTGCAAACCGCAACAAATTACAAGATATTGGTAGTGGACGATGACCCGGACATCGTGGAGATGCTACAGTACAACCTGACACGCGAAGGGTACGAGGTATCGGAGGCCGGAAACGGCAGCATAGCCCTCGAAGTCGCGAAGGCCGTGAAGCCTGACATTATCCTGATGGACGTGATGATGCCCGTGCTGGACGGCATCGCCGCCTGCCGCCAGTTGCGCGAGCTGGAGGAGTTCCGCAACACGCACATCATCTTCCTGACCGCCCGCTCCGAAGAGTTCTCCGAAGTGGCCGCCTTCGAGGCCGGCGCCGACGACTTCATCACCAAACCCATCAAACCCCGGGCGCTGCTGAGCCGGCTGGCCGCCTTTGCCCGCCGCGACGCGCAACAGGAGGAGGAAAACAAAGTAATAGAAGTAGGCGACCTGCGCATAGACCGCACCAGCTTCACGGTGTACAAGGGCGACACCAAAATCACGCTCCCTAAAAAAGAGTTCGAGCTGCTGTCGTTTCTGGCGGCCACGCCCAATAAGGTGTTCAGCCGCGAAGAGCTCCTCAACAACGTGTGGGGCACTGATGTGTATGTGATTGCCCGGACCGTGGATGTGCATGTGCGGAAAGTGCGGGAGAAAATCGGGGAGGAAAACATCAAAACCATCAAGGGCGTCGGCTACAAGTTCAACAATGACTAGTGCATGAATTTCAACTCGCGTACGCTTGCAATTTTCACCTCCCTGGCGGTAGCTTTTGTGCTCACCGCCTTTCTTGCTTTAGCCAGTTACTTTTCGTCGCAGGGCCTGCTGGTGGCGCTGGTGCTGGTGTTCGTCTGCTGCTTCATACTGATGCACTTCTCGTACGAGGCGCTGGTTTTCCGGGAGGTGAAGAACGTGTACTCGAGCCTGGACAAGCTCAGGCGGCAGGATTTTAAGAAAGTAGAGAGCAAATCCACGTTTACCGCAGACCCGCTCCGGAAGATAAAGGAGGACATATACCTGATTGCCGAGCGGAAACAGCAGGAGATTGACGAGCTGAAGCAGATGCAGGCCATGCGCAGCGAGTTCCTGGCCGATGTCTCGCACGAGCTGAAGACGCCGATTTTCGCGGCCCAGGGCTTCATCCACACCCTGCTGGACGGGGCCATGGACGACCCCGGTGTGCGCGACAAGTTCCTGCAGAAAGCAGCTAAGAGCCTGGACAGCCTGGACATGCTCGTGCAGGACCTGATCAGCATCTCGCAGTTTGAGAAGGGCGTGGTGAAAATGCAGAAGCGCAACTTTGATGCGGTGCCGCTGGTGCGGGAAGTGTTTGAACAACTGGAGCAGAAAGCCGCGCAGCACGAAATCACGTTTCACCTGGATTGCACGCCTAACGGGCAAATCCTGCTCTTCGCCGACCCCAACCGCATCCGCCAGGTATTCACCAACCTCCTCGACAACGCCATCAAGTACGGCCGCAAAGGCGGCAACATCTGGGTGGGTTTTAACGAAGGCCGTAAGAAGTACACCATCACTGTGAAGGACGACGGCAGGGGCATTGCCCCGGAGCACATCAACCGCATCTTCGAGCGCTTCTACCGCGTGGACAAAAGCCGCGCCCGCGACACCACCAGCACCGGCCTCGGGCTCTCCATCTGCAAGCACATTGTGGAGGCCCACCGCTCCTTAATCTCCGTGAAAAGCGAGATAGGCAAAGGCACCACCATCCGCTTCAAGCTGCAAAAGGCGAAGGATTGATTGCTGATTGTTGGTTGATGGTTGTTGGTAAGCAGAGCTATATACAGCTCCTTTCGCTTCAGAAACTATATACCCAGTTTAACCGGGATATATCATAGGTAGTGTTAAAGAAGTAATATTGATTTAAAGTTACAGCGGAGGCTGCCCTCGTCTCGGCAACTGTCGGGACGAGGGCATAGCATTACTTCTTGGTCACTACCATATCATATATAGCTGAGGCTTCAACCATATAACAATTTAACAATGCAGCCATTTAGCAATTACAACTGACAACCAGCAATCAACAACCAACATCCCCCAACTGACAATCAGCAACCAAAATTACGTACCTTTGCAGGATGCACAGCAGCCCGGTTGCCTGTGCCCGAACGAAGCATAGCAGCACATGAAGTACCCGGTTTTTGAGGACCTGATTATATTTGAGAACGAGGATTACATCGTTGTGAACAAGCCGCCCTTCCTGTCGACGCTGGAGGACCGCACCCCCAACACCACCAACCTGCTCAAACTCGCCCGCCAGCACAACCCGGAACTGCAGGCCTGCCACCGCCTGGACAAAGACACCTCCGGCTGCCTGGCTTTCGCGAAGAATGCGGACGCGTACCGGCACCTGGCCATGCAGTTCGAGGCGCGGGAGGTATATAAAGTGTACCATGCCGTGGTGTGGGGCAACCACAAATTCGAGGAGCAACTGGTGAACCGGGCTATCGCCACGAGCGCAAAAGGCGTGGCCAAGCTGTCGCCGCAGGGCAAGTCCGCCGAAACTTACTTTAATACCCTGGAGAACTATAGCCGCCACACTTTGGTGGAATGCCTGCCCGTGACGGGTCGCCTGCACCAGATACGGATACACCTCGCTTACCTGAAGGCTCCCATTGTGAATGATGAGCTATATGGGGGCGAGAAACTGTACCTCAGCAGCCTGAAGCGCAAGAAAGCTTACCACCTGAAGCAGGACACAGAGGAGCTCCCGCTCATCAAACGCTTCGCGCTGCACTCGTTTAACCTCGGCTTTTTGCTGCTGAACGGCGAGCCCGTGAAAGTGGAGGCCCCATATCCGAAAGACTTTGCCGTACTGGTAAAACAACTACGGGCACACTGAATATGGTAGAGACGCAAGATATTGCGTCTTAATTACTGCAAGAGCAAGAGACGCAAAATGTTGCGTCCCTACGAATTTATCCGCAGCACAATTTTGCCGATGTTCTGGTTCTGCTCCATATAGCGGTGCGCGGCCGCCACGTCCTGCCAGTCAAAAACAGAATCGATAACAGGCTTGATTTGGCCGCTCTTGAATAACGGCCCGGCGAAAGTCCACATCTCCTCTGTGAGCTTTGCCTGGTAGCCGTGGGGGCGGGAGCGCAGCGTGGAGCCCATGACGTGCAGACGTTTCGCCAGCAGCTTGCGCAAATCAAAAGAATCTACTTTGCCGCCGCCCAGAGAGGCCAGCAGCACCAGCCGCCCGTCCAGGCGCAGGCACTCGATGTTTGACTGAAAATACGGCCCGGCTATGAAATCCACGATTAGGTCCACGCCCTCGCTGTTGGTATGGGCCAGCACGGCCTCCTCAAAAGGCGCTTCCTTGTAGTTGATGGCTTTGTGAGCGCCCAGGTCCAGGCATGCCTGCAGTTTCTTTTCCGAGGCCGTTACCAGCACCTCGGCCTGTAAGGCCCGCGCCAGTTGGATGGCCGCCGTGCCCACGCCGCTTGCGCCCGCATGCACCAGCACCCGCTCCCCAGCCTGCAGCCTCCCCAGCCACACCAGCGCCTGGTAGGCCGTCAGGAACACCTCGGGTATGGCGGCGGCTTCTTCCATGGTCAGGTTGTCCGGCACCGGCAGCGCCATGGCTTCGTGGAGGATGGCATATTCGGCATATCCGCCGCCGGGCAGCAGGCCAAACACTTTATCCCCTTTCTTAAACCTTGAGCAGTTGATACCCGCCTCCACCACCTCGCCGGCGACCTCCAGCCCCAGCAACGGACTTGCCCCTTTCGGTGGCGGATACTTCCCCTGCCGCTGCAAAGTATCGGCACGGTTGAGCGCGGTGGCCTGCACCCGCACCAGCAACTCGTCCGGGTTTGGAAGCGGCTTATCGTGTGTTCCTATATATAGTTGTTCCGGCCCGCCGGGTTGTTTTACAAGTATGGCTTTCATATCTCTGCCCAAGTTTATATATGCTTAAGACGCAGCGCGGTACCATAAGGATGTCAAAGCAATAAGGCTGCACTCCGCTTCCACAAAATAAAAATCCAGCCACAGCAGACTTTATTACGAATATTTCGTAATTATACGAAATATTCGTAGATATATGGAAAAGCTGACGCAGCAAGAAGAAGAGGCCATGCAGGCGATATGGGCATTGGATGGCGGCTATATCAAATATTTTCTGGAGCAACTGCCGGAGCCTAAACCGCCTTATACCACACTCGCCTCCACCGTGAAGAACCTGGAGAAGAAAGAATATGTGGCAAGCGAAAAGCAGGGAAACACCTACCGCTACACACCGCTCCTGAAGGCAGAGGACTACAAGAAGAGGTTTATGAAAGGCTTTGTGGATGATTATTTCAAAAACTCCTACAAAGAGTTGGTAGCCTTTTTTGCCAGGGAAAAGCAGATTAGCGCCGAAGAGTTGAAAGAGATTATAGATATGATCGAAAACAAAAACCCGGAATGACATGCCAGCGCTGATTCTATATCTCCTGAAAGTAAATGTGGCGCTGGTGCTTTTTTACCTGGCCTACCACTTCGTGCTGCGGCGGCTCACCTTCTACACCCTCAACCGGCACTTTCTGTTATTCGGCGTTGCGTTCTCAACGGCCTATCCTTTCATGGATGTGTCCGGGCTAATGAGCCGGCACCAGGACCTGGCAAGCGCCTATATAAACACAGTGCCGGTTTGGGTGACGGCGCCCGCCACACAAGAAACAACTCTGGCATTTGATTATTGGCAGATTCCTGTGTTCCTGTTCTGGCTTGGCACAGGGGCGATGGCAATCCGGTTGCTGCTTCAGTTTATATCCCTTTATAAAATCCGTGCTGCCTCCGAGCGTGCAAGCTATATGGGCATCCATTTCAGGCAGGTCACTCACATCACACAGGCTTTCTCTTTCTGGCAGGCCATCTACCTGAACCCGGCGCAGTTCACAGCGGCGGAGTTGGAGTCGATACTGCGGCATGAGCAGGTGCACGTAAAAGGCTGGCACACGCTGGATGTGCTGCTGGCAGAGTTGAACACGGTGTTATACTGGTTCAACCCTGGTGCGTGGCTCATGAAAAAAGCGGTAAAGGAGAACCTGGAGTTTATTGCCGACCAAAAGGTGATTTGCGCTGGCGTGGACAGAAAAGCCTACCAATACCTGCTCCTGAAAGTAGTGGGTGCCCCAGAGCCGCAGCTTGCCAATCAATTCAATTTCCCGCCACTAAAACGAAGAATCACTATGATGAACAAAATCCCAACAAATAAGGCAAACCAGTTCAGGCTGCTGATAGCGTTGCCACTGGTTGCCGTTCTACTCCTCGCTTTCAGAGGAAATGCACAAAGTGCAGAAGAGTTAGCTCAGAACGATTCCATATATATGGAAGTAGAAGAGCAGGGTGTAATTTCGGTGCAGAAGAATGACGCTCAAAACCTGCCAAATGACTATAAAGCTTTTCTAAAACGTAATCCTGATATTATTGCGCTATACTGGGTGCCTAAGACTTTAGACGGAGATGATAAATCTATTGCGCGAATAGTTATTGAACGTAGCGGAGTTGTTGAAAATTACCACTTGAATAACAGAGATGAGGTAAATGTTGCAGAAAAAAAATATGGTCAACTGCCCAAAGCACCTATAACATCATCAATAGTCAACACTATAAGTTCCTCCAAATCTATACCCTCAGCACTACAAGACGGGGAGGGGACATTTATTTTTATACAAGAAGAAGACAGTTATTACAAAAACAATTTACCAGAGGGCTACAAGGCTTTCTTAAAACGTAATCCTACTATTAAACAAGTAGGCTGGAAGCTTTCCGGTAATAATGAGTTTAACCTTCAAACATTCATCATTTACTTAAAGTCGGGCATTATGGAGGAATACAATTATAATGGGAAACTCCATTTACCATCCGTAGAAGCCAAATACGGAAAACTGCCTGTTCTACCACCTCCTCCTCCACCCATGAAACAAGCCAAAAAATACTCGCCGCCAATAATAAAGCAATTCCAAAAGGAGGAGACGCCATATATTCCAGACGAAGCCAATCAGACAGCAGACTACAAAGCCTTCCTGAAACGGAACCCTGATGTGAAACAAATAGGCTGGACACTTAGAGATAAAAGTGAGAATAAGATGCGTTTCATCCATATATACCTAGAATCCGGGGCAGCAGAAGTGTATAACCTGTACGACAGGAATAATGTGGCGACAGCCGAAAGCAAATACGGCAAACTGCCCACGCTGCCACCTCCCCCGCCGCCCGTAAAGCCGGAGGACAACTAACCTATATAAAAGCATTGGGGCGAATGGACCAGTTGGTCCATTCGCCCCAATGCTTTTTACCCCTAAACCTATATATCCCCTGCAATGCTTACTATTTACTTGTTACACAGCATATTTCTTGCAGGCTGTTGCATATACAAATATTAACTTCTATCTTTGTGTCCATTTTTCAGAGACTGAAGAACAGATAAATTAAATAAATAAATCGCTTACAACCACCAAGAATGGACCATTTAAGTTACAAAACCCAGTACCTCAACAAGCAGTCGGCCAACAAGGGCTGGGTGATTGTGGATGCCGGGCAAGGAAGCCTGGGTCGCGTGGCATCGGAAGTTGCCAAGATCCTGAAGGGCAAGCACAAGCCCTCGTACACGCCTCATGTAGACTGCGGAGACAACGTGATCATCATCAACGCCGATGACACGCGCTTCACGGGTCGCAAGTGGGACCAGAAGTACTACCTGACACACACCGGCTACCCGGGCGGTCAGAAGCGGACTTCTCCACGCGAGCTGAAGGCGAAATCGTCTACGCTGTTAGTAGAGCGCGCCGTGCGCGGCATGTTGCCAAAAAACAGATTGGGCAGCGAGCTGTTCCGCAATCTGCACGTATTTGCTGGAAGCGAGCACCCTTATGCCGCGCAGCAACCAAAAGAACTAACCCTCAATATTTAATTTAATGGAAGTTATCAATACATCTGGTAGAAGAAAAACCTCGGTGGCTCGTATCCACATGACGGCCGGGCAAGGGAATATCACTATTAACGGTAGAGATATCAAGAATTACTTCCCGAGCGAAGTACTTCAAACTATTGTGAATCAGCCGTTCAAAACCTTGGACTCTGTTGGCAAATACGACGTAAAAGCCAACTTAAAAGGTGGTGGTGTAAGCGGCCAGGCTGAAGCACTTAGACTTGCTATCTCTAAAGCACTGGTAGTTGAGAACGCCGAGACTAAATCAGCTCTCCGCAAGGAAGGTTTCATCACACGCGACCCTCGCATGGTGGAGCGCAAGAAGTTCGGTAAGCGCAAAGCGCGTCGTTCGTTCCAGTTCAGTAAACGTTAATATTAAAGGTGTATCAACAACATGGCAAGTACTAATTATAAAGAATTACTTGAGGCTGGTGTTCATTTTGGCCACCTTACCCGCAAGTGGGACCCGAAGATGGCTCCGTACATCTTCATGGAGAAAAACGGAATCCATATCATCGACCTGAACAAGACGCTGGTTGCGCTTGAAGAGGCTACCGCCGCTATCCGCAACATCGCGAAGTCTGGCCGTAAGATTTTGTTCGTGGCTACCAAAAAGCAGGCGCAGGAAATTGTGGCAGAAGAGGCCAAGCGCCTGAAGATGCCCTACGTGACCGACCGTTGGCTGGGTGGCATGCTCACCAACTTCGCCACCGTGCGCAAGTCGCTGAAGAAGATGTCGACCATCGACAAGATGATGAAAGACCCGGAGCAGTCGAAGGCCCTTGCAAAGCGCGAGAAGCTGATGCTGTCGCGCGAGCGTGAGAAACTTGACCGCGTGCTGGGTGGTATCGCTGACCTTTCGAGACTGCCCGCTGCCCTGTTTGTGGTGGACGTGAAGCGCGAGCACATTGCCGTGAAAGAGGCTCAGAAACTGAACCTGCCGGTATTCGCCATCTGCGACACAAACTCAAACCCGGATCTGGTAGACTTCCCGATTCCTGCAAACGACGATGCGTCTAAGTCAGTAGCCCTGATTGTATCGCTGGTAGGCAAGGCAATCGAAGAGGGCTTGTCTGAGCGCAAGGTGGACAAAGAGGAAACGGAGCGCAAGCGTTCTGAGGAAGAAGGCATCAAAGCGAAGCAGGAAGCCGACGAGCAATAAGCCTGAGGTTTATATAGATTATACCAAACTGAACATTGGGCTACAACTGCTTCAATGTTCAGTTTGTTTTAGGGCTTTTTGAGAGACGTTAGACTTTAGACGTTGGACATAAGACTCGATTGATACTCGTTCTGAGCCGTTCACATTTTGTTTGCTTCTCCTATCCCCCATATAAAATTTCTAATTTTTAATTCGTAATTCTTAATTATAAAAAAATGGCTATTACAGCACAAGACGTTAACAGACTACGCCAGGAAACTGGTGCAGGTATGATGGATTGCAAGAAGGCGCTGACGGAAGCAAACGGCGACTTTGAGGCAGCGAAAGACATCCTGCGCAAGCAGGGGCAGAAAATAGCAAGCAAGCGCGCCGACAACGTAACTTCTGAAGGCATCGTGCTGACGCAGGTGAGCGCTGACGGCTCTAACGGCACCGTGGTAGCGGTAGCCTGCGAAACAGAGCCCGTTTCGAAAGTGGAAGATTTCCGTAACCTCGCCCAGGCTGTTCTGCAGGCTGCTGTTTCCTCCAAAGCTGCTTCTAAAGAAGACCTGCTGGCTACCCCTCAGGCCGATGGCCGTCCGCTGCAGGACCACATCACCGACCTGATGGGAAAAATCGGTGAGAAGATTGATGTGGTAGCTTACGAGACTGTTTCTGCCGAGAAAGTAGTTGCTTACAACCACTCCAATGGCAAGTTGGGTGTGCTGGTAGGCCTGAAAAACACAGGCGGCAATGATGTAGAAGAAGTTGGTAAGGATGTGGCCATGCAGATTGCCGCCATGAAGCCAATTGCCCTGGACAAAGACGGCGTGGATGCCGCCACCATTGAGCGTGAGATCGAGATTGGCAAAGAGCAGGCCCGTGCCGAAGGCAAGCCAGAGGCCATGCTGGAGAAAATCGCACAAGGCAAGCTGAACAAGTTCTACAAAGAGAACACCCTGCTGAACCAGGAGTTCGTAAAAGATTCTTCGCTTTCCATCGCCCAACTGCTTGACAAGACAAGCAAAGGCATGACCGTAAGCGAGTTTAAGCGCGTAGCTATTGGTTAATCATATATAACTTTGCTCATATATAAAAAGCCCGCTGAAAAGCGGGCTTTTTTGCTTACGCATTCTCACCCATTCCGCCTCACCGTCGATACAAACGCATCGCGCATATCCGAGAAACGGTTCAGAGCGGCCTCCAGGAACTTCTCGTCCAGCAGATCCTTGGCCCCCTGGTCGCCCATCACATCCATCTCGCTGATTTTGTAGGTCTGCTCAAAGTCGGCCTTTTCCAGTTTAATCAGGTATTTCCCATTCCAGGCCATCAGCGTGACCTTCATATCCGGGTTTGGTATGTCTGCTACTGTTCTCATATATGTCGTGTTTCGTTTTTAGTGTTTCGTGTGTCGCCCCACCCTGGGTAATGGTGCAATTTACAGCGCCTCCTCCTTAATGTCGATGCCCATGAGTTGCATCAGTTTGCTGGCGTTAAAGCTGCGGCAAATGCCCTTGGTCAGTTTATAATCAAATATGATTTCATCCCCGATAATGTCGCTGTTGAAGCTGTAGTTCTGCACGCTCTGTGGTAACTCCTCCTCCATGGCACCCAACTCCAGATCGTGTGTGGAGATGAGGCCGGAGGCGTTGCGATGGTGCAACTGCCGGATAAGCGACATGGCCCCAATATGGCGGTCGCGGGAGTTGGTGCCTTTCAGGATTTCGTCGAGCAGGTAAAAGACGGGCTCCCCCTGCTCGGTCAGCTCCAGGAGCATGCGCAGGCGCTTCAGTTCGGCATAGAAAGAGGACGTGTTCTCGGCGAGGTTGTCGGCGGTGCGCATGGCGGTATATACCTGCGCCGGGGCCACCCGGAAACGCTGGGCGCAAACCGGCGCGCCCATCAAAGCCATCACCATATTGATGCCTACGGTGCGCAGAAAGGTGGTTTTTCCCGACATGTTGGAACCCGTTATCACCATGGTGCGGCCCGCGCCTGCCGTCTCAAAATCGTTGGCGACGGGCCTCACGGAAAAGATGAGCGGGTGCGCCAGCGCAGTGGCCCTTAGTTCGAATGGCTGCTGGCTCAACTGCGGAACGGCGTAGCCGGGATGCGCGTGCTGAAAAGCAGCGATGCTGGCCAGCGCCTCGATTTCCGCCAGCCCCTCCAGCGACGTTTCGAGCTGCTTCAGGTACCTGTGCTTCCACTGCTCCAGCCGGTACATCCAGATGAAATCCCACATTAGAATGGCATTCAGGAAAAAGGCCATCAAAGTGCTGAGGCGGTAGGAGAAAAAGTCGATGATGTTGGCCAGCTGGTGCAGGCTGGCCGAGGCCGTGGTGCCTGCCTGCTGCAGCCCCTGCCGCAGTTGCTGTAGCCTGGGCGCTGTAAACGTGTGCTTTTCTATATGCCGCAACTGGCGGGTGTAGCTGCGCATGGCTTCATAGATGCCGATGCTATTTTCATAGTACTCGTCCCGCTCCAGCCGGAAGCGATGCGCCACGCCGTACTGCACCAGCAGGAAAGCCACCGCTATCCAGCCGCTGTAGCCATATAGCCAGGCCACAATAGCCGCCACCGTCAAAACGGGAAGCACCAGCAGCAGCACCTTCACCCATGGGTGCTGCCTGTAAAAGGAGGCACCGGAGAGCCAGGCAAGGAAGCCACTGGCCGGTTCCTGGTCGTGCTTGTAGTGCATCGGGAGGGCCAGCGAGGCCTGCAGCCAGTCCAGTTGCTGCGGTTGGGCCAGTTCTGCCACCGCCTCCTGCCGTTGCAGCACCTCTGCCGGGGCAGCGGCCACCTGGAGCCACCCCGCCAGCCGCGCCTTGCCGATGCTGGTGACGGAGCGGTTCATCAGCTGAAAGAGGGAGTTATGTCCGAAGATGTCGAGGTCTGAGGTGTAGGGATGGTGGCTATCTATATAGGCATCGCCGCCGTCAAACTTGCTTAGCCTGCCTTGCAGTCGCTCCACCTCCTGCTCGTTCACGCGCCGGAGCAACAGCAGTTGCCGGTACTTGAAATCGAGGCGGCTGTGCCAGCGCAGCACCACCACGAACAGCGTATAGCACAGCAGCACAGCCACCCCGCCAGCCAGCTGGTTGCCCTGGCTGAAAAAGTACCAGGCCGTTGCCACGCCGCCCAGGAACACACCTACCCGCAGCCACGACACCAACCCTGATTTGGAGGCGGCGCGCTTTTCCTTTTCGGCAAAGGCCCTGGCGCGGCTTACATATAAATCTTCTCTTTTTTCGCTCACAGAATCTTTTGTTTTGAATGCCGCTACCCCTGCTCCGGCACACCTATAGTGGCAATGCACTTGAGCTCGATGGCAATGGGCGTAGGCAGGCTGTTTACCTCCACCGTGGTGCGGCAGGGCTGGTTGTCTTTGAAATACGCGGCGTAAATCTGGTTATATATACCGAAGTCGTCCTTCATGTTCGTCAGGAACACGGTAACATCCACTAAGTTTTCCCAGTTGGAGCCAGCCTCCTCCAGTATATAGCGCACATTCCGGAACACGGCATGGCACTGCGCCGCGATGTCGTAAGCCAGGATGTTGCCTGCCTCGTCCAGTTCCACCCCCGGTATCTCTTTCCGGCCCCGCTCCCGCGGCCCCACGCCCGACAGGAACAGCAAGCTGCCCACGCGCCGCGCATGCGGGTACGGCCCGACTGGTTCCGGGGCTTTGGAAGAATGGAGGGGCTGGGATGCTTTCGCCATATCCAAAGATAAACGATAATACGGATTATCCCCCCGCTATATGCGAAAAGCAAAGGAGCCGGCAAACTGCCAGCTCCTTTGTTCTCTTCAAACAAACTATTTGTAAGCCTATTTCGTGAACTTTACTTCCCCATATTTGGAGTTGATGCTCACCAGCCCTTTGGGGGAGGCGCCCCCAAACTCACCTTTGTACTCGGCGGAGGTGTGGTCTCTCTCCAGCGAGGTAATGTTGACCAGCGACTTGTCGTAATTGAAATCAGCGAACTGCACGCTCACATCAAAGTTAAAGGCGGTGGTTGGAGCAAAGCCCAGGCTAATGGGCGTGAAACCACTGTCAAGGGCTATCTTCTGAATATTCCGGCTGATGTTGTCCACCTTGAAGGAGCCGTACTTCACTTCCATCTCCATTATCTCGCCGAGGCTGCCTAATTTAAACTCACTGTAGCTGGAAGTCCCGTGCAGGTTGTTCGCTTCCCCCACATTCATATCAGCATAGGCGATGTCCATGCTCCCGCCGTTTATAAAATTGCAGGAGCCCGAGGCATAAGCCAGCTTCACGACGTTTCTGGTGTTACTAAGCCTGTCGCATCTGAACGAGCCGTGTTTTACGTTGATGTTCGCCTTGCCACTTAATGCGGCTATATATACATCCCCGAAAGTGTTCTTCACCGTCAGCGGGTTTTCCTCGGGCATGCTGATGGTATAGTTCACCTCGAAGCCTTTGTTGTTGTGCCCCGAGACGCGCATCGGCTCGATGCTGGTCCGGAAGGATATCGTGTTCCCCTCGCGGACCTGGGCCACTTTTATCTTGTCGAGAATCTCCTGGGCCTTTCCATCCGTACTTGCGCGGGCAATGATGTTCACCTTCACCTGTATCTCATTTTTGTCCCAGGTATTGATGTGCACCTTGCCGAACTTGTTCTCGATGTTGAGCATATCTGCCCGGCTCACCTTGAAGGTCTTATCGATGGTCCTGCGCTTTTCCGCATCATAGGCAGTGGCATCGTCTTCATGTGCTGCCTCCTGTTCCTGGTTAGGCGCGCCTGTTTGGGGTGGCAGCATCGCCAGCATGGCAGGCCGGGGTGCTGCAACGGGGGCGGGTGAGGCCGCGGGGCGCGGCGCCTGCGCCATGGCAGGGGCCAGTACCGTAGTGGATGCTATGGTGAGCAGAAGCAGGCGGCGTAGAGAGTTATACATTCGTGGTATCATATTTTGTAGGTTCTAAGTCAGGTTCTGTGTTAGATTGGTTTAACTTCTGAAGTACTTCCAGTTGGCGGTTCAGCACCCGGATCCGTAGCTGCAGGTTCTGGATCATGGCACTCATTATCTCATCGGTGTTCGGGTTGGTATAAAGTTGCTTTTTCAGTTGGATGTAGCTGCTGTCGAGGCGGGCGAGTTCTGCATCAATTTCCTGCTGCCCGTCCAGGCCCAGCACCTTCAGGTCGTATTCGCTCAGTTGGCTCTTCTTTTCCCTGATCTGGCTCACGTAATAAGCTTCCACCTCTGCCAGTTCCGGCGCGATGCTGGTAGCCGCAGGCTGCGTCATGGCCAGCATGTTGCCGCTTTGTGGGGCATTCTGTTTCATCAGGAACAACGTGAGGCCACAGCCCAGCAGCACAATGGCCGCCGCCACCCGCATGAACAGCAGGTTGGCGCTGAAGCTGGCACTCTCGCCAAACCTGATGCTGATGACTTTCGCCTCCTTCCGCTTCTCCGTCAGATCCGCGCAGATGTGCTGCCACAGCTCCGGCCGGGGCTCAAACACATCGAACTCGTCCCGATGCTCCTCCGCAAACTTTTTCAGTTTATCCTCCATGGTAAATCTTATTCCTATATCCTTTTATATATCAGACCGCGAACTGCGGCTCTCTCATAATCTCCAATAGCTTTTTGCGGGCCCGGCTGTACTGCGATTTGGAGGTAGACTCCGTAATGCCCAGCACCTCCCCAATCTCGGCATGGTCATAGCCCTCCAGCAGGTACAGGCTCAGCACCACCCGGTAACCGTCCGGCAGCTGCTGTATCGCGCGGCGCACCTTCTCCACCTGCCACTCCGTCTCGTCTTCGTGCGCCTCGTCAGCTATTTCGCTTACTACACGCTCGTCCAGGGGCACCAGTTCGGAGCGCCGCTTGCGGATGGCGTTGATGGAGGCGTTGACGACAATCTTTTTGAGCCAGCTCCCGAACGAAGCCTCGGCTTTGTAGGCATGCAGGTTCTTGAAGGCGCTCACAAATGCGTCCTGCAGCACGTCCTGCGCCTCGGCATAATCGTTGGTGATGCGCATGCACACGTTGAACATGGCCTTGGAGTAAAGCTTGTACAGCTCATACTGGGCTCTGTTGTCGCCGCTTTTGCAGCGGTCAATCACGTGGTGATTTACGTCCTGATAACCGAGTGTCTCCAAAGTGTTCTATTTTAGCGGCTGCAAATTATCCGCTGCGCTTACACGGCTTTTTATCCTGCTTTCATCCTCTTCCCTTACTTACACTATAAAGACATCCGGGAAAAGGCAAGGTTGCATGCGTTCGCAAAATATTTTTAAGCTATTTTTCGTTGGCGGCAGTAGCTTCTGTTTCCACAGCATGATGTGTATAACACAAAACACACGCATTTGCTTCGGCAGCATGCCTTTATGACTTCATATATCCATTTTAAGCATGAGCACAATATTAGATTGAAATATAACAGCGGGCTGTCATTCTGAAAGTTCTGAATTCCGAACCTGATTCGGGGAAATTTGGCAGAAGAAGAGGCCCCTACCCCGGAGGTTGAGCGTATGCGGCTTGCCCACAAGATCCTTTCAGGATGACAACATAGCGTAAACTTATTCTGTCCTTGTATTTATATATAAATACGACTGCTTATCGCTGCTCCGCCAGCCCCTGGGATTCAAAAAAGGACTGGCGCTTTCCACATATCCACATACAGGCTATGCACATTTGTGGATAACCAGCTGCGCCGGTACAAGCCAAACTAAAAGAGCCTGCTCTATATATAGAACAGGCTCCCATAAATTAAAGCAGCGCCCACAGGCCTCACAGTGTCTATAACCAATCAGACAGTCACAGGTCTGTTAGGCGCTGTGAGGTCTTTTTGTTAATCCATGACCTTGAACTGAATGCCCTGCGCCAGGGGCAGGTCGCGGCCGTAGTTGATGGTGTTGGTCTGGCGGCGCATATATACTTTCCAGGCATCGGAGCCGGACTCGCGCCCGCCGCCTGTGTCTTTCTCGCCTCCGAAGGCCCCGCCGATCTCAGCCCCTGACGTGCCGATGTTCACGTTGGCGATGCCGCAATCGGAGCCCCAGTGCCCCAAAAACGCCTCCGTCTCCAGCAGGCTGGTGGAGAAAATAGCCGACGACAAGCCTTGCCGCACCCCGTTCTGAATCTCAATCGCGCTTTCTACCTCGCCACTGTACTTCATCAGGTACAAAATCGGGGCAAAGGTTTCTTCCTGCACCATTTCATAATGATTCTCCGCTTCCACGATGGCAGGCGTTACGTAGGTGCCGGTTTCGTAGGTTGCGCCGCTCAGCACGTCTCCACCTGTCAGCAGATGGCCGCCTTCCTGCTGCACCTTTGCCAGCGCCTCTTTAAAGGCCGTTACCGCGTCCGTGTCAATCAGCGGCCCTACCAGCGTGGTGCTGTCGAGCGGGTGACCGATGGGGAGGTTGGGGTATATCTTCAGGAGGCGTTCCTTTACCTGCTCATATATGGCTTCATGTACAATCAGGCGGCGGGTGGAGGTGCAGCGCTGGCCGCAGGTGCCCACGGCACCGAACACAATGGCGGCAATGGCCATGTCAATGTCGGCGTTTTCGGTCATGATGATCGCATTGTTGCCGCCAAGCTCCAGCAGCGACTTGCCGAGGCGGGCGCCCACGGCCTCCCCCACTTTCCTGCCCATGCGCGTGGAGCCGGTGGCAGATATGAGCGGCACGCGGTCGTCGTGGCTCATGAGCGCTCCGATCTCCGCATCTCCTACGACGAGGTTAAAAACGCCTTCCGGCAAACCATTCTCCGCCAGCACATCGCGGAGAAGGTGCTGGCAGGCGATGGCTGCGAGCGGCGTTTTCTCGGAAGGTTTCCAGATGACCACGTCGCCGCACACGGCCGCCAGCATCGCGTTCCAGCTCCAGACGGCCACCGGAAAGTTGAACGCGGAGATAACGCCTACAATGCCGAGCGGGTGGTACTGCTCGTACATGCGGTGCTGCGGGCGCTCTGAGTGCATCGTGAAGCCGTGCAGTTGCCGCGACAGCCCTACGGCAAAGTCGCAGATGTCTATCATCTCCTGCACCTCGCCCAGGCCCTCCTGCAGAATCTTGCCCATCTCATAACTCACCAGTTTACCCAGCGCCTCCTTGTGCTGCCGGAGCTTGTCGCCTATCTGCCGCACAATGTCGCCGCGCCTGGGGGCTGGCACGCTGCGCCATGCCTTGAAGGCCTCCTGCGCCGCCTGCACCACCTGGTGGTAGTCCTCGGGCGTGGCCATATGCACCGTGGCGATCAGCATGCCATCGGCCGGTGAATGAATGCTGCGGGCAGTGCGGCCCTCCTCCCCGCCCCAGCTTTGGCCGGTGCTGTAGGCGGGGTTGTGCTCTTTTATGCCGAGCTGCTGCAGCACATCGCTTATCTCCTTGTTCATCGGAAGCGTATCTATGGTCTGTTTCATATGCTTATGTCTTTTTAGTAGCTTAAAAGTGGGGTCTTATACCAACTCGCATGCAGTGTTTTATAGAGGTACTGTCTAAGCTGCCGTAGTTGTTAGTTCATCCAGTGGCCTCAAACCTACTGTTGTGTCTCTTCTGTATTTGCTCTCCAGGCCAGAGGCCTCGTCTTCGGGCATCGCGCCGTGTAGCTGAGCCTGCCCTCGCGCTGCTTGGGCTGCTGAGCAAGCTCAGCACCGGAACATCTCCAAGGCGCTCAACCCAAAGACTGGAAACTCATTCACTCCGTGCCAACATATATGCATAGCTTATTTATAGAAGGAGCTTTAGGCAATTTGGTATTATATAAATCTAAAAACAAAAAAGCTTCTGCAAGGTTGCAGAAGCTTTCTGTAGGCGCCAGCCATATATGGCTGTTTATTCTTTTCCGATGGGGTAGTACGCCTTCAGGCCGTCCGGGTAAACCCCCGCGATGTATACCACGCCGCTGTCGAAGTTCTTCAGAAGCTTCTCTACATCGGCCGGTTTCTCCACCGGGTACTTGTCAATCTTGGTGATGATGAAGCCGTCTTTCATGCCAGTTTCACGGAACTCGCTGTCGCGCACGCCTGTGATTTTGGCACCGCCGCTTATACCGAGCTTGGCCATTTCCTGTCTGCTCACCGGCTCAAAAGTTGCACCGTCGAATGTCACGGGCTCTGCCTTGCTGCTTTTCACAAGCTCTGTGCTGTTGTTCAGGTTCTTCAGCGTCACGTTTGCCGTCTTCTGCTTACCGTCACGCATATAGGTCACTTTTACCTTATCGCCGGGTCGGTAGCGGGCTATCTGCTCCAGCAATCGGGATGATTTTTCTACGCTTACATCGTTGATCGCCGTAATCACATCCCCACCCTGCAGTCCGGCTTCTTTGGCGCCGCTGTTTTCCGTTACATCGATAATGTACACGCCGCTAAGGGTCTTGATGTCCTTTTCTTTGGCCAGTTCGGCGCTTATCTCGCTGATTCTTGCCCCAAGCAATGCCCGCTGCACTTCCCCGTACTTCAGCAGGTCGTCCACCACCTTGCTCACGATAGAGGAGGGCACGGCAAAAGAGTAGCCCGCGAAAGAGCCCGTCTGGGAGGCGATGGCCGTGTTGATGCCTACCAGGTCACCGTTCAGGTTCACCAAAGCGCCGCCTGAGTTGCCGGGGTTCACGGCGGCATCCGTCTGTATGAAAGACTCGATGCTCATGTCGTTGGCGCTGGTGCGCAGGATGTTGATGTTCCGGCCTTTGGCGCTCACGATACCGGCTGTCACCGTGGAGGTAAGGTTCATGGGGTTGCCCACCGCCAGTACCCACTCGCCTACCTGCAGGTCGTCGGAGTTGCCGTAGCGAACGGTGGGAAGTTTATCGGCGTCCACTTTTAGCAGGGCGATGTCTGTGCTGGGGTCCGTGCCCACGAGCGTGGCCGTCAGGCGGCGCTTGTCTTCCAGCACTACCTCTATCTTATCAGCCTTGTCGATGACGTGGTTGTTGGTAACGATGTAGCCGTTGGAGGCGATGATCACGCCGGAGCCGGAGCCCTGCTGCGGGCCGCGCGGCACGCGCTCCCCAAAGCCGCCGTCGCCGAAGAACTCGCGCAGGAAGGGGTCCATCGGGCCGCTGTAACGGTCGTTGCCGCCGGCGCCGCTGTACTCCGTCATGACGTGTACCACAGCCGGGGTCGACACTTTGGCTGCCTTTATAAAGTTAAGGCCTTCCGGCACGATGGTGTTGCTGCTGCGCATCTCGCTGGTGTAGCGCACGCTGGGGTACTGCTGCTGTTCGGTAGAAACCACATTTTCATCCTCCAACAGCTTGTAACTGCCCACCGCCACTCCGCCGCCCACAACGGCCGAGAGCGCAACACCAAGAATAAACTGCTTCGTCTTCATGTACTATTGATTAGGCTTTTGGGTATATATCTATTATCTTATATACAATAGGGTAACGCTACTTCAGTATACGTTAGTATGCGTAAAGGAGATAAGCATCCAACCTATATCATTTAATAGCAAAGAGGAGGCCAAATTTGTGGGCCTCCTCTTTGCTGCTGCTTACTTGGCTTTGCTGTTTTCTGTGTTTGCGGTGGCTTTCTGCTCTACTGCTTTCTCCTTCTCTTTTCCTTTGCCGCCCCCGGAGGTGGATGTGACATTGATCTGGCGCTTCATGGTTTTGCGTGCGTCCTTCGGCACGTTTACGCGCAGCACACCATCCTCGAAGTGCGCCGAAATTTTGTCCGGCTCCACTTTGTCGGGCAGGTAGAACGATCTGCTGAAAGTACCGTACTGCGTCTCCATCATATGGTAGCGACGGCCGTCCTCCTTGCGCTCCAGTTTGCGTTCGCCAGAGATCGTCAGTTTACCTTCCTGAAAGTCAATGTGTATATCCTCAGCCTTCACGCCCGGCAGGGCCAACTGCAACTCAAAGCCTTGGTCTGTTTCGCTCGCATCCACGTGCGGGGTAAAGTCTGAGAGACTCCTTGTGTTCAAAGACTCGTTAAAAAACCGGTCTAACATAGAACTAAACGAACTCGGCATACTGTCCTGCATGCCATTATACCTTGTTAGTGCCATTTTATACCTCCTTTTAATTTTTGTTAACTGATGTACATCTTCAGTATAGTAAAAACTGTACCAGCCGCAACATGAAGGTATTCTATGAAAAATTGTCACTTTATATATAACAACAACAACTATATAGCTGACTGTTTTGCAGTTACCTGCTCCTAATAAGTAATACTGGCAGTGCCCGGGCTTCTGTTGAAGGTGTATTTTACCTCCAGCCCCACCACCGGCGACACGCGGTTGCGTTTGGTGGTATACCCTTCCTCCACCAGTTGCTCCTGCTCATTGTATACCGGCGGCACCAGCACGTAATAGTAGTCTGACTGGCGCATAAAGTACGGGGTGAGGCGCAGTTTTTCCGTCACCTCACAGGTCAGGTTCAGGCGGAGGCGGGTGCGGTCCACTGTGCGTTGCGCGCTGCCCGCATCTTCCGCTTCGCTGAAGTCTGCCAGCAGCAGGGCTTCGTATTCCAAACTGGGCGTGATGAACCTGTTCCGGAGCGGGAGGCGCCTGCCCAGTTCGGCGGCCAGGCGGAAACGCGCCTGCCCCTCCTGGTCCTGCTGGCTCACGTACTCGGCCAGCACCTGCTTGTTAAAGAACAGGCTGCGGATGTTGCCGTTATGGCGCAGGAAAAGGCTGTAGAAGGAGGCGGTAGGATAGTCCTCTGCGGCGTACCGGAACATGGCCCCGCCCCGCCAGTGCTCCGACAGGGTGTGTTCGTAGCCAAGCGTCAGTTCCACGCGCTCGAAGCCGCTGAGCAGCCCGCTTTCCTGCAGGTCGTTGTAGCGCCCGTCGGTGTTGAGGCGGTACTGGTTCCGGAAAAACAGCAGCCCGTCTTCGCCCAGGCCGTAGCTTAACTGCAGTTCAGGCCATATAGCGGTTGGGCTGTATACTTTGCTCTGGGCCTGTGTGAGAAAGGGCAGCGCCAGCAACAGCAGGAGGCAGCATTTTTTCATTCGGTTCCGGTTGGTTTGTTCTCCTGCGTAAGCAGGCTTATCACGCTGAAGAGGATATGGCTCTCCCACTCATCAAACTCTATTCTTTTGTTCTGACCGGGGTCCTGCCGGTTGTAGAGCGCAAAGTATTCTTCGTACTCCTTCACCGCCACATCCGGCCATTCCGTCAGTTGCCCGTCGTGCGCGAAGTATGCGCCCTCGTCCGTCAGCCACACGCCGCAGAGCCTCAGGTCCTGCTTCGCGGCGAATTCCTGCATATAGGCCTCCTCTATGTCGCTGAAGTAGTGCTCCCACATATAGTCGGTGATGCGCTCATATGCCTTCTGGTAGGCACCGTTCTGCCTGAAGTAGCTCACGAACCTGATTTTCAGGATGCCGCTTTCCCTAGTCCGTATGTCTATCCGGAAGTCGCAGCCGACGTAGAACCGGTACCATATAATCCAGCTCATGCTGTGCTTTATATCCAGTATGTCCTCTTTGCTGACCCTGGTATAACGCCCGGTATCCTTGTCTTTGTTCTCGTACTCCAGGTAAGCAGGGCTGAGGCGCAAGGCCCGTTTCCGGCCCAGCAACCCCGTGGGCAGCTGGTATGTCAGGTTTCCGGCGGCCTCCATTTATCCGAAACTATATAGCAGCCCCTAACTCCTGCAAGGCCACGTAGGCCATCAGCCCCATCCCTGTCTCCAGCGCGGCCTCGTCTATATCGAATGTGGGCGTGTGGACAGAGGATGTAATGCCACGCGCCTCGTTGCGGGTGCCCAGGCGGTAAAAACAGGCGGGCACCTGCTGCGAGTAGTAGGCAAAGTCCTCGGCTCCCATCCACAGGTCCAGGTCCACCACGTTTTCTGCGCCCAGATAGGCTTCGGCGGCGGCGCGTGCGCGCTCCGTCAGGTCGGGGTCGTTCAGGAGGAAGGGGTAGCCGTTCTTGATGTCGATTTCGCAGCTGCCGCCCATGCTTTCGCAAAGGCCCTCTGCCAGTTTCCGGATGCGTTTGTGTGCTTCTGCCCTCCACGCCTCGTTCATGGTCCGGAAGGTACCCTCTATTTTTACCTCGTCAGGGATTACGTTTGTGGCTCCCCTGGCCTCCACCTTGCCGAACGACAGCACCGACGGCACTTTGGGGCTGGCGTGGCGGCTCACGATCTGCTGCAGCGCCACAATCAGGTGGGAGGCAATCAAAACGGTGTCTACGTTCTGCTCGGGCATGGCCGCGTGGCCTCCCTTGCCTTTCACGGTGATATAGATCTCATCGGCGCTGGCCATATACATCCCCGGGCGGAAACCCACCTTGCCCGCCGGCAGCATCGGAAACACGTGCTGCCCTATGATTTGCTCCGGGGCCGGGTTTTGCAGCACGCCCTCTCTGATCATAATAGAGGCGCCGCCGGGAAACTTCTCCTCCCCCGGCTGGAAAATCAGCTTGACGGTTCCCGCAAACTCTTCCCGCAGTTCCTGCAGGATGCGGGCCGCGCCCAGCAGCGAGGCCGTGTGTACGTCATGCCCGCAGGCGTGCATCACCCCCTCGTTTCTTGACTTATATGCCACCTCATTCGCCTCCCTGATAGGTAAGGCATCCAGATCAGCGCGCAGGGCGATGGTTTTCTTTCCGGGGTCTTTGCCCTCTATCAGCGCCACCAGGCCCGTTTCAGCCATGGGCACAGGCCTCAGGCCATATCCCTCCAGCACCTGCCTTACGTAGGCAGCTGTGTTGTGCTCCTCAAACGAAAGCTCGGGGTTGGCGTGTATATGGCGGCGCACCTGCACGGCGTCGGGTGCATACAGGCTGGCAAGTTCTTTTACTTTATCTGCAGTTCGCAATTTCAGGTTTTTTAATGTTGCAATATGCTTTCCTCCCGCAGTTTAACAAACTGATTTGAAACTGCTACAGGGTAGATGTATGAAACATAAGGAAAGGTACTAAAAAATAAAAGACGCTGCGGCCAAATTAAGCCTGCAGCGTCTTTTAAAACCTTTTGCTGTTTATGCTTCTGAGCCGGGCAGTAAAACACGCCCTGATTATATATAGCTTAGGATGTCCTATGCTCTGACGGCGGCTATATATACATTCCCCGCTTATATATGGCCCGGCTCTTAGTAGGTCTTGTTGATGTTTATCTGATCCTGCACAATCTGCGCATTCGGGATGAGGTCTGAAATCTGGTTGAGCACCTGCTGCGCCTCTATGCGGCTGAAAAAGTCTCCCACCTTCAGCCGGAAGTTGGGCTGCTGGTAGGTCAGGTAGTCTTTCTCATCGGGCAGGCGCGCGATGATGGATTTACGCAGGTCCATGACTGTCTGGCGCTCGGAGCCGTTGTAGGCCAGTATCCGGTACCCCTTGGCGTACTTGATGTTCTTGTTCACGCTGGCCACCGTGTCCATCAGCACGGCCACCTTCTCGTTTACATGGTGCGTTGGCGTTACGCTGGCGGCGGGATCCGGGGCATCCGCCGCCGGGTACTTCGGGCGGTACGCGCTCAGGTCTTCCGTTAGTTCCTTTCCGGCGGTTGCTTTTTTAGCTGCACCTCCGCCGGACCTGGCCGATATGGAGGCGCAGGCCGACCCGAATACCAGGGCCAGGGAGAGGCAGATGCTAAGGAGTCTGTTCATGGGATATGATTTTTACACTGGCAGAGCAGCCTAACCTGTCGGCGCCAGCCTTGATTAACGCTTCGGCATCGGCGGTGGTTTTGATGCCGCCGGATGCCTTGATCTTCATATGGGCGGGGAGTGCGCGGCGCATCAGTTTTATATCCTCCAGCGAGGCACCGCGTGCGGCAAAGCCGGTGGAGGTTTTCACGTAGTCTGACTCTGCAGCCACACATAGCTCACACGCTTTCGCGATTTCCTCCGGCGTCAGCAGGGCCGTTTCGATGATTACCTTCAAGGCTGCCCCGTGCATATGGCAGAACTTGGCCAGGTCACCCAGTTCGTTCCCCACCTCCTCGTATTTCCCGGACTTGAAGGCGGAGATGTTCATCACCACGTCCACCTCATCCGCGCCGTCGGCAATGGCCTGGTGCGTTTCCAGGAGCTTCACTTTGGCATGCTGGTAGCCCAGCGGAAAGCCGACCACCGTGGCCACTTTCACCACGGCCCCAGGTCCCAGGCGCTCCTTGGCCAACTGCACATAGCAGGGGGGCACGCACACCGCCGCGAAGCCATAATGCCGGGCCTCGTCGCAAAGCTGCGCCACCTGCGCCGCCGTGGCCTCGGGCCGAAGTTGCGTGTGGTCTATATAGGCAGCAAGCTCTTCTGCAAGCATGTTATTCTGGTAAAAGTAAAGGACGTAAGATGAGGTCTCCCCCAGGTTACATCCTCTACAGGTTATTTGAATCTTCTGATATATAGCGGGCGCAGTGCCTGCCATATATACATTCTACTTTTCTTCCAGCAGCACGCAGCGGTTGTGCATCAGGTCGTCCTCCACTGTCTTGTATTTGACGTCCTTCAGCACGCGCCCGTCCATATACTGCACGTTCACGCGGTCGTTGCGGCCGGCCACCTTGTGCGAGTGGGCCGGCATGATTTTCTCCGGCTCCGGCGCTGGTGCCGAGGTGCGGCCTGACTGATCCTCCAGCGAGGAATGCACCTCCTGCTTCTGCTCTTTCAGCACGGGCGGCTTCGGCGCCAGCGGCGGCCTTGCGGGCTGCTGCATCTGCGGCCGCGGCGCCTGCACCGGTATATAGGCATGGAACAGGAACTGGATGGTCTGCTCGTTCACCTTGCCAATCATACGCTTAAACAGCTCGAACGACTCGAACTTATAGATCAACAGCGGGTCTTTCTGCTCATACACCGCATTCTGCACGCTCTGCTTCAGGTTGTCCATCTCGCGCAGGTGCTCGGTCCAGGCCTGGTCGATGGTGCCCAGCGTGATGATTTTCTCCATGGCGCGTATCAGCTCTGCCCCATGCGACTCATACGCCTTCGTGAGGTTCGCCACAGCCGCCAGTTGGCGCTTGCCGTCGGTAAACGGCACGGCCACGTTCTCGATCATCGGCCCGCGGTTCTGGTGTATATCCGAGATGATAGGGTACGCCTGTTCCCCGGTTTTCTTGTTCTTGTCTATATAGTGCTGCAGGGCCTGGTTGTACAGGCGCTCGGCGAGTTGGCTGGTTTGTGTGCTCCTGAACTCCTCTTCTGTA
Source organism: Pontibacter russatus (assembly GCF_009931655.1). NCBI lineage: Bacteria > Pseudomonadati > Bacteroidota > Cytophagia > Cytophagales > Hymenobacteraceae > Pontibacter > Pontibacter russatus. Next base: position 3,309,345 of record NZ_CP047984.1, on the reverse strand, counting down.
ATGGCTGCCTCGATGCCAAACACGCGCAGCACATGCAGCTGGAAGTTCTCGTAGTCGTTGATGTTCTTGTAGCTCACCACCACGTCCTCGCTGATATCGTAGATCATGTTCCAGATATCCAGCTCCAGACGCTCGCCGTACAGGGCGTTGCGGCGGCGCTTGTACACCACCTCGCGCTGGGCGTTCATCACGTCGTCGTACTCCAGCAGGCGCTTGCGCTGCCCGAAGTTGTTTTCCTCCACTTTCTTCTGCGCACGCTCAATGGAGTTGGTGATCATGGAGTGCTGAATCACCTCGCCTTCCTCCAGGCCCATGCGGTCCATGAGGCGGGCAATGCGGTCAGAGCCGAACAGGCGCATCAGGTTATCCTCCAGCGACACGAAGAATTGCGAAGAACCCGGGTCTCCCTGGCGGCCGGCACGGCCCCGTAACTGGCGGTCTACGCGGCGTGACTCGTGGCGCTCTGTGCCCACAATGGCCAGACCTCCGGCGGCTTTCGACTCCGGGGCCAGCTTGATGTCAGTACCGCGGCCGGCCATGTTGGTGGCGATGGTTACAGTGCTTGGCTTCCCGGCCTCAGCCACAATCTCCGCCTCTTTCTGGTGCATCTTGGCGTTCAGCACCTGGTGCCTGATCTTGCGCAGCGTGAGCATGCGGCTCAGGAGCTCCGAGATTTCCACCGACGTGGTACCCACCAGCACCGGACGGCCTTTCTCGGTCAGCTCCACAATCTCGTCGGCCACGGCGTTGTACTTCTCACGCACGGTTTTATATACCTTGTCGTGCTCGTCTTTCCGTTGGATGGGCTTGTTTGTCGGGATAACCACCACGTCCAGCTTATATATGTCCCAGAACTCGCCAGCCTCCGTTTCGGCCGTACCCGTCATACCAGACAGCTTGTGGTACATGCGGAAGTAGTTCTGCAGCGTAACGGTGGCATAGGTCTGCGTGGCATCCTCCACCTTCACGTTCTCCTTCGCCTCAATGGCCTGGTGCAGGCCATCAGAATAGCGGCGGCCCTCCATGACACGGCCCGTCTGCTCATCCACAATCTTCACCTTGTTGTCCGGCGTCACGATATACTCCGTGTCTTTCTCGAACAGAGTATAGGCCTTCAGCAATTGGTTGATGGTGTGGATACGCTTTGACTTCTCCTGGAAATCGGTAATCAGTTTCTCCTTGGCGTGCAGTTGCTCCTCATGCGATAGCGACTTGTCGTTCTCGATGTTGGCGATCTCCATCCCGATGTCTGGCATGATGTAGAAATTGGGGTCCTCGCCCTGACCCGTGATCAGGTCAATTCCTTTTTCTGTCAGTTCAATCTGGTTGTGCTTCTCGTCGATGGTGAAGTAAAGCGGCTCATCTGCCTCCGGCATCTGGCGGGAGTTGTCCTGCAGGAAGTGGTTCTCCGTTTTCTGCATGATGGCGCGGTTACCGGTCTCGCTCAGGAACTTGATCAGCGGTTTGCTCTTGGGCAGGCCCCGGTAGGCACGGAACAGCGACAGACCGCCCTCCTGCGTGTTGCCCTCTTTTATCAGGCGCTTGGCCTCTGTCAGGAAACCGGACACTACCTTGCGCTGCGCCTCCACCAGCATCGCGATGCGCGGCTTCAGCTGGTAGAACTCGTGCTCGTCGCCGCGCGGCACCGGGCCGGATATAATCAGCGGCGTACGGGCATCGTCAATCAAAACAGAGTCCACCTCATCGACCATGGCGTAATGGTGCTTGCGCTGCACCAAATCCTGCGGCTCCCGGCTCATGTTGTCGCGGAGGTAGTCGAAGCCGAACTCGTTGTTGGTGCCGTAGGTGATATCGGCGCGATAGGCGTTGCGGCGCGCCTCGGAGTTGGGCTGGTGCTTGTCGATGCAGTCAATCGTCAGGCCGTGGAACTCAAACAGGGGGGCCATCCACTCCGAGTCACGCTTGGCCAGGTAATCGTTTACGGTTACCACATGCACGCCGCGCTTGGCCAGGGCATTGAGGTAGGCTGGCAGCGTGGCCACCAGCGTTTTACCCTCCCCTGTCGCCATTTCGGCAATTTTGCCCTGGTGCAGTACCACGCCACCTATCAGCTGCACGTCGTAGTGCAGCATGTCCCAGGTAATCTCGTTGCCGGCAGCCATCCATTTGTTTGCCCAGATGGCCTTGTCGCCGTCTAACTGCACGTTCGGCTTGCGGGCGGCCAGCGCGCGGTCGTGTTCTGTGGCCGTCACCACCATCTGGCCGTTCTCTTTCCAGCGGCGGGCGGTTTCCTTCACAACGGCAAAACCGGCGGGCAGCACCTCCATCAGCACGGCTTCGAGTTCCTTGTTGCGCTCCTTCTCCAACTCATCAATCTCAGAGAAGATGCTTTCCTTCTGCACGATGTTCAGCTCCGGCTCGTCGGCGATGCGCTGGTGCAGGGCGGCAATCTTGTCGTCGGTGGGCTTCAGGCGCTCATCCAGGGTACGCTTTATCTCCGCCGTTTTCTGCCGAAGGGCATCGTCTGAGAGGTCGCGGAGCTTCCTGTATTCTTCATTTATCTTGGATACGTAGGGTATTACCTCTTTTATATCTCTGTCGGATTTGGTTCCGAATAGTTTCGCAACGGTTTTACCGAAAAAATCAAACATCTGTATGTATCTGTTTTAGAAAAAATCCCTGGTTCACAATATCGTCAAAAGTAAGCTGTTTTTCCGACATTTCTGATGAACTGCACTAAAACAGTACCAGAATAACAGCCATATAGGGCATCTGCCAAATTTACCGACAGGGTATATAAACCTTCCTGTTTCTTTGCCTGCCGCGCAGACGGCCGTGCCATAATCTTTAACAAGTGGCAGAGTGGCAGAAGTTCGATCAGGAGGCAGGATAGTTTTCTGGCGTAGCACACGGGGATAAATTCAGCCTGCCGAAAACGCGGAACGCATCTTTTATATATACATCTACACACATTTCGGATATATACCCTGCCGCTATATATGAACGGCGCAGTGTCCGTTACAGCAAGATTTTTTCGAGGATGTCTCCGACAAAATAGGCCAGCAGCGCGGCAACCCCTCCCAGGAAAACAGTCTCTGCAACCCCCCTGACCATGTTCTGCTCTGTTACCCTGCTCTTCAGCACGCCTATGATGGCGAGGGCGATACCGGTCAGAATGCTTGAGTACAGAAACAGCGAGCCCTCCTCCACTTCCCCAAAAAGGTAAGTCAGCAAGGGGATGGAACCGATAATGAGAAAACTCAGAAACGTAACGCCTGCAGTTTTGAAGGGGGTCTTGTCGTCTTTGGTCATTTCCAGTTCTTCCTTCATCATAGTGTCCACCCACACATCCTTGTCGGCGGTGATGACCTCCACCACTTTTTCCAGCAGCTCCCCCTTAAATCCTTTTGCGGCGTATATCTCCCTGATTTCCTCCACCTCACGCTCGCGCATGTTTTCCACTTCCCAGTACTCCACCGCCTTGTGGTTCTCAAAAGAGTCCCGCTCGGCTTTGGTGGAAAAGAAATTGCCTACCGACATGGAGAATCCGTCGGCTATCAGGTTTGCCAGCCCCAGTATGACGACGACCGAGGTGCTCAGGCTGGCGCCCTCTGCCCCCGCCACCACCGCAAATGTAGTGATGGTGCCGTCTATTGCGCCATATACAAATTCGGCGATATAGTCCTTGTTGAAAAACAGGATTTTATTCTGCGCGTGCAAATCGGATTCTTGCATGGTGGGTTTATTTTGGCATGTGAGGCTTACTCAAGAGTTTAACCATTCAACGACCAGCAATCAAAACACCCGCTGAAACTCCACCACATCCTGCCACCCATCGGGCGTCTTCAGCCACTCTCTCCGGATGCCCACCTTCTCGAACTCCGCTTTCTGGAAGAGGTTGATGCTGGCGAGGTTGGTGGCCGTGACGGTGCAGTACACCTGGTGTAGTTGCAGGGTGTCCTGGCAGTAGCCGAGCAGCAGTTGGAGCGCATCTCCGGCGTGTCCGTGGCCCCGGTGCGCAGCCGTTACCACCACCCCCACGCCAGCCCGCTGGTGCAGCGGGTCGAGGTCGAAAAGGTCGATGGCGCCGACGGCCTCATCCGCCCGGTTGCATATAACCAGGCGCAGCTGCTTGACGGTGTATATATCGAGGGTGGCGTTTTCGAGGTAAGTCTCCAGCGTGGCCCGGGAGTAGGGCGTGAGCGTGTTGCCGATGTGCCAGACGGAGGTGTCGTTTTCGAGGGCATACAGAAACTCCAGGTCCGTTGGCTCCAAAGCTCTCAGATAGGTATTTTCGGAACTCAGAAACACGCAGGCCTGGAGTTTAGGGTTGATTATATCTGTTGCGCTTGCGGCAAGGCCACGGAGCCTGAGAAAACCTGCTTGGCTGGCCCGATGAGGAAGATATAGATAAAACCTCTTTCGGTTTGCTGAAAGGCCACTTCCAACTCCCCGCCCAGGGTCTTCACCTTCACCGGGCTTTGGAGGCCCTGCAAACCCGCCACCAGCGCGGCGGCGGTCACGCCTGTGCCGCAGGAAAGTGTTTCGGCCTCCACGCCGCGCTCGTAGGTGCGCACAAAAATCTCATCGTCCGAGATGCGCTCCACAAAATTCACGTTCGTGCCCACGGCGGCAAAGCGTTCGTTGTAGCGGATGGCGCGGCCTTCTTTATACACATCCAGGTCCTGCACATTCTCCACGAAGCGCACATAATGCGGCGAGCCAGTGTTCAGGAAGTAGTCCTCCCCTATCTGCTCCACAGCCTTCACGTCGTGCATCTTCAGCTGGATGAGGTCACGCTCCACACTGGCCTGGTGTTCGCCGTCGGCGGCCAGGAAGCAGGCTACGTCCTCTATCACCCCCAACTGCCGCGCAAAGCGAACGGTGCAGCGCGCGCCGTTGCCGCACATCGAGCCTACCCGGCCGTCGGCGTTGTAATAGACCATCTCGAAGTCATAGTCGGGGTGGTCCTGCAACAGGATAAGACCGTCTGCGCCCACGCCGGTGCGCCTGTCGCAGAGCTGCTTCACCAGCGCCTCGTCGTCTGTGGGGAAAGTATGTTTGCGATTATCGACCATCACGAAGTCATTGCCCGTGCCCTGGTACTTATAAAAGGTTAATGCCATATCGGTGTAACAAATAAATCAGCGGTTAGGTGCCGTTTTTTAGGCTCGTCGGATAGTCGTACTTTTGCCGCCAACCGACACACAATCAGAAATAAACCACAAAGATATGTATTCCTTTCTTACAACAGAAAACTGGGCCGACTATGAATTGGTAGATTCCGGGAATTTCGAGAAACTGGAGCGTTTCGGACCCTATTATGTGGCGCGCCCTGAGCCTCAGGCCATTTGGGACAAGCACCTGCCGGAGCGGGAGTGGCAGCGCATGGCGCAGGCCGTGTTTACGCGCGACAAAAACAGCACCGAAAAGGGCCAGTGGCAGCTGAAGAAAGGAATGCCCGAGCAGTGGTACATTGACTATATTTACAACGACCTGAGGCTGCGTTTCCGGCTCGGCCTGTCGTCGTTCAAGCACGTGGGGCTGTTCCCGGAGCAGGACAGCAACTGGCGGTTCATATATGACACCACCCGCAAACTGAAGACGCCGCAACCGAAGGTGCTGAACCTGTTTGCCTACACGGGTGCCGCCTCGCTGGCCGCCAAAGCCGCCGGGGCCGACACCACGCACCTCGACTCGGTGAAGCAGGTAAACTTCTGGGCCCGCGACAACATGGAGGCCAGCAACCTCGACAATGTGCGCTGGGTGGTGGAGGACGCCATGAAGTTTGCGCGCCGCGAGGTGAAGCGCGGCAACACCTACAACGGCATAATCCTGGACCCGCCCTCCTACGGCCGCGGCCCGAACGGCGAAAAGTGGCAACTGGAAAACGAGCTGAACGAGATGGTGAAGCTGTGTCGCGAACTGCTGGACAAAACCGATTACTTCCTGCTCATCAACCTCTACTCCATCGGCTTCTCCGCCATGATACTGGACAACCTGATGCGCGACACCTTCGGAAAACAGGTGCAAAATGAGGAACTGGGCGAGTTGTATCTCCACGACAGCGGCAACAGGAGGCTGCCATTGGGGACGTTTTTTCGGTTTAGTTCGGCTAAGTAAATTATAACAACATTTTACCAATGGAAGCTTTTTAAATTCACATACAACAGCAATAGGAAGCGCGGCGCATATATAAACCTTGAAAATTCGTAGATTGGGATTACCATGAAAGTAATCAGCGACCATATCGAACAAATAAAAAAACTCTGCGGCCAACACAGCGTCAAAAGCCTTTTTGCCTTTGGCTCTGTTACGGGCAATAGGTTCAAGGCGGACAGCGACATTGATTTGGTTGTAGATATTGACGCACCGGACCCGCTTGAATATACAGACCATTATTTTGAGTTGAAATTCCAACTGGAGCAAATCCTGCAAAGGGAAATTGACCTGTTAGAACAAAATGCCATCCGCAACCCATTCCTCAAACAAGAAATAGACCGAACAAAAGTGCTTGTATATGGAGGCTGATATCAGATTATGGTTGGCCGATATCAAAAGGTCTATTGTGGAAATCTATGGCTTCCTGCCAGAAGAAAAGAGCTTCTCTGCGTTTCAGAAGGATCTGAAGACGAGAAAAGCCGTGGAGCGGAATCTGGAAATAATAGGAGAAGCACTCAGCAGAATATTAAAAGCCCGTTCTGATATCCATATCATCAACTCCCGCCGGATTGTAGATACCCGAAACAGAATCATTCATGGTTACGATACCATTTCAGAAGCTATCATCTGGACGATAGTCACAATAGAGTTACCCAAACTTGAAGAGGAAGTAGACGACTTGCTACTGTAGTAAGTTCTTCCTGCCTTGAAATTCGCTCTGCTCTGTATACCCAACAATCAAAAAACTAAACCATGACCAAACGCTTCGCGCTCATCGACATGGGCACCAACACGTTTCACCTGCTCATTACGGAGGTGGATGAAAGCGGAAAGCTACAGGAACTTGTCAGAGTTACTGCACCCGTGCGGCTGGGCCAGGGCGGCATCAGCCGGGGTGCCATTGCCCCCGAGGCCTATGAACGGGCGCTCAACACGCTAAAGGACTTCAGGAAGCAGATAGATGCGCATGACGTGCAGGTGGTGCGGGCCATGGCCACCAGCATGGTGCGCAACGCTGTCAACGGCGAAGACTTCATCAAAGACATATATAAGCAAACCGACATCCGGGTGGAGGTGATTGACGGCGACAGGGAAGCTGAGTTTATATATTACGGCGTGCGGGCCGCGGGCGTGCTGGACGAGAAAACAGCGCTGGTGATGGACATTGGCGGCGGCAGTGTGGAGTTCATCCTCTGCAACAAACAGGAAATTTTCTGGAAGCGCAGTTTTGAAGTGGGGGCGCAGCGCCTGATGGACAAGTTCTTCGGGCAGGACCCGATTGCCCCGGAAAGCGTGGCAGCCGAGAAGGCTTTCCTGCAGGACAAACTGCAGCCGCTCACCGAAGCGGTGGCTATATATAAACCGACCGTTCTAATAGGCTCCTCCGGCACCTTCGACACGCTCTGCGACATCGACGCCCTCCGCAAAGGCGACACCAGCCGCCAGCAAAACCTGCCTCCCGCTTCGGTTGTTTCCCTGTATGATTTCTACCAGATACACCACGACCTGCTGCACAAGAACCACAAAGAGCGCCTGGCCATACCGGGTATGCTGGAGATGCGCGTCGATATGATTGTGCTGGCCAGCATTGCCGTAGACTTTGTGCTGGAGCAGTACCACCTGCAGGAAATCCGGGTGTCGGCTTACGCGCTGAAGGAAGGCGTGCTGCAAAAGATGCTGCAGGAGGAGGGATTGTTATAAAGGACTGGTTTCCTTCAGCTATATAAAGCCTTGCCGGGTCCAATCACCCCTGCCCCTCCTTGTCCAAGGAGGGGCGTTCTGCATAAAATTTAAAAAAGTTTATCCATACTTCAAGTTTACAACTTGGAGTACAAATGAGGCCAGTTTTTAACTGGCAAAACTATCCAGAACGAACTACCCAGTTGTAAACTCAAGCTCTAAGTCGCAGACTTGAAGCATAAACGTCATGTAGAAATTTCATTTGTTATATACCACTACCGGATCAAACCACTCCTATCCTCCAGTTTTATATATGCTGCGCCTCTCTCCCACAAGGCGCTATATAAGTTCAGGCTTTGGCTTGATATTTTGTTAATTTGCCGCCCTTATCAGTATCTGATTCTTTATGCATACCTACAGACAACTGTTCGATTTTACACAAGCGGTTTTTCTGCATATGGGCTGCCCGCCCGAAGACGCCAAACTGGCCGCCGAAGTACTTTTAGAGGCCGACCTGCGCGGCGTGGACTCGCACGGCGTGGCCCGGCTGACCGGCTATGTACGGCTGTGGGAGGCCGGGCGCATCAACCCGAAGCCGAACATGCGCATTGTGCACGAAACCCCCAGCACCGCCACCGTGGACGGCGACAGCGGCCTGGGCCTGGTGATTGCCCCCAAGGCGATGGACATCGCCATTGAGAAGGCAGCCAAGGTGGGCACCGGCTGGGTATCGGTCAAAAACTCGAACCACTTCGGCATAGCGGGCTACCACGCCATGGAGGCCCTGTCTTCTGATATGATTGGCATTGCCATGACCAACGCCTCGCCGCTGGTGGCGCCCACCTTCTCCACCGACCGCATGCTGGGCACCAACCCCATCGCAGTGGCCATCCCCACCAAAGACCAGCCGGCATTTGTAGCCGATTTTGCCACGGCCTCAGCGGCCAACGGCAAGCTGGAGATTCTGCAGCGCAAGGAGAAAAAAGCGCCTGTGGGCTGGATACAGACAAAAGACGGGGAGCGCTCGACCAATGCCAACGAACTAAAGGACGGTGGCGCGTTGCTGCCGCTGGGCAGCGACAGAACCCACGGTAGCCACAAAGGCTATGCCCTGGCCGCCATTGTCGATATCTTCTCGGCGGTGCTCTCCGGCGCGAACTATGGCCCGTGGGTACCTCCGTTTGTCAGCTTCCTGCCGGTGGCAGACAACCTGCCAGGCGAAGGCATCGGCCATTTCCTAGGGGCGATGCGTATCGATGCTTTCCGGCCAGCCGACGAGTTCAAGGCGCATATGGACAACTGGATCCAGGCTTTCCGGAAGGCGAAGGTGAAGAAAGGCGAAAAGGCCGTGCTGATTCCGGGCGACCCGGAGCGGGAAACGACAGAGAAGCGCCTGAAGAAAGGCATCCCGCTGCTGCCACCGGTTGAGCGCGACCTGGAGCAACTGGGCAAGCGGTTCGGCATAAAGCTGTAGCCTATATATGGTACACTCCCCTCCTGGGGTCTCATCTTGTATGGAGATACATGCAGCCATTCCAATTGAAGCAGCGGCTATACATGAAGCCTATATACCGCCAGTTTTAGCGAAGCGGAACTGGCGGTTGTATATGGCAGCAAGTTTATAACTTGCGAAAGTAGATATAGGTGAACATGGACAACCACATTTGCGCTTCGCTAAAACTGGCGGCATGAGCTAAATAATGTGAACTCGGGAATTATTCTGCCTAAGCTTGTAGCCGCTGTTCATCCCTCTGGGCTTAACTTACTTTAAGTTCTATAGCTGGTTTTGGTGCTCTCAGGCCGAGAGGCCTCCCCGAAATGCTTCGGGGTAAACTAATCTCCTTCAGCACTGTGTAGCTGAAGCTGCCGGGGGTAGGGGCCCTCTATTCGCTCTGCTCAGGCTGCCTTACTGCGTGCGGCACCGCAACATCTACAAGGTGCCTCAGGTGAAAACTGGAAACGGTTTCACTCTGAGTCAGTGAGTGTTTTATTATGATCATTTCAATAGCAGAATATTACATTCAATTAATTCCCGAGTTCACGTTAAATACTTTCCCCTGCAAGTTGAGCCTGGGGTAGGGGCTCTCGAAAGGACAAGGAGGGGCAGGCATGTTTGAACTCTGTAAACTTAGCACCCGCACTAAAAGCAAAAGCGCTGGCAGTTTACCTGCCAGCGCTTTTCATATATAAGCCATATATAAAAGCAGACGCTCCTACTCTATCCTCTTACCAGACATAGCCTGCTTGATGGAAATCTGCATCACGCGCTCCGCAAAGGGGCTTGTCTGTGCCTCCAGCACATCCACGGCGCCATAGATGGCGTCTTTGTCGCCGCCCGATGCAAGCACGTCTTTCAGGTGTTGCAGGTTTTTGCGGGTCAGGGCTATCTCCTCCTCTGTCAGGTGCTCCCCGTTCTTCTCCACGAAGCGCTCTACCTGGTACAGCATCTGCTCGGCGGTGCTGCGGGCCTCAATCTGCATCCGCGCCGTCACATCGTCTTTGGCGTGTGTGATAGAGTCCATGAGCATCTGCTCCACCTGCTCGTCCGTCAGACCATACTGCGGCTTCACCTCCACTTCCTGGCGTGTGCCGGAGCGCAACTCTATCGCCTCCACTTTCAATATCCCGTCCGCATTCAGGACGAAGTTCACGTCTACCTTCGGGAAACCGGCTGGCATGGCGGGTATGCCCTTCAAATCAAACTCGGCCAGTTTGCGGTTCTCCTTCACCAGGTCGCGCTCGCCCTGGAACACGGAAATCTTTATGTTCACCTGCCCGTCCACCGAGGTGGTGTACTGGCGGCCTGCTTTGGTGGGTATCTTGGAGTTGCGCGGAATGATCGGGTCCATGAGGCCACCCATCGTTTCGATGCCCAGCGTGAGCGGCGTCACGTCCAGCAGCAGGATATCCTTGCGGTTACCGGCCAGGATATCAGCCTGGATGGCGGCGCCCAGCGCGACCACCTCGTCCGGGTTCAGCGAGTTGTTGGCCGGCTTCCCGAAAAACTCTGAGACGGCTTCATATACCATCGGCACCCGCGTGGAGCCTCCCACCATAATCACGGCGTCAATCTGCTCCGGTGTCAGTTTGGCATCAGTCATCGCCTGGCGGCAACTCTCGATGGTCCGGGCCACAATCGGGGCGATGAGTGTCTCAAACGTGTGGCGCTCTATATGGCAGTCGATGGTGCCGTTCACCGTGCCGGTAAATACTTCCTGCGAACTCAGCGCAACTTTTGCCTCCTCCGCCCTCAGGCGCAGTTCCTGCGACAGGTTCTTGTCCTGGTTCACCGTGTCGGCCAGTAGTTGGTTCTCGCTTATCCAGTAGTTGATAATGGCGCGGTCGAAGTCGTCGCCGCCCAGGTAGGTGTCGCCGTTGGTCGACAGCACCTCGAATATGCCCTGGTGGATGCTGAGGATGGAGATATCGAAGGTGCCGCCGCCCAAATCATATACCGCCACCGTTTTCTCTTCGTTCGGGTCAATGCCGATGCCGTAGGCCAGCGCCGCGGCGGTGGGCTCATTCACGATGCGCAGCACCTCCAGCCCCGCCAGTTTCCCGGCATCGCGCGTGGCCTGGCGCTGGGAGTCGTTGAAGTAAGCGGGCACGGTAATCACGGCCCGGTTCACGGGCGTTTTCAGGGAGTGCTCGGCCCGATCGCGCAGCTCTTTCAATATATCCGCCGAGAGCTCAATGGGAGAGTAAAACCTGTCCTGCACCCGTATTTTCACCAGCCCCTCGCTGTCGTCGTCTATAATCTTATATCCGAAATAGTCTTTGTGCCCGCCCAAGTCTTTATATGATTTGCCCAGCAGGCGCTTGATGGAATAGATGGTGTTGGCCGGATCGGTGATGAGGTACTCTTTTGCCTCTGTGCCTACAATCGTCTCGCCATTCTCCGTAAAATGTACCACTGACGGCACGATGGTGCCACGGCCCTGGTCGTTGATGGCGATGGGTTTCCTGTCTTCAGGATGGATATAGGCCACCAGGCTGTTGGTCGTTCCTAAGTCTATGCCTACTATTACCTCGGCTTGCTGAAGTGCGCCGGTAGAAAGGTTTATTGCAACTTTTGCCATAGTATCTTTTATTACGTGAGTCCACTGCTATATAGCGGTGGCGCATGGCGCAATTTACAAATAATTTGGGGAGGGATTTGTTTAGGGGGAATATGGGGAAGCTGGCAGTAGCCTTGGCTGGCTATATAGCCGGGGCCTTAAGCCATACCATATATAAAATCAGCGAGAGGAAGACTCCCAGGCAAGCTATATATATAGCCGCGGTAAAAAGCCTCAGACTAGGCTGCCCATATATAGCCATGCCGTCAGCTGAAGGATATAGCCGATTCGATCTGCTTCAGGCGTGATTTAAAGAGATCTATCGTGGAGGAGCCTATTTGACATTTTGTCCAGCTTTCTCTCAGCTACCCTGGCTCTCTTCGGCCCATGCCTCAGGAGTGTTTGAAATGACAAGAGAAGTCACACCGGTCCAATCGCGTTGCCCCTATATACCTCTCACTCGTAATTCGGAACTCATAATTCGTAATTCCTCAGTCCTCCTCTTTCTCCACAATAATGAACACGTCCTCGGTGGGGCGCTTCATCAGGTACTTCTCGCGGGCGAACTTCTCCAGCAGCTCCGGGTCGCTCATCAGCTCTTTCCGGTCTTTCTGCACTTCCTCCATCTTCACCAGGTAATGCTCCTTCTCCTCCTCCAGGTCACGCAGGGTCTTGTTCATCTGGTACTGCGTGATGAAGTCGTTGGAGTCGAAAAACAGCATCCAGATCAGGAACAGAAAAGAGGTGATGAAATAGAAATTGCGGAAAATTTTGGGGATGCGTTTGTACATAGGAGTCAGGCTAAAGGTCTCTATACAAAAATAAGGCTGTGAGTCATATAACCCACAGCCTTATGCATAATTATTTTATGTTTTGCGATTCTTAGAACTTCCTGCCCGGGAAGTAAGCCACCTCACCCAGTTCCTCCTCTATGCGGAGCAGCTGGTTGTATTTGGCCATACGGTCAGAGCGGGAAGCAGAACCCGTCTTGATCTGGCCTGTGTTAAGCGCAACGGCAAGGTCAGCGATGGTGTTGTCCTCTGTCTCGCCGGAACGGTGGCTCATCACGCTCTTATAGCCGTGGCGGCGGCCCAGGTTAATGGCGTCAATCGTCTCTGTCAGCGTGCCAATCTGGTTCACCTTAATCAGGATGGAGTTCGCCACGCCCTGATCGATGCCCTGCTGCAGGCGTTCAACGTTGGTCACGAACAAGTCGTCTCCTACCAGCTGCGTTTTGCTGCCGATTCTTTCTGTCAGCTCTTTCCAGCCTTTCCAGTCATCCTCAGCCATACCGTCCTCAATGGAGAGAATCGGATACTTGTTCACCCACTCGCTCCAGTAGCTCACCATCTCAGAAGAAGTCAGCTTGTCGCCGGTAGACTTCTTGAAGTGGTATTTCCCGGAGGCAGCGTCATAGAACTCAGAGCTGGCGGCATCCATGGCGATCATCATGTCGTCGCCTGGCTTGTAGCCGGCTGTCTCTATCGCCTGCAGCACCACCTCGATGGCCTCCACGTTAGACGCAATGTTCGGGGCGAAGCCGCCTTCATCGCCCACGTTGGTGGAAAGGCCTTTTTTCTTGAGCACGTTCTTCAGGTGATGGAACACCTCAGAGCCCATGCGCAGCGCCTCAGAGAAAGACTCCGCCCCTACAGGCATAATCATGAACTCCTGAAAGTCGATGGCGTTGTCGGCGTGGCTGCCGCCGTTCAGAATGTTCATCATCGGCACGGGCAGCGTGTTGGCATTTACCCCACCCACGTAGCGGTAAAGCGGCATGTTCAGCTCCTGCGCAGCGGCGCGGGCAATGGCCAGCGACACACCCAGGATAGCATTGGCGCCCAGGTTGCCTTTGTTGTCTGAGCCGTCCAGCTCGATCATGATCTTGTCGAGCAGGTTCTGGTCATATACCTGGAAGCCCACAAGCTCCTCGGCGATTTTCTCGTTCACGTTCTGCACGGCCTGCAGCACGCCCTTGCCCATGTATTTGCTCTTATCGTTGTCGCGCAGCTCTACCGCCTCATGCACGCCCGTGGATGCCCCGGAAGGCACGGCGGCGCGGCCAAGCGCACCATATTCCGTCATTACATCTACCTCTACAGTAGGATTTCCTCTTGAGTCGAAGATTTGTCTGGCTTTAATGTCTGTGATTAAGCTCATGGTTCGTTTTTAAAATAGTTTTACTTGGTTTTACTTTGTTCTAAGAGCGCGATGAAGTCATCGAACAGGTACTCCGAGTCGTGCGGCCCCGGCGATGACTCCGGGTGATACTGCACCGAAAAGGCAGGCTTCGATTTCATGCGGATGCCCTCGATGGTGTTATCGTTCAGGTTGATATGGGTTATCTCCACTTCCGGGTGATTGCGGAGCTGTTCGGCGTCCACCACAAAGCCGTGGTTCTGGCTCGTGATTTCGGAACGTCCGGTACGCAGGTTCTTGACAGGGTGGTTCAGCCCGCGGTGCCCGTTGTGCATTTTATAGGTGCCGATGCCGTTGGCCTGCGCCAGCATCTGGTGGCCCATGCATATCCCGAAAAGCGGGCGCTCCTTCTGAAGCATCTGCCTCACGCTGTTCACCGCCACCGTGGTCGCGGCCGGGTCGCCGGGTCCGTTCGATACAAAATAGCCGTCCGGGTTCCACTGCTCCATCTCCTCAAAGGGTGTATTGTACGGGAACACTTTCACCTCGCAGCCGCGCGCCACCAGGTTCTTCAGGCTGTTTTGCTTCACGCCCAGGTCCAGCACCGCCACTCTGAACTTCACTTCATCAGGCTTGTGCTCATATATGAGCGGCGTGCTCACCTTCGAGGCCAGTTCGAGCCCGGCCATATGCGGCACCTCCGCTAACTTTTTACGCAACTCTGCTATGTCTGTTGTTTCGGAGGAGACTATGGCGTTCATGGCGCCCTTGTCGCGTATATGGCGCACCAGCGCCCGCGTGTCTATCTCGCAGATGCCCACCACGCCTGCTTTCTCGAAGTAATCCTGCAGCGACCCCTCCGCTGTTTTCCGTGAAAAGTGATGCGAGAAGTCCTTGCACACCAGGCCGCTGATCTGTATCCTGTCCGACTCTACCTCCTGGTGCTGCACGCCATAGTTGCCCACATGCGAAACCGTGGTCACCACCATCTGCCCGTAGTAGGACGGGTCGGTAAAAATTTCCTGATAGCCGGTCATACCGGTATTGAAGCACAACTCGCCACCCGATGTGCCGATGCGCCCCAGGCTCTTGCCTTTGTAAACGGTGCCATCTTCTAAAAGAAGTATCGCTTCTGTTGAAGTTTGCTTTTTCATATAACTGTTTTGTTGCAAAAATAAAAAAGGGACACGACTTACGCCGTGTCCCTCAGAAATATTTACGAAAAATGCTTATTTCGCATCATTTTTCTCATCATCAGAATCAGTAGACTCAGCCGGAGTGTCGTTTGCCTCAGGTGCAGCTTCCTCTTGTGCCGGAGCAGTTTCTTCAGCGGCGGCAGTTGCAGCAGGAGCATCGGTTTTAGCCGGAGCAGCGGTTGCTTTCGCTTTCGCATCGGTTACGGGTGCAGCCTCAGCAGTGCTCTTCTTGCCACCGCGGCGGCGTGTGCGCTTGGCGCCTGTAGAAGCAGAACCCTCTGTTTTCAGCATGTCCTCGTTGTAGTCAACCAACTCGATCACACACATCTCGGCATTATCACCCAGTCTGTAGCCGGTCTTCAGGATGCGGGTATATCCGCCTGGCCTGTTTGCTACTTTGGTTGATACTTCGTCGAACAGTTCCTTCACCGACTCTTTGTTTTGCAGGTAGGCAAAACAGGTTCTTCTGGAGTGCGTAGTGTCGTTCTTTGATTTTGTCAGCAGAGGCTCCACATACTTGCGTAGTGCCTTGGCCTTGGCTACTGTAGTAGAAAGGCGCTTGTGCAGGATTAAGGACGATGCCATGTTAGACAGCATTGCCTTGCGGTGCGAAGCGGTTCTTCCTAAGTGATTTACTTTTTTACCGTGTCTCATTATATTGAATTGTGCACGTGCATACCGTCGATCAACCTCAGCAGGGATCGGGAATTATGCCGTAGATGAAATTAATCTTCTTCTAATTTATACTTAGAAAGGTCCATACCGAAAACCAAACCTTTCTCCTGAACCAGGTTCTCCAGCTCTGTCAGCGACTTCTTACCGAAGTTCCTGAACTTCATCATATCCGAGATGTCCAACTGCACCAGGTCGCCCAACGTTTTGATGTCGGCAGCCTTGAGGCAGTTGTACGCACGAACAGACAAATCCATATCCTGCAGCGAAGTCTTCAGAACCTTGCGCATGTGCAGCAGTTCCTCGTCCACCGCCTCCTCTTCTTCCGGCTTGGCCGTCTCGAAGGTCATGGTGCTGTCGGAGAACAGCATGAAGTGCTGTATCAGGATGTTGGCAGCGCCTTTCAGGGCGTCCTCTGGATGAATGGAGCCGTCCGTCTGGATGTCAAGAACAAGTTTCTCGTAGTCAGTTTTCTGCTCCACACGAGTGTTCTCCACACTAAACTTCACGTTTTTGATGGGGGTATAGATGGCGTCGATTGAAATCTGCCCGAACACCTGCTCGGCTGGCTTGTTCTCTTCAGCGGGCACGTAACCGCGGCCTTTCTGAATTGTCAGCTCTACTTCGAAGTTGATGCTGCTGTCGAGGTGGCAGATAACCAGCTCAGGGTTCAGCACCTCATAGCTTGACGTGAACTTGTTTATATCGCCAGCCTTGAATGTATCCTGGCCGCTAAGGTTAATAGTGATTTTCTCGTCCAGTACTTCGCTTATTTTTTTGAAGCGGACCATCTTCAGGTTAAGAATCACATCAGACACATCCTCAACCACTCCTTCAACAGACGAGAACTCATGCAATACTCCACCTATGCGAATGCTCGTGATAGCATATCCCTCCAAAGAAGAAAGGAGAATCCTGCGCAGCGCATTCCCGATGGTTACCCCGTAACCTTTTTCAAGCGGCTTGAATTCAAATAGCCCATGAAAGTCGTCGGCTTTTTCCATCACAACTTTCTCCGGCATTTGAAATGCTAATATTGACATACTTGCAGTGTTAAAGGTTAGAAATTGATTATGCTGCTTACTTAGAGTAAAGCTCGACGATCAGCTGCTCCTGGATTTTTTCAGGGATCTGGTCTCTCTCAGGAGTAGCGATAAACTTGCCCGACATCTCAGAAGCATTCCACTCTAACCAGCTGAACTGGCGCGCATTGCGCACGGTAAGCGAAGAAGTGATGGCCTCAAGAGACTTTGATTTCTCTCTTACTGCTACCACGTCTCCCACCTTCAGGCTGAAAGAGGGGATGTTAACGATGTCGCCGTTCACTAAAACGTGCTTGTGCAAGACAAGCTGGCGCGCTGCTCTCCTGGTTGGGGCGATACCCAAACGGTAAACAGTATTATCTAACCTTGACTCAAGTAAAGCCAGAAGCACTTCACCTGTGATGCCGCCTTTTCTGTGCGCTTTCGCGAAAAGGTTAGCGAATTGTTTCTCTAAAACACCATATATAAACTTCGCCTTTTGCTTCTCCGTAAGCTGCAGAGAATATTCTGACTGCTTCTTGCGACGGCCGCGGCCGTGCATCCCCGGAGGGTAAGCTTTCTTTTTGAGTGCTTTGCTTGGGCCAAAAATCTCTTCGTTGAAACGTCGTGAGATTTTGCTTTTAGGACCAGTATATCTTGCCATTTCTTAAACTAAATTTAAATTTAAACTCTTCTGCGTTTTGGAGGACGACATCCGTTGTGCGGCAGCGGCGTAACATCCTTGATAGAGGTTACTTCGATTCCGGTGTTCTGTACCGTGCGGATGGCAGACTCTCTACCTGCACCCGGGCCCTTGACAAAAACCTCAGCTTTGCGCATGCCCAAATCATAGGCAACCTTGGCGCAGTCGCCGGCAGCCATCTGAGCTGCGTACGGAGTGTTCTTTTTAGAGCCTTTGAAGCCCATTTTACCAGCAGAAGCCCAAGATATAACCTGACCTACGTTGTTGGTTACTGATATAATGATATTATTGAAAGAAGCTTTGATGTGTACCTGGCCAGTTGATTCTACAACTACAACACGCTTCTTAGCCTTATCTTTTCTTTTCTGAGCCATGATCAATTATTATTTAGAAGCTTTCTTCTTATTTGCAACAGTCTTACGCTTCCCTTTCCTGGTGCGTGAGTTGTTTTTGGTGCGCTGTCCGCGCACAGGCAAACCCTTACGGTGTCTCAACCCGCGGTAGCTTCCAATGTCCATAAGACGCTTGATGTGCAACTGCACCTCCGACCTCAGTACACCTTCCGTCTTGATGTCAGCTGCAATAATATTTCTGATCTCACCGGCTTCGTCTTCTGTCCAGTCTTTTACCTTCTTGTCAAGATCCACCCCGGCTTTGTTAAGGATTTTTTGCGAAAGGTTGCGACCGATACCGAAGATATAGGTCAATGCGATTTCGCCTCTTTTGTTATCCGGAATATCTACTCCTGCTATTCTTGCCATACTAATTTTGATTACCCTTGTCTTTGTTTATATCTTGGATTCTTCTTGTTGATGACGTAAAGCTTCCCCTTGCGGCGGATTATCTTACAGTCAACGCTTCTCTTTTTAACTGATGCTTTAACTTTCATTTTATTTATTTATATCTGTAAACAATTCTGCCTTTCGTCAGGTCATAAGGCGACATCTCTAACTTTACTCTGTCCCCCGGAAGGATTTTGATGTAATTCATCCTCATCTTACCGGATATATGAGCAACCACCTGATGACCGTTTTCAAGCTCAACTCTAAACATGGCGTTAGACAAAGCCTCAATGATAGTCCCGTCTTGTTCTATGGACGACTGTTTTGCCATTTATGATTTGTTTGCTTGTTCTATATAATCAAATGTTGTTAAAATCTCCGCCCTGTCTTTTCGCACCACTACAGAGTGCTCGAAATGGGCGGATGGTTTGTTGTCTTTCGTCCTGATCGTCCAGCCGTCTTCTTCCTGCACAATGTGCCGCGTGCCCAAATTAATCATGGGCTCGATCGCGATCACCAGCCCGTTCTGGAGTTTCACGCCTTGCCCGCGCCGCCCATAGTTCGGAACTTCCGGAGACTCGTGCAGGTTGCGGCCAATACCATGCCCCACAAGCTCTCTCACAACACCATATCCATGCTTCTCGGCATGCTCCTGAATGGTATAGCTCACGTCGCCCATACGGGAACCAACCGTTGCTTTCTCTATGCCTTTGTAAAGTGACTCTTTTGTCACTTTCAAGAGGTCTTTTACCTCTTCCGAAACATTCCCAACGCCATGTGTATAGGCACAGTCGCTGTGAAATCCCTTGTAGTAAACACCTGCATCAACAGAAATAATGTCTCCATCGTTCAGTATGTAGGCACTCGGAAAGCCATGTACAACAGTAGCGTTTACTGATATACATAGGCTAAAGGGGAAACCGTTGTAGTTTTTGAAGGAAGGCTGGCCGCCGCTGTCGCGGATGAATTCTTCGGCACGCTTGTCTAATGTAATCGTAGAAACACCTTCCTTTATTAGACGAGCAATTTCGCCATGTGCTTTGCTTAATATCAAAGCACTCTGGCGAATAAGCTCAATTTCTTCTTCCGTTTTATATATAATCATCGATTAAGAAGATGCCATTGCAATGTTCTCAGTTCTGCCTCGCAGCTTTCCTGACTTCATCATGCCATCGTAATGCCGCATCAGCAGATAACTCTCCACTTGCTGAAGCGTATCAAGTACGACGCCAACCATGATTATAAGCGAGGTCCCACCAAAGAACTGTGAAAACTCAGTTGTTACTCCCAGCACCACCGCGATGGAGGGGAAAATGGCAACGAGGGCAAGGTATATAGCACCTGGAAGGGTGATTTTTGTCAGGATGGTATCGATATATTCGGAAGTGGCAAGCCCCGGTTTAACTCCCGGCACGAAACCGCCGCTTCGCTTCAAATCATCGGCAATCTGGTTCGGGTTCACGCTGATGGCTGTGTAGAAATAAGTGAACACCAGAATCAGAATAAAGAACACGAGATTATACTGCCACGATGTGAAGTCTGAGAAGGTGGAGCCTATATAGTTTGCGGTGTCACTGGAGTCTGCCCATATAGAGGCAATCATAGAAGGCAGGAACATCAGCGACTGTGCAAAGATAATCGGCATCACACCGGCAGCGTTCACCTTGAGCGGTATAAACTGGCGCTGGCCACTGTATAGCGAGCTGCCGCCCACCTGCTTGGCATATTGTACAGGAATTCTTCTGATGGCCTGCGTCAGCATGACAACTGACATTACCACAAAGAACAGCACAAAAAGCTCGAACAAGAACAACAGGGCACCGTTTAGCTGCTTGGAGGTAGCCTCAAAAATGAGGGCGCTTGGGAGCCGGGAGATAATACCGATCATAATCAGCATCGATATACCGTTTCCAATACCTTTGTCGGTGATTCGCTCACCCAGCCACATACAGAAGATGGTGCCCGAGGTGAGCACAATCATAGAGGTGATGGTGAAGAGCGTTTGGCTGATGACAATGGCTTCGGCGTTGATGGTAGCCACAAAGCCCACTGCTTGTGCCAGCGTAATAACAATAGTAAGCACTCGGGTGATTTGGTTGATTTTCTTTCTCCCGGACTCACCCTCCTTCTGCATTTTCTGGAAGTAGGGAACGGCGATTGTAAGAAGCTGCAATACAATCGAAGCCGATATGTAAGGCATGATACCTAATGCAAAGATGGAGGCATTGCTGAATGCCCCACCTAGGAAAGTGTCTAACAAACCAAACAAGCCACTCGTGTTAGCCTGTAGTTGGTTCGGGTCAACACCAGGTAAAACAACAAAAGAACCAAGTCGGAATATTGCTATGAAGAAAAGCGTGTTCAGGATTCTCACCCGCAGATCTTCAATAGCAAAAATGTTCTTAATAGTTGTTATAAACTTCTTCATACCGATCGATTAGAGCGCTACTGTTTTACCGCCAGCTTTTTCTATGGATGATGTTGCAGTTCCAGAGAATGCATGGGCATGTACTTCCACAGCTTTGTTCAACTCCCCTCTGCCTAATATTTTAACTTTGTCGTTCTTCTGAACCAAACCGTGCGCTTTGAAGAATTCAAAGTTTAGCACCGTTTCGCTGCCTGCCTCAACTAAAGATTGCAATACATCCAAGTTGATGGCTTTATACTCAACACGGTTGATGTTTTTGAAGCCATACTTAGGTACGCGTCTCTGAAGCGGCATCTGCCCGCCTTCGAAGCCTGATTTCTGTGAATAACCTGAACGTGACTTGGCTCCTTTATGGCCGCGTGTAGAAGTTCCACCTCTACCTGACCCAGTGCCCCGACCTATTCTTTTACTGTTTTTAACAGCACCCTCTGCAGGTTTTAAAGAATTTAAGTACATTATTGAAAGTCTTTAACTTCTACTAAACTATGAACTTTTTTCACCATGCCAGCAATCTGCGGAGTAAGCTCTACTGATACTGACCTGCTTATTTTACCTAATCCAAGCGCCTTCATGGTAGCTTTCTGGTCTTTAGGACGGTCGATGATACTTTTGACCTGTGTGATTGTTACTTTAGCCATCTCAATTATCCGTTGAATACCTTCTGTAAATTAACTCCGCGTTGCTGCGCAACGGCCAAAGGATCACGCATCTTAGAAAGTGCATCAAAAGTAGCCTTTACCACGTTGTGCGGGTTCGAAGAGCCTTTTGACTTGCAAAGCACGTCTTTTACACCGGCACTCTCCAGCACGGCACGCATGGCGCCACCTGCAATTACGCCTGTACCGGCAGCAGCTGGCTTTATCAGCACATAACCGCCGGAATATTTGCCTTCCATAGCGTGTGGCACTGTGGTATGGTATGTAGGCACCTTCACAAGGTTCTTCTTAGCGTCATCAATGCCTTTGGCGATGGCGTCCGTAACCTCGTTGGCTTTTCCAAGGCCGTAACCTACCACGCCGTTTCCATCGCCCACCACTACAATGGCCGCAAAAGAAAATCTTCTACCGCCTTTCACTACTTTGGCAACACGGTTTATGGCAACAACTCGCTCTTTCAGCTCTATTTCGCTCGCCTTTACGCTTCGTATATTATTCTTCAACATAATTCTTTAGAATTTAAGGCCACCTTCACGAGCGCCTTCTGCCAATGATTTAACTTTACCGTGGTACAGGTAACCAGAGCGGTCGAAAATCACCTGCGAGATACCTTTAGAAAGCGCTTTTTCAGCAATCTCTTTCCCAACTCTGCCGGCAGTCTCTACATTTGCCTTTG
This sequence comes from Pontibacter russatus, assembly GCF_009931655.1. Classification (NCBI taxonomy): domain Bacteria; kingdom Pseudomonadati; phylum Bacteroidota; class Cytophagia; order Cytophagales; family Hymenobacteraceae; genus Pontibacter; species Pontibacter russatus. The sequence goes on along the minus strand of NZ_CP047984.1, from coordinate 3,287,210 downwards.
CATCATCAAGCTTTACCGAAGAAGCTGCCGCTAGTGTCACACCAGTAGTATCGTCAATCAGCTGTGCATATATCGCTTTGTTACTGCGGAACACAGACAATCTTGGCCTTTCGGCAGTACCAGAAATTTTGTTCCTGATACTTCTCTTTATTCTTAGTCTTCTTGAGATCTTGTTAGTAGACATGATGATGATTATTTAGACGCTGTCTTACCAGCTTTTCTTCTGATTACTTCACCTACGAAGCGGATACCCTTGCCTTTATATGGCTCTACCTTGCGCAGTGACCTGATTTTAGCAGCCACCTGGCCCAACAGCTGCTTGTCGTTAGACTCAAGCGTGATAACCGGAGACTTACCTTTTTCAGTTACAGCCGTGGCCGATACTTCAGCTGGGATAGCTAAATAGATATTGTGCGAGTAACCGAGCGAAAGCTCCAGAATGTTCCCCTGCATGGTTGCTTTATAACCCACACCCACCAACTCAAGCTGCTCTTTGAAACCCTGGCTCACACCTATCACCATGTTGTTGATGAGGGAACGGTACAAGCCATGCATGGCTTTGTGGCGCTTCTGTTCGGTAGGGCGCTCCACAACAAGCTGGTTATCATGCTGCTTCACAATCATATCCTTATCTACAGGAGTAGAAAGCGATCCTTTCGGCCCTTTCACGGTAACCACATTGTTTGCAGCCACAGTTACTTCAATAGCGTTAGGCAGGCTGATTGGCAATTTTCCTATACGTGACATTGTCTATCCTCCTAATTAATAAACATAACATAATACCTCACCGCCGATGTTCAGCGACTTGGCTTCTTTCTCGGTCATTACGCCTTTAGAAGTAGATAAAATGGCAACACCCAGGCCGTTCAGGACGCGGGGCAGGTTATCACTTCCAACGTATTTGCGTAGCCCTGGCTTACTAATCCTGTCCAGTTTCACAATAGCAGACTGCTTTGTGTTGGGGTTATATTTCAGCGCTATCTTGATTGTACCTTGCACCGCAGCGTCATCGAATTTATAACTCTGGATGTACCCTTTGTCGTACAATACTTTGGTGATCTCTTTCTTTATATTGCTAGATGGTATCTCAACTATTCTATGGTTCGCCTTGATAGCGTTACGCACTCTAGTTAAATAATCTGCTATTGGATCTGTGTTCATTATGGAAACTATATAATAATGAATGCTTTTAGCTAAGCGAGGGGCAAAGATACGAATATCTTTTCTCTTTTCTTACAGCGTAAGAAAAAAATTACCAGCTCGATTTTGTAACACCAGGAATTTTACCAGCAGATGCAAGGTCTCTGAAAACAACGCGGGATATCCCGAATTTCCTCATATATCCCCTTGGGCGCCCGGACAGTTTGCAACGGTTGTGCAGACGTACCGGGGAAGCATTACGTGGCAATTTATCTAAGGCCTCATAGTCTCCGCTTGCTTTCAATGCGGCTCTTTTGGTAGCGTATCTTGCTACCATCTTCTGTCTTTTAAGCTCTCTCGCTTTTACTGATTCTTTTGCCATTTTCTTATTTCTTATCGGTTACGAAAGGCATTCCAAAAGCTTTCAGCAGTTCGTAGCTTTCCTCGTCTGTCTGTGCAGTTGTCACGAAAGTGATGTCCATTCCAGAGATAGCCTTTATCTTGTCGATGCTAATTTCAGGGAAGATGATCTGCTCCTTTATACCGAGGGTATAGTTGCCGCGGCCGTCAAAGCCTTTCGCGTTGATTCCCCTGAAGTCACGCACGCGTGGCAGCGCTACAGTCACCAGGCGGTCCAGGAACTCGTACATCTTCTCTCCCCGCAGCGTTACGCGCGCACCGATAGGCATGCCCTCTCGCAGTTTGAAGTTAGAAACGGATTTCTTAGCGATGGTTGAAACCGCCTTCTGCCCGGTGATGGTTGTAAGTTCCTCTACCCCTATATCCACCAGCTTTTTGTCGGAAACGGCGGCGCCGATGCCTTTGTTGATGGAAATCTTTGTAAGCTTGGGCACCTGCATGATGTTCTTGTACTGGAACTTCTCTTTCAAGGCAGGCACTACCTCTTTATCGTATTTTTCTTTAAATCTTGTAGTTGCCATCTTAGATAACCTCTCCTGTCTTTTTAGAGTAACGCTCTGATTTACCTTCGCTGTTCTTTCTTCTTCCAGCTTTGAATGTTTCGCCTTTAGCGTCTACCAAAGCTACATTGCTGGCGTGTACCGGAGCTTCTATCTGGCTGATGCCGCCTTGCGGGTTTTTGGCGCTGGGCTTGGCATGCTTGGTTACTAAGTTTAACCCTTCTATAGTTACTCTCTGCTTGCTGATGTCTACAGCGATGATGCGGCCTGTTTTGCCGCGATCATCTCCGGCAATTACTTTAACCGTATCGCCAGTCTTTACATGAAGTTTTTTCTTATTCATTTTAATCTGAATTATATGTTATAGAACTTCAGGTGCCAGCGAAACAATTTTCATGAATTGCTTTTCACGAAGCTCACGGGCTACCGGCCCGAAGATACGGGTGCCGCGAGGCTCATTGTTTGCATTCAGAAGAACGGCGGCATTGTCGTCGAAACGGATATAGGACCCGTCTTTTCTTCTTACCTCTTTCTTTGTTCTTACAATAACTGCTTTAGAAACAGTTCCTTTTTTTATGTTACCGGAAGAAAGGGCTGATTTCACAGTCACTACTATCTTGTCTCCGATAGAAGCGTATTTCTTACCAGTACCACCCAACACACGGATGCAAAGCACTTCTTTGGCACCGCTGTTATCAGCTACACTTAGTCTTGATTCCTGCTGTATCATCTTATTTCGCTCTTTCTATTATTTCTACTAAACGCCAGTTCTTATTCTTGCTAAGCGGACGCGTTTCCTGAATGCGCACCAAGTCCCCGATGTTGCAGTCGTTGTTCTCGTCGTGAGCCATAAACTTGTTGGACTTGTTCAGAAACTTCCCGTAGATAGGGTGCTTCATTTTACTTTCCACCAATACCGTGATCGACTTGTTCATCTTATTGCTAACAACTCTCCCACTTCTTTCTTTTCTTAGATTTCTCTCTTCCATGATCTAAATAGGTATTAAGAGTTAGCTTGGATTTCACGACTGCGGATTTCCGTGTTCAGACGGGCGATGGTACGCTTGGTCTCACGGATTTTCATGGGGTTCTCCAACGGAGATATGGCATGTGCAAAACGTAGGTTTTGCATGTTGGAGCGCTCAGTGTTTAGCCTCTCTTTCAGTTCTTCTGAAGACAAAGCCTTAATGTCTGAATTTTTCATTTTCTATTTCTCAACGTAATCCCTACGTACTACAAATTTTGATTTCACCGGCAGCTTCTGGGCGGCCAGCCTTAGCGATTCCTTCGCGACTTCTAACGTGATGCCATCCGATTCAAACATGATGGTACCGGGCTTCACTACGGCCACCCAATACTCCGGAGAACCCTTACCCTTACCCATACGCACCTCAGCAGGCTTCTTGGTGATGGGCTTGTCAGGGAAGATGCGGATCCACACTTGTCCTTCACGCTTCATAGCCCTTGTCATGGCGATACGCGCTGCCTCAATCTGGCGGCTGGTAATCCATGTGGCTTCCAGCGATTTTATTGCAAATGAACCAAATGAAATGGTGCTGCCTCGGTGAGCCAGACCCTTCACGCGGCCTTTTTGCATTTTTCTATATTTAGTCCTTTTAGGCTGTAACATTTTCTAAAATCGTAATAATGTTAACAATCAATTACTGACGCCGCTTGTTGCGATTGCCACCACGCTTGTCGCCACCTGGCGCACCATCCGCTTTCTTGTTGCGGGGGTTGCCACGTCGGTCGCCTCTGTCACCTCCACCACCTTGCGGTGCGCCTGGTCCTCCGCCTTTGCCGCTCTCTAAGCCTGCGTTCGGCGTCAAGTCGCGCTTGCCATATACCTCTCCTCTGAAGATCCACACCTTGATGCCGAGCTTGCCATATACCGTCTGCGCTTCAGACAGGGCATAATCGATGTCGGCTCGTAGCGTGTGCAGCGGAGTCCTACCCTCCTTGTAATGCTCGGTTCTGGCCATTTCAGCACCGCCCAAGCGGCCTGACACCTGTACTTTGATGCCTTCGGCACCAACCCGCAGGGCAGACGCAATGGCCTGCTTCATGGCACGGCGGAAAGAAATACGGGCCTGCAACTGCTGGGCGATTGACTCGCCTACCAGTTTTGCATCCAGCTCAGGGCGCTTGATCTCAAAGATGTTGATCTGAATATCTTTGTTCGTCAGCTTCTTAAGCTCCTCCTTAATCTTGTCTACCTCCTGGCCGCCTTTCCCGATTACAACACCCGGACGGGCAGTGTTCACGGTGATGGTGATGCGCTTCAGCGTTCTTTCAATAATGATTTTAGAGATGCCGCCTTTAGGAATTCGCGCTAATATATATTTTCTGATTTTCTCGTCCTCGATCAGCTTCTCAGCGAAATCCTTGCCGCCATACCAGTTAGAATCCCAACCTTTGATAATGCCGAGTCGAAAACCGATTGGATTTACTTTCTGTCCCATATCTTACTTGCTGGCTTTTTTAGATTTCTTTGATTGCTGTTCAATTTGCTCTTCTGTCAGGCTGTCGATGATAACCGTTACATGGTTTGATCGCTTCCTGATGCGGTGTCCGCGGCCTTGAGGAGCCGGGCGCAGGCGCTTCAGCATCTTGCCCTCGTTTACAAAGATCTCTTTGATATATAGATTCGCCTCTTCGATGCGGGTATCCTCGTTTTTCAGCTGCCAGTTAGACAAAGCTGACAAAAGAAGCTTCTCAAGTCTCTCAGATCCGGAATTTGCTTCGAACTTCAGTAAGTTCAGGGCCCTTGATACGCTCTTGCCACGGATCAAGCCAGCTACTAACCTCATTTTACGAGGAGAAGTAGGCACGTTATTTAGTTTTGCTACTGCTTCCATGGTTATCGCTTGCCTTTATCTTTTTTAGCAACGTGACCTCTGAAGTTTCTGGTTGGCGCAAACTCGCCGAGCTTGTGCCCTACCATGTTCTCCGTCACATATACCGGAATAAATTTATTACCATTATGTACTGCGAATGTGTGGCCCACGAAATCAGGAGATATCATAGATCGGCGCGACCAAGTCTTGATAACAGACTTTTTGCCAGCGTCATTCATTACATTCACTTTCTTCTCGAGCCTAAAGTCAATGTAAGGCCCTTTTTTTAATGATCTAGCCATTTATTTTTTCTTTCCTCTGTTAACTATAAGCTGTTCAGAATACTTATTCTTGTTTCTGGTCTTCATGCCTTTTGCATACAGGCCTTTGCGTGAGCGTGGGTGACCGCCGGAGGATTTACCTTCACCACCACCCATTGGGTGATCGACAGGGTTCATGGCTACACCACGTACGCGTGGACGCTTGCCCAACCATCTGTTGCGCCCGGCTTTTCCGAGTTGCACATTCATATGGTCGGCATTAGAAACAGTACCAACTGTTGCTGAACAGTTCACTAACACCATTCTCAACTCCCCTGAAGGAAGCTTGATCGTTGCATAGCGGCCTTCGCGGGCCACTAGCTGGGCATAAGAACCGGCGCTGCGGGCAAGTATAGCACCTGCGCCTGGCTGCAACTCGATGTTGTGAATGATAGTACCAAGAGGAATATCCGATAAAGGAAGGCAATTCCCTACTTCGGGGGCAATGCCCGGGCCTGAAGTAACCACAGTGCCTACTTGCAATCCGGCTGGTGCAATGATATATGCCTTCTCACCGTCCACGTAGTGCAGCAGGGCGATGCGGGCTGTCCTGTTCGGATCGTATTCGATCGTCTTTACGGTAGCCGGTATGCCGAACTTAGTACGCTTAAAATCGATGACCCGGTATTTCTTCTTATGGCCACCGCCTGTATAGCGCATGGTCATTTTACCTGAGTCGTTGCGTCCACCAGATTTTTTGATAGGTGCCAACAAAGATTTCTCCGGAGTAGAGGCCGTTACCTCGTCAAAGGCGGGGGCTACTCTGAATCTTTGACCTGGTGTTGTTGGTCTTAACTTTTTTAAAGCCATCTTAACTTAATTATATACCGCTGTAAAAGTCTATGACATCACCCTCTTTCAGGGTAACAATTGCTTTCTTGATGAGAGAAGTACGGCCTGAGACAGCGCCTGATTTCGTATATTTCGTCTTCAATTTGCCGATAGAGCGCATGGTGGCTACTTTCTCCACTGTTACGCCATACTGTTTCTCAATCTGCTTCTTGATCTCTACTTTATTGGCGTTCTTGTTTACCTCAAAAGCATATTTGCCCACCTCGTTCAGAGCGGCAAATTTTTCAGTGATTATTGGTCTTTTCAGAACGTTCATTATTTCGCGCTAAAGAGGGTTTCTAATACATTAACTGACTCTTCCACCAGCAACAGTTTCTCTGTGTTCAGCAGGTCATATGTGTTCACATCGCTTGCGGTAGAGATTTTCACCTTCGGCAGGTTGCGCCCAGACAGCACAATGTTCTTATCGGCTGCAGGCAGCAGTATCAGTGTTTTGCCAGCCACCTGCAGGTTGCTCAGGATGCCTTTAAACTCGCTTGTTTTCGGTGCGTCCAGAGAGAAGGACTCCACCAGCGCCACTTTGTTGTCGCGTGCTAACAGCGACAGGGCAGAAAGACGGGCCACCCGCTTCAGTTTCTTGTTAAGCTTGAAGCTGTAGTTTCTTGGCTTGGGTCCAAAAACGCGCCCACCGCCCACAAACAGCGGCGACTTCAGCGATCCGGCACGTGCACCGCCCGTACCTTTTTGCTTTTTAATCTTTTTTGTAGAACCTGCTACCTCGTTGCGCTCTTTTGACTTATGCGTTCCCTGCCGCTGGTTCGCCAGGTACTGTTTCACGTCAAGATACATGGCATGCTCATTTGGCTCTAAACCAAACACAGCATCAGAAAGCGTTACCTTTCTGCCTGTATCCTCACCTTTTATATTTAATACAGAAAGCTCCATTTTTATTTCTCAATTAACACGTAAGAATTCTTGGCACCTGGTACAGAGCCACTAACTACCAAAAGGTTTTTGTCCGCTACAACGCGCAACACCGTCAAGTTTTCAATCTTCACGCGGTTACCGCCCATTCTGCCAGCCATGCGCATCCCCTTGAACACTCTGGATGGCCATGAACAGGCACCGATAGAACCCGGGTGCCTTGCCCTGTTATGCTGACCGTGGGTCTGACCGCCAACTCCGGCAAAGTTGTGGCGCTTCACAACGCCCTGGAATCCCTTGCCTTTGGAAGTTCCGACCACATCCACGAACTCACCTTCTATAAACAGGTTCACATCTATGGTGTCTCCCAGATTTACAGAAATACCCTCCGTGTTAAACTCTGCCACTTTTTTCTTAGGAGCTGTATTGGCTTTCTTGTAATGTCCGGCTTCTGCCATTGTTACTCTCTTCAGCTTCTTTTCGCCAAAGCCAAGCTGTACAGCTTCATAGCCATCAGTCTCGACTGTCTTCACCTGAGTAACTACACATGGGCCGGCTTGAATAACCGTTACGGGTGTGTATTTACCATCTGCTGTGAAGAGGCTTGTCATTCCGATTTTTTTACCGATAATTCCAGGCATTCAACTTGTTTTTTTAAAGATGGAAATAATATATATGGTATGCCCTCAGTTTTCTAAGGGAGTGCAAAGTTATAAAATATATTTTTGTTTCAATAGCATTACTCTAAATTATTTCTGTATCATGCACTTATAAAAAAAGAGAACCAGTTCCCCGGTTCTCTTTTTTTATGGCGCTCAGGTTTATCAAACCTTTATTTCTACATCTACCCCGCTTGGCAACTCAAGTTTCATCAGCGCATCCACCGTCTTGGAGCTGGTAGAGTAAATATCTACCAGCCGCTTATAGGTGCAAAGCTGAAACTGCTCGCGCGATTTCTTGTTCACGTGTGGTGAGCGCAGTACAGTGAATTTATCTTTTTCTGTTGGAAGAGGAATTGGTCCGCTTACGATAGCACCAGTAGCTTTCACAGCTTTCACAATCTTCTCAGAAGACTTATCGACCAGGTTGTGGTCGTATGACTTAAGCTTAATTCTTATTTTCTGATTCATTATTTTACTACTATTTAGCTGCAGTTCCTTTTAATTTGGCAATGATGGCATCTGCTAAGTTCTGAGGTACCTGCTCGTAATGAGAGAAAGTAAGTGAAGCTGTAGCTCTACCAGAAGTAATCGTACGAAGGTCGGTCACATATCCGAACAGCTCAGAGAGCGGCACATCGGCCCTTACCACACTAGCAGTGCCTTTTGTGTCCATTCCCTTCATCAGGCCTCTTCTTCTGTTCAGGTCACCAGTTACCGGGCCCGTATACTCATCCGGCGTTACCACGTCTACTGACATAATAGGCTCAAGCAGCTTCGGCGCGCATTGCTTGCCGGCCTCCTTGAATCCCTGACGGGCTGCCAATTCAAAAGAAAGGGCATCAGAGTCTACATCATGGAAGGAACCATGGAACAGGCGCACTTTCATGGAATCAATAGGGAATCCTGCAAGAATACCGTTCTTCATCGCTTCTTCGAAGCCTTTCTGAACCGCTGGGATGAATTCTTTCGGTATCACACCCCCTACAATGGCATTCTCAAACTCAAGTCCTGGCTTGCCGTCCTCGCGGGGCCCCATATTAAATACAATGTCGGCAAACTTACCACGGCCACCAGACTGCTTCTTGAACACTTCCCGGTGCTCCACTGTCTTTGTGATCGTCTCCTTGTAAGCTACCTGAGGCGCACCCTGGTTCAGCTCTACTTTGAACTCGCGCTTCATTCGGTCGATGATGATCTCAAGGTGCAATTCGCCCATTCCTCTCAGAATAGTTTGCCCTGTTTCCTCATCAGTATGCACTTTCAGCGTAGGATCTTCCTCGATCAGCTTGGCAATCGCCATACCCATCTTGTCAGAGTCTGCCTGCGTTTTTGGCTCAATGGCATAACCAATTACCGGCTCAGGGAAATCCATAGATTCAAACACGATCTTGTTGTTCTGATCGCAAAGTGTGTCTCCCGTCTTGATGTCCTTGAAGCCTACTACCGCACCAATGTCTCCAGCCTCCAATTTGTCAATCTGGTTCTGCTTATTGGCGTGCATCTGGAAAATGCGGGATATACGCTCTTTGTTGTTTGACCTTGTATTGTATACATATGACCCGGACTCCAGGACGCCTGAGTATGCCCTTACAAAGCATAAGCGGCCAACGTAAGGGTCAGTCGCAATTTTGAATGCAAGACCCGCAAAAGGTTCTGTTACGCTTGGCTTGCGTAAAACTTCCTGCTCCGTATCAGGGTTTATTCCTTTGATATACTCTCTGTCAAGAGGAGAAGGTATCAGCGCCATCACATAATCCAGCATCGTCTGAACACCCTTGTTCTTGAAGGAAGAACCGCACAGCATCGGAACAATGGCCATATCTATCGTTGCAGCACGAAGGGCAGTCAGTATTTCATCTTCAGAGATCGAATTTGGATCTTCGAAGTATTTCTCCATCAGGGTTTCATCGTACTCGGCAACTGCTTCCAGCAGCTTCTCCCTGTACTCAGCGGCTTCTTCCACCATGTCGTCCGGAATAGGAACTTCTGTAAAGGTCATCCCTTTGTCATCCTCATTCCAGATGATGCCCCGGTTGTTCACCAGATCCACCACTCCTCTAAAGTTATCCTCAGAGCCAATCGGTAACTGAAGCGCTACGGCGTTGCTGCCCAGCATTTCTTTTACCTGCCTGCACACCGCCAGGAAGTCAGCGCCAGAACGGTCCATCTTGTTCACAAAACCGATGCGTGCCACTTTATAGTTGTCGGCAAGGCGCCAGTTGGTTTCTGACTGTGGCTCCACCCCGTCTACTGCACTGAACAGGAACACCAGGCCATCCAGTACCCGCAGCGAACGGTTCACTTCCACCGTGAAGTCAACATGGCCCGGGGTGTCGATGATGTTGATGTGATACGGCTGTCCTCTGTAATTCCAGTTTACTGTAACAGCGGCAGAAGTAATGGTGATACCGCGCTCCTGCTCCTGCTCCATCCAGTCGGTTGTAGCGGCACCTTCGTGTACTTCCCCTAATTTGTGAGATTTTCCTGTGTAGTAAAGTATGCGCTCTGTTGTTGTTGTCTTACCTGCATCAATATGCGCGGCAATCCCAATATTTCTTGTGTATTTTAGGTCTCTTGCCATCCTTAGAATCTAAAGTGTGAGAATGCTTTGTTCGCCTCTGCCATTCTGTGTGTATCGTCTTTCTTCTTCACAGCAGCACCTTCACCTTTAGCAGCAGCTACAATCTCTCCTGCTAACCTGTCTTTCATTGTTTTCTCGCCTCTTTTGCGAGCGTAGGATATCATCCACTTGATACCCAGAGATACTCTGCGGTCCGGACGGACCTCAGTCGGCACTTGGAATGTAGCACCCCCTACCCTACGGCTTTTTACCTCGACGCTTGGCATCACGTTGTTCAACGCTTTCTTCCACATCTCCAGGCCGTTTTCTTTTGTTCTTGATTCTACTATTTCTACAGCATCATAGAAGATTCCATAGGCTACGCTTTTCTTTCCGTCTTCCATCATGTAGTTAACGAAACGCGTCACCAATGTCTCTTTATATTTAGGATCAGGAAGGAGTATTCTACTTTTCGGCTTTGCTTTTCTCATTGTATTAAAAGGCTATATATTACTTTTTCTTACCACCTTTACCTGCGGCGGCTGCAGCCTGCCCTGGCTTGGGTCGCTTGGCACCGTACTTGGAGCGTGACTGAAGACGGCCGCTAACACCTGCGGTGTCGAGGGCGCCGCGCACGATGTGGTAACGCACCCCCGGAAGGTCCTTCACCCTGCCTCCTCTGATCAGCACAATAGAGTGCTCCTGCAGGTTGTGGCCTTCACCTGGTATATAGGCGTTGACTTCCTTGCCGTTTGTTAATCGTACCCTGGCAACCTTACGCATGGCAGAGTTTGGCTTCTTAGGCGTTGTGGTATATACTCTTGTACATACGCCACGACGCTGTGGGCATGAATCTAGGGCAGGAGACTTAGAGTTATATGTCAGTTTCTCTCTTCCCTTTCTTACTAATTGCTGTATAGTAGGCATTTACAATCTGTTAATTATAGATTTTTCTACTCAAAAATTCGGACTGCAAAGGTATATAAATACACTTGCAATTTCAAAATATTAATTCATTAATTCTTAGTGCATTAGGCTTCCCCCACCGTTCCTCCGAAGTTCATCGGAAATGACGGCGCCTCCTGTGCGTGCTTGATCTCACCGAAGCTGTCTTCAAACTTTTTGACGTTATCGGCCAGAGCAGCCAATAATCTCTTGGCGTGCTCCGGCGTGATAACGACTCTTGATTTGACTTTCGCTTTTGGCAAACCTGGCATCAGTCTTATAAAATCAATCACAAATTCGCTGCTGGAGTGCGCAATCATAGCCAGGTTGGCATACTCGCCTTCTGCCACTTCTTCCGACAACTCTATGCTTATCTGATTTTGCTTTTGCTGATCATCCGCCATATTCGAATTTATTTGTTTTGTAACTCCTGCTGCCTTTTGGTTGTCGCTTTCTTGGAGCTTACCAATGCATCATACTCTTCCTGGCTTCCCACTATCAGTTTCTGATATTCTCTCAGTCCTGTACCAGCCGGAATCAGGTGCCCCACGATCACGTTCTCTTTCAGGCCAAGCAGCTCATCGGCTTTTCCTTTGATAGCCGCCTCGCTCAGCACCTTCGTCGTTTCCTGGAAGGATGCCGCAGAGATGAAGCTTTGCGTACCCAGGGATGCCTGTGTGATACCCTGCAGCGTAGGCCTTGACACGGATGGCTGTGCATCGCGCACGGTTACCAGTTTCAGGTCGCGGCGCTTCAGGCTTGAGTTCTCGTCACGCAGCCTTCTGGCGGTAACGATCTGACCTGGCTTCAGGCTTGCCGAGTCTCCGGCTTCCTCCACCACTTTCATGTCAATGATGCGGTCGTTTTCCTCCATGAAGGTGATTTTGTCTACCACCTGGTTCTCCAGGAAGCTTGTGTCACCGGCATCCACGACAATCACCTTCTGCATCATCTGGCGTACAACCACCTCAATGTGCTTGTCGTTGATCTTCACGCCCTGCAGACGGTATACTTCCTGAATCTCATTCACCAGGTATTCCTGCACGGCTCCCGGACCCTGGATATTTAGGATGTCTGACGGTGTGATGGCACCATCCGATAACGGCATACCAGCGCGCACGAAGTCGTTGTCCTGCACGAGGATGTGCTTGGAAAGCGGCACCATGTACTTCTTCTTCACGCCGTCTTTCGACTCGATGTAGATTTCACGGTTACCGCGCTTCACGCTTCCGTAGGTCACCACGCCATCAATCTCCGATACCACGGCCGGGTTAGAAGGGTTACGGGCTTCGAACAGTTCCGTCACACGCGGCAGACCACCTGTGATGTCACGCGTCTTGCCTATCGCTCGAGGAATCTTCACCAGAATCTGTCCGGCTTTGATTTTCTCGCCGTTCTCTACGGTCAAGTGTGCTCCCACCGGAATGTTATAGCCTTTCGGCTCGCCATTCTTCGGGTTTACCAAGATGGCGGGGTTCTGTGTCTTGTCTTTTGTATCGATGATCACCTTCTCGCGGTAACCTGTCTGCTCATCCGACTCCTCGCGGTATGTGATACCCTCGATGATGGCTTCATAGGCAATCTCCCCGTCAAATTCAGAGAGAATCACGGCATTATATGGATCCCAGTTACATATCTGATCGCCTTTCTCTACCGTCTGCCCGTCGTTCACGTGCAGGAAGGAGCCATAAGGGACGTGGTTGCTGATAAGCAGCTTGCCCGTGTTTGGGTCCACAACTTTTACCTCGCCTGAACGACCCATCACTACCTTCACCGGTTCGCCTTCGTTGTTCACTGTGTCCAGCGAGCGTACGTCCTCGAATTCGATTTTACCGCCGAACTTCGCCAGAATGGTGGCATCCACCGCAATGTTAGACGCTGTACCACCCACGTGGAATGTACGGAGTGTCAGCTGTGTTCCCGGCTCGCCGATAGACTGTGCGGCAATTACACCCACTGCCTCGCCCTTCTGCACCATAAAGCCTGTTGCCAGGTTACGGCCGTAGCACTTGGCGCAGATACCACGCTTCGATTCGCAGGTCAGCACGGAGCGGATCTCTACAAATTCGATAGCCGTCTCCTCGATGGCTCGCGCCACCTCTTCTGTGATTTCAGAGCCGGACTCAGCAATCAACTCATTCGAAATCGGGTCATATACATCGTGTACGGTCACGCGACCCAGAATTCGCTCAGACAGCGACTCCACGATATCCTCGTTGTCTTTCAGCGCACTTACCTCCAGACCTCGCAGCGTGCCGCAGTCTTCCTCGTTCACAATCACGTCCTGCGACACATCCACCAGGCGACGTGTCAGGTAACCGGCGTCAGCCGTTTTAAGTGCTGTGTCCGCAAGGCCTTTTCGCGCACCGTGCGTCGAGATGAAGTACTCGATTACATCTAGACCTTCCTTGAAGTTGGAAAGGATTGGGTTCTCGATAATCTCACCCACAGAGCCTTGCAGGGATTTCTGAGGCTTCGCCATCAGACCGCGCATACCACCCAACTGACGGATCTGCTCTCTGGAGCCACGGGCGCCGGAGTGCATCATCATGAAGATAGAGTTAAAGCCTTGGTCATCGTTCTCCAGGCGGCGCATCAGCGTTTCCGTTATCTGGTTGTTGATACGTGTCCATATATCAATTACCTGGTTGTAACGCTCGTTGTCTGTGATCAGACCCATCGAGTAGTTCTGCCATACCGCATCCACATCCTTCTTGGCCTGCGCTACCAGAATATCCTTCTCTTTTGGTATCTGGATATCACCCAGACCCATGGAAAGACCACCTTTGTAGGCCGACTGGAACCCGAGCGTTTTGATGTCGTCCAGGAACTGCGCGGCACGCGCCATACCTGTCTCCTTGAACACGCGGGAGATGATCTGCTGCAGTTTCTTCTTCGTCAGCAGTTCATCTATATAGCCTACTTCCTCCGGCACGAACTGGTTGAATATCACGCGGCCGGCTACGGTTTCAATCAACTTCGTAACCAGTTCGCCCTGCTCGTTTCGGATCTTTGTCCTTACTTTTATATATGCCTGCTTCGAGAGGCGGCCTTCGTTGATGGCGATGATGACTTCCTCCGGAGAGTAGAAGCTCATTCCTTCACCCACGATGGTTTCAGTTTCTGTGCTGCGCTTGCCTTTCGACACATAATATAATCCGAGAACCATGTCCTGCGACGGCACCGCAATAGGCGCTCCGTTGGCAGGGTTCAGGATGTTGTGCGATGCCAGCATCAGCATGGAGGCTTCCAGTACAGCGGCAGGCCCGAGCGGGACGTGTACCGCCATCTGGTCACCGTCAAAGTCGGCGTTAAAGGCCGTACACACCAGTGGGTGCAGCTGGATCGCCTTACCTTCGATCAGTTTCGGCTGGAATGCCTGTATACCTAATCTGTGTAGCGTAGGAGCACGGTTAAGGAGTACCGGGTGGCCTTTCAGCACGTTTTCCAGGATATCCCAAACAACAGGGTCCTTACGGTCTACTATTTTCTTAGCTGACTTTACAGTCTTCACGATACCTCTTTCGATCAGCTTGCGGATGATGAACGGCTTGAAGAGCTCCGCTGCCATGTTTTTAGGCAGACCGCACTCGTGCAGCTTCAGTTCAGGACCAACCACAATTACCGAACGGCCAGAGTAGTCAACACGCTTACCAAGCAAGTTCTGACGGAAACGTCCCTGCTTACCTTTCAGCATATCAGAAAGCGACTTCAGCGCACGGTTACCTTCTGCACGAACAGCGTTCACTTTACGTGAGTTGTCGAACAGAGAGTCCACCGCTTCCTGTAGCATACGCTTCTCGTTACGAAGGATTACTTCAGGCGCTTTGATCTCTATCAGACGCTTCAGACGGTTGTTACGGATGATAACACGTCTGTAAAGGTCGTTCAAGTCAGATGTAGCGAAACGGCCACCATCTAACGGAACAAGCGGACGAAGCTCTGGTGGAATAACAGGCACCATGCGGATGATCATCCACTCTGGTCTGTTTTCGATTCTGGTTGCAGCATCACGGAATGCTTCTACTACACGAAGACGCTTTAACGCCTCAGCTTTACGCTGCTGAGACGTCTCGTGAGCGGCGGCATGACGAAGCTCGTATGACAGGTCATCCAGGTTCGTACGCTCCAATAGCATTTGCAATGCTTCAGCACCCATCTTCGCGATGAACTTGTTTGGATCGTTGTTGTCCAACATTTGGTTTTCGCGCGGGAGCTTGTCAATCATATCCAAGTACTCATCCTCGGTCAGAAAGTCAAGCGTGTTCACACCGTCTTCTGCCAGAATACCCGGCTGAATAACCGCATACCGTTCGTAGTATATAATCTGGTCGAGCTTTTTGGTCGGCAGGCCCAGCAGATATCCAATTTTGTTAGGGAGTGACTTGAAGTACCAGATATGCGCCACCGGAACCACCAGTTCGATATGGCCCATGCGCTCGCGGCGCACTTTCTTCTCGGTCACCTCCACGCCGCAACGGTCGCAGATGATACCTTTGTATCTGATTCTCTTGTATTTCCCGCAGTGGCATTCCCAATCCTTCACAGGCCCGAATATCCTTTCGCAGAATAAACCACCCATCTCAGGCTTGTAAGTTCTATAGTTAATGGTCTCAGGCTTTGTCACCTCTCCGTTGGAACGCTCCAGGATGGATTCCGGGGAAGCCAGGCTGATCGTTACTTTTGAGAAGTCCTGAGAAAGCTTTTTATTTTTCGCAAATGCCATATTATATTATAATAATGTCAGTACAATGAATTTGCTCTACAGCTACACCTGTATATAAAGTGTGTTAAGCGCTCCAGTATATATACCGAAGCGCCTAACTTTCACTTTATTACTCCAGCGTGATTTCCAGCGCCAGACCTCTCAGCTCGTGAATCAGTACGTTGAATGACTCCGGGATATTTGGCTTCGGCAACACGTCCCCTTTCACGATTGCCTCGTAGGCTTTCGCGCGGCCGATCACGTCATCTGATTTCACTGTCAATATTTCCTGCAGTACGTTCGAGGCTCCGAAGGCCTCCAGCGCCCACACCTCCATCTCACCGAAACGCTGACCACCGAACTGTGCTTTACCGCCCAGTGGCTGCTGCGTGATGAGCGAGTATGGGCCGATGGAGCGTGCGTGCATCTTATCATCCACCAGGTGACCCAGTTTCAGCATATAGATGACGCCTACTGTCACCGGCTGGTCGAAGCGGTCGCCGGATAAACCGTCGAACAGGTAAGAGCGTCCGAAATGCGGAAGCCCTGCCTCAGCCAGCTCGGCAGAAACCTGCTCCTCCGTGGCACCGTCGAAGATTGGCGTGGCATAGGTTCTGCCCAGCTTCAGACCGGCCCACCCGAGCACTGTCTCATATATCTGGCCGATGTTCATCCTCGAAGGGACGCCCAGCGGGTTCAGCACGATGTCCATTGGTGTTCCGTCTTCCAGGAACGGCATGTCCTCCTCGCGAACGATTCTGGCTACCACCCCTTTGTTACCGTGGCGACCCGCCATCTTGTCACCCACTTTCAGCTTGCGCTTCTTGGCTATATATACCTTGGCAAGCTGCACGATGCCTGCCGGCAGCTCGTCTCCAACCTCCAGCGTGAAGCGCTCTCGCTTGAAGTGTGCCGACACGATGTTGCGGCGCTTGTTGTAGTTCTTCACAAGCTCTACCAGCATGCTGTTCGTTTTCTCGTCAGCGGTCCAGTTCTCCAGGATCAGGTCCTTGAACATGTTCACCTCTTCCGGAACGGCGTAGTTGCTTTCGTCCTTGTAGGGGTTCTTCTCCGGGAACAGCGCTTCCACGATGTTCTTTCTCGTGAATTTCGAGCCTTTTGTCAGGATTTCATCCCCGAACTTGTGCTTCACCCCTTGAGAGGTTTTGCCTTCCAGTAAAGCGACAAGCTTGTCAGCCATCACGTTCTTGATGCTGATCAGTTCCCTGCTGTATTTTACCTTCAGTTCCTCTACCTCTTTCTTAGACTTGGCCCGCAGGTTCTTGTCCTTCTTAGGGCGTGAGAACAGTTTTGTCTCAATCACCACACCATTGAGTGAGGGCGGCGCCTTAAGCGAGGCGTCCTTCACATCACCGGCTTTGTCTCCGAAGATGGCGCGGAGCAGTTTCTCCTCCGGCGTCGGATCCGTCTCGCCCTTCGGCGTGATTTTTCCAATCAGAATGTCCCCTTCCTTCACCTCGGCTCCAATGCGGATGATACCGTTCTCGTCCAGGTTGCGCACCGCCTCCTCGCTCACGTTCGGTATCTCTGAAGTCAGTTCTTCCTCGCCCCGCTTCGTCTCGCGCACTTCCAGTTCAAACTCCTCGATGTGGATGGAGGTGAACACATCGTCGCGCACCACTTTTTCGGAGATGACGATGGCATCCTCAAAGTTATATCCCTGCCACGGCATGAACGCCACCTGCAGGTTGCGGCCAAGCGCCAGTTCCCCGTCGTTGGTGGCATATCCCTCGCACAGCGGCTGCCCTTTGGTTACCCGCTGCCCTTTCTTCACGATTGGGGTCAGGTTGATGCAGGTATCCTGGTTCGTTCTCCTGAACTTTATCAGCTTGTAGTCCACATACTCAGCGTCGAAGGAAACCAGTTTCTCATCTTCGCTCAGATCGTATTTCACCACGATTTTAGTGGCGTCCACAAAATCAATCACACCTTCGCCTTCGGCTATCACCAGTGCTCTGGAGTCAATCGCTGCCCTTCTTTCCAAACCTGTTCCTACTATCGGAGCCTGCGGCTTCAGAAGCGGCACGGCCTGGCGCTGCATGTTCGAGCCCATCAGGGCACGGTTGGCGTCATCATGCTCCAGGAACGGAATCATAGAAGCCGCCACTGATACAATCTGGTTCGGGGCAACGTCCATATAGGTATAAGCGCCCGGCTCCTCCACCGGGAAGTCTCCCTCGAAACGGCCTTTCACACGCTCGTTCACGAAGTTTCCTTTCTCATCGATCAGGGCGTTTGCCTGCGCGATGTGGTGGGTATCCTCTTCTTCGGCTGTCAGGTACTCTACCGATCCGTCCACAACCACTTTACCTTCTATCACCTTGCGGTAAGGCGTTTCGATAAAGCCCATATGGTTCACGCGGGCGTGTACGCACAGCGAGGAGATCAGACCGATGTTTGGTCCTTCCGGTGTTTCGATGGTACATAGACGGCCGTAGTGGGTATAATGCACGTCACGCACCTCGAAACCGGCCCGCTCCCGTGACAGACCGCCTGGCCCCAGGGCCGACACACGGCGCTTGTGCGTCACTTCGGCCAGCGGGTTGGTCTGGTCCATGAACTGCGACAGCTGGTTAGTCCCGAAGAACGAGTTGATCACGGAAGACAGCGTCCGCGCGTTGATCAGGTCAACCGGTTTGAAGTCTTCGTTGTCGCGCACGTTCATACGCTCTTTAATGGTACGGGCCATACGGGCCAGTCCCACTCCAAACTGGGCATATAACTGTTCGCCCACTGTTCTCACACGGCGGTTGCTCAGGTGGTCAATATCATCCACCACGGCTTTAGAGTTGATCAGGCCGATCAGGTACTTCACAATCAGGACAATGTCCTCGTTTGTGAGCACTTTCGCTTCCCAATTCGTGTCGAGGCCCAGCTTCTTGTTGATTCTGTAACGGCCAACTTCGCCCAGGTCGTAGCGCTTGTCAGAGAAGAACAGCTTCTGGATAATGTCGCGGGCGGTTTCTACGTCCGGTGCCTCCGTGTTTCGCAGTTGACGGTAAATCTGCTCTACTGCCTCCTGCTCAGAGTTGGAGTTGTCCTTCTGGAGCGTGTTATATATGATGGCGTAGTCCGCGATGTTCACGTTCTCGCGGTGCAGAATGATGGATTTCACACCTGAGTCAACAATCACGTCGATGTCTTCCGCCGTAATATCAGAGTCGCGCTCCAGGATCACTTCGTTACGGTCGATAGAAACCACCTCGCCAGTGTCCTCATCCACGAAGTCTTCTGTCCAGGTGCGCAGCACGCGCGCGGCCAGCTTTCTTCCGATCGTGTTTTTCAGCGTTTTCTTGTCCGCGGACACTTCCTCCGACAAACCGAACAAATCAAGGATGTCCTTGTCTGTACCGTAGCCGATGGCGCGCAGCAGCGTCGTAACCGGGAACTTCTTCTTGCGGTCGATGTACGCGTACATGACGTTGTTCACGTCTGTCGCAAACTCTACCCAGGAGCCTTTGAACGGAATAATGCGGGCAGAATACAGCTTGGTGCCATTGGTATGCTTGCTTTGCGCAAAGAACACCCCCGGCGACCTGTGCAGTTGCGATACGATAACACGCTCAGCCCCATTGATCACAAAAGAACCTTTCTCAGTCATGTACGGGATGTTGCCCAGAAACACTTCCTGCTCAATTGTCTCAAAGTCTTCGTTGTCCTCGTCGTTACAGATCAGGCGGAGCTTTGCTTTCAGCGGTACGGAGTATGTCAAGCCCCTGTCGATGCTCTCATCCACAGAGTACTTTGGAGGGTCTATATGGTAGTCGATAAACTCCAGCACGAAGTTCTCGCGTGAATCCGATATAGGGAAGTTCTCGGCAAATACTTTAAACAAACCTTCCTGTGCCCTATTCTCCGCTGGTGTCTCCAACTGAAAGAAGTCCTGAAATGACTGAAGCTGAACATCTAAGAAGTCAGGATAGTCAATGACCGGATTAATAGAGGCGAAGTTGATTCGCTCTGTCGTTCTATTGTTAGCCAAAGCCTTGGAATTTTAGTTAGTAATCAATTATTATACACACAGAGTCCAAAACAACTGTGGGCAAAAAAGGATTCAAGCAGGCTTGAATCCGTGTACAAACAGGAAAAGACCTGACGAAAAGCCAGGTCTACCTGTTATCGGTATGTTGATATGGTGGGATTATTTAACCTCCACTTCAGCACCAGCTTCTTCCAAAGATTTCTTCAGTGAGTCTGCCTCGTCCTTCGTCACACCTTCTTTCAGGGGCTTAGGAGCGCCATCAACCAATTCTTTCGCCTCTTTCAGACCAAGACCGGTTAACTCTTTTACCAGTTTCACAACTGCTAACTTAGAGGCACCTGCTGCCTTCAGGACTACATCAAAAGAAGTTTTTTCTTCTACAGCGGCTCCTGCTTCGGCGCCACCACCTGCTACCATCATTGGGGCTGCAGCAGCTGGCTCGATACCGTACTCGTCCTTCAGAATAGTAGCTAGTTCACTAACTTCCTTAACAGTTAAGTTTACTAACTGCTCAGCGAATGCTTTCAAATCTGCCATTTTTTATTGAAATTAAAAGTTACTTATTGATTACGTTTTTAAATTATTCTTTTTCCGATAATGTCTTCAGGATACCGGCCAGTTTGCCACCGCTGCTCTGAAGCGCAGAAACCACGTTCTTCGCAGGAGACTGGAGTAAACTGATAATATCACCGATGAGTTCATTCTTAGACTTGATGTTAGACAGTGCGTCCAATTGGCTCTCGCCAATGAAAAGACCTGCATCGATGTATGCACCTTTCAGAAGTGGCAGCGTATTGCCTTTCTTTCTGAAATCTTTGATGAGTTTTGCAGGGGCATTGCCTGACTCCGCAGAGAACAGGATACCAGAAGCGCCTTTCAAAACACCTTCAAGTGCAGTGGTGTCAGCCTCAAGCGTCTCAAGCGCTTTCTGGATGAGCGTGTTTTTATATACTTTGTACTCAAGACCGCGGTCAAAGCACATTCTCCTGAACTGGTTGATGCTGGCTACGCTCATGGTAGAGGCATCTGTTATATAGAAGTAGTTCGTATTGGCGAACTTCTCGCTCAGCTCATTTACGATTATATCTTTTTCTTCCCTGGTCATGTTATTAGATTGTTGCGTTCTTGTCAACGATTACGCCCGGGCTCATCGTGCTTGACATGGTAATGCTCCTGATGTAGGTACCCTTTGCGGAAGCGGGCTTCAGGCGGTTCAGCGTCTGGATTACCTCGGCTGCGTTCGCGGCCAGCTGGTCGGCAGAGAAAGAAGACTTGCCTACGCTGGTATGGATGATGCCGAATTTGTCAACTTTGAAGTCGATTTTACCGGCCTTTACTTCTTTTACAGCTTTGGCTATATCCTGTGTCACCGTCCCTGACTTCGGGTTCGGCATCAGGTTGCGTGGCCCCAGGATTCTACCCAAACGGCCTACTTTGGCCATTACGGCAGGCATGGTGATGATCACGTCCACGTCTGTCCAGCCCTTCTCGATTTTCTGTATATAATCGTCCAGGCCTACGAAGTCTGCGCCAGCGTCCTTGGCTTCCTGCTCTTTGTCAGGCGTAACGAGGGCAAGCACCTTTACATCCTTGCCGGTACCGTGTGGCAGCGTCACGATGCCACGCACCATCTGGTCAGCTTTGCGCGGGTCAACGCCCAGGCGCACGTCTATGTCAACCGATGCGTCAAATTTGGTGTAGGTGATGTCTTTTACTACTGAAGCGGCATCCGTTAAAGAATACTCTTTCGTCAGGTCAGCTTTTTCTAAAGCAGCTTTCCTCTTTTTTGAAATCTTCGCCATTTGTCCTTTAACTTATTATTCGTTCCATGGAGCGTTGCCGGAAACTGTGATGCCCATGCTTCTCGCGGTGCCGGCTACCTGTTTCATAGCGGCCTCCACTCTGAAAGCGTTCAGGTCGGGCATTTTTGTCTCTGCAATTTCCCTGATCTGGTCCCATGTTACAGATCCTACTTTGTTTCTGTTCGGCTCTTTTGAACCGCCCTTCAGTTTAGCAGCATCTAACAACAATACCGGAGCAGGTGGCGTCTTGATAACGAAGTCAAAAGACTTGTCTGCATAGATTGTGATTAACACTGGTAACACCTGTCCGGGCTTATCCTGGGTTCTTGCGTTAAACTGCTTGCAAAACTCCATGATGTTAAGTCCTTTAGAACCAAGTGCAGGTCCAATCGGTGGCGATGGGTTCGCGGCACCTCCCTTTACCTGAAGTTTCAGGTAACCTTTTATTTCCTTTGCCATTATATAATTTTACTACGATTCTTTCTCTACCTGCATGTAGTTCAGTTCTACCGGCGTGTTTCTGCCAAAGATCTTCACCATCACGTTGAGCTTCTTGCGCTCTTCAAACACTTCTTCCACTGTTCCGGAAAAGCCGCTGAACGGCCCGTCCATCACTTTGATTGTCTCGCCGACTACAAACGGCGTATCCAGCACCTCTGCCTGCTCCTCTGCCTCGTCTACGGTGCCCAGTATCCTGTTCACCTCCGACTGACGCAACGGAACGGCTTTCTTTGTTGCCGAACCATCATTCGCCCCCAGGAAACCGATGACGCCCGGCGTGCTAATGATGATGTGCTCAGCCTCGCCATGCGACAAATCAGCATGAATCAGCACATAGCCCGGAAAGAAGCTGCGCTCCCTGATTCGTTTCTTGCCGCCGCGCATCTCATATACCTTCTCAGCAGGGATCAGCACCTGCGGCACGTACTCCTCAAGGCCCTGCCGCATAATCTCATTCTCCAGGTAAGCCTTGGCTTTTTTCTCCTGGCCACTCACTGCGCGCACTACATACCATTTTAAATCAGCCATATATCTAATCTAAAACTGGTTGTAAAACCACGTCAGGCCCGTGTCAAAAACAAAGTCCATGGCACCAACCACGAGCGCGAATATCAAAGACCCTATAAGAACCAGCACAGAGCTGCGCTGCAGTTCCGAATAGGTGGGCCAGGAGACTTTGTCTCGCATCTCCACAACTGTCTCGTTTATATAGGTTGTTACTTTGCTCATCGCTTCGCTTTACTGAGGGTGAAAAAATTGCACGGGTGGAGAGACTCGAACTCCCAGCCAATGGTTTTGGAGACCACTACTCTACCAATTGAGCTACACCCGTAAAAAAATGCACGCCACTTTTTTCAAATGGAGTGCAAATTTATTCAAATTAATGATGATATCAAACCCATTCCCGAAAAAGTTTCCGAGGATGGGTTTGATTCATAGATTATTAGTCAAGGATTTCAGTTACCTGGCCGGCACCTACCGTTCTACCACCCTCACGGATAGCGAAGCGCAGACCTTTCTCCATGGCCACTTTGTTGATCAGCTTCACGGTGATGGTGATGTTATCACCTGGCATCACCATCTCTACGCCTTCTGGCAGGTGAATCTCACCGGTAACGTCTGTTGTTCGCAGGTAGAACTGCGGACGGTACTTGTTGAAGAATGGCGTGTGACGGCCACCTTCTTCTTTCGAAAGCACGTAAACCTCAGCCTTGAACTCCTGGTGCGGTTTCACTGAACCTGGCTTGCAGATAACCATACCACGGCGGATATCAGTTTTCTCAATACCACGCAGCAGCAGACCTACGTTGTCACCAGCCTCGCCTCTGTCCAGGATTTTGCGGAACATTTCCACACCCGTCACAGTAGACTTCAGGTTCTCAGCGCCCATACCCAGGATGTCAACCGGCTCACCAGAGTTGATTACACCACGCTCGATACGGCCTGTAGCCACAGTACCACGACCCGTGATAGAGAACACGTCCTCTACGGGCATCAGGAACGGAAGGTCAACCAGACGCTCAGGAAGCGGAATCCAGGAGTCAACGGCAGCCATCAGCTCCTCGATTGTCTTCACCCACTTCTCGTCGCCGTTCAGGCCACCGAGGGCAGAACCCTGGATTACCGGAATGTTGTCGCCATCGAACTCATAGAAAGAAAGCAGTTCGCGGATTTCCATCTCCACAAGCTCAAGAAGCTCAGGGTCATCCACCATGTCCACTTTGTTCATGAACACCACCAGCTGCGGAACACCTACCTGACGGGCAAGCAGGATGTGCTCGCGTGTTTGTGGCATCGGGCCATCCGTAGCGGCAACCACCAGGATAGCGCCGTCCATCTGGGCAGCACCCGTCACCATGTTCTTCACATAGTCAGCGTGACCCGGGCAGTCAACGTGTGCGTAGTGACGGTTTTCTGTGGCGTATTCTACGTGTGATGTATTGATAGTAATACCTCTTTCCTTTTCTTCAGGAGCGTTGTCAATTGAAGAGAAGTCACGAAGCTTAGCAAGACCTTTTTTAGCCAGCACAGTCGTGATAGCAGCAGTCAGAGTAGTTTTGCCGTGGTCAACGTGACCAATAGTACCGATATTTACGTGCGGTTTGGAACGGTCAAATGTTTCTTTAGCCATTGTATGATATTAAATTAAGGTTAAAACGTTTAAGTTTATGTCGCGCTTTTTAATTACACGTAACGGACTTTGAGCCAACGATGGGAATTGAACCCACGACCTCTTCCTTACCAAGGAAGCACTCTACCCCTGAGCTACGTCGGCTTCTAAGTTCATATAGGTTACAACCCCATTTACAGTAAAAAGGAAGCTCATCTGCATGAATTTCCTTCTCCAGTTAATCCGTAAAATAACAAGTCGCAATCTTTCACTTAACTGAGCGGGAGACGAGGGTCGAACTCGCGGCCTATAGCTTGGAAGGCTATCGCTCTACCAACTGAGCTACTCCCGCTTATTAATAATTCTGAATAACTGAATGTGTGAATGAGTGAATAGAAAAACAAGAATATTATTCAGTCATTCTGTTGTTCAATCATTCAAAATTAATCCGTGGGGAGAGCAGGATTCGAACCTGCGAAAGCTTACGCTAACGGAGTTACAGTCCGTTCCATTTGGCCGCTCTGGAATCTCCCCATTTTTACCAATCTAAAATAAATCAGTAAAACCTTCCTTATATCAGCCTGGCCCTGGAGCCCCGCTTGTTCTAAAGAGATGCAAAATTAAGTCCTTTTTCTTTACAGTCAAATATTCCTGAAGAAAAATGCGAAATATTTTCGGGACTTTACCCGCCATATAGCTGCAGCAGGCGCTCGTCCTTCTCATTCTGTCGGATTTCCTGCAACAGGGTTTTCACCTCCGGCTTCTCCGACATCACCATAAGTGCCTGATACGCTGCGGCCCGTATATAATACTGGCTGTTGTTGCGGGCAAGGTCTCCGAGCAGCGCAATGGCCTCGGGTGTGTTCGTCTGGCTGTTGCTGGCCAGGTAAGCCCCGAAACTCTGCAGCAGGTAATATAACTGGCCGCCGCTGGCCTCCTCAATCTGGCGCATAAACCAGTCGTATTTCTCCGGGCCGCCCTGCACGGCATAGTAGGTGGCCAGCGCCAGCACCACCTCCTCGTTTGTCTCCTTCTCAAACTGCGCGAGCTTTTGCTTGGTGTCGGCGGCCCCGGTACCGGCGTAGGCCAGTATGCCAGCAGCGGCGGTTTGGTAAGAACTGTCGCGCATGGCCTGTTCAAACAGAGGCCTGTACTTCTCCCCGCCCCAGTTTGCGAGTGCCAGAATGGCGTCTGCCCGCACGGCGCCTCTTTCATCCTGCTGCCCCATCTGGCGGATTACGGGCTCCACGGCAGCTATCTGTCCTTCCTTCAGTTTGCTCAGGCTGTTGACGGCGGCGCTCCTGACACGCCAGTAATCATCCTTCAGCGCCGCCTGGTACATCTGCAGCACAGCCGGGTCCTGCAATTTATCGTCCAGGGTGGCCAGGGCCTCCAGTTTCGGCGCCAGTTGGTCCACATTCTGAAACTGGAAAACCAGCTCCTGTTCCGTTCTCTGATGGTCTACCACACCCAGCAGTTGCTGCTCCGCGTCGAACAGCACCAGTTGCGGCTCCGTAGGCACCTTAAATGTGAACGTCTCTTCCGCCTCGTCTATGGTGATGGGATATATGGTTTTCTTTCCTCCGGCCCATACCGCAATCTCCAGCGGCAGCCTGTATACCGGCGCGTAGGCTGTGTCCTGCGTCTGCGCCACGCGCAGCGTCAACTGGCCGTTCTGATAACTGTCCTCTACCTTAAGCTCCGGGTGACCGGCGTTCATAAACCACTGGTCGAAGAACCACATCAGGTCCATGCCCGTCACGTCCTCGAAGGCCATGCGCAGTTCCGCCACTTCCACGTCTGAGAACTTGTTGCGGGTGAGATATAAATTCAGGGAAGCCCACCACGCTTCGTCGCCCACCAGGTTGCGCAGCATGTGCAGGATGCGGCCTCCCTTGGCGTAGGAGTGGCTGTCGAACATATCCTCACGGTTGTTGTAATGGTAGCGGATGAGCGGCACGCGCTTGGTCTCCGCCTCGTCCAGGTACTGCCCCATCTCGTCCATCTGCAGGTAGGCGGCCTCGTCGGCCCCGTACTTGTGCTCGGCCCACAGGTATTCCGAGTAATTTGCAAAGGCTTCATTCAATGGCAGGTTCGCCCACGACTCCAGGGTCACGTAATCGCCAAACCACTGGTGAAACAGCTCGTGGGCGATAATGCCGTCCCAGTTCTTGTCCAGCAGTTCGCGCTCGTTCAGTTGCAGGTCTTCCATAAACACCGAGGCCGTCGTGTTCTCCATCGCCCCGGACACAAAGTCGCGCACCACCACCTGCGCGTACTTCACCCAGGGATATGCCACCCCGAGTTTGGTGGAGAAGAACTCCATCATCTCGGGCGTGTTGCCGAATATTTTCTGTGCCGTGCCCTTGAAAGCGGGCTCCACATAATAATCCACCGGCTTGCCGCGCCATTCATCCTCCACTATGGCAAAATCCCCAATCGCCATCATGGCCAGGTAAGGGGCGTGCGGCAGCGCCTGCTTCCAATAGTCGGTTTTGGTGCCGTCGGCGTTCTGGCGGGAGTACATAAACTCGCCGTTAGAGAGTGTGACGTACTCCGGATCTACGGTTATATATATATCCTGCGTCATGCGCTCGTTTGGCGCGTCAATGGTCGGGAACCAGGCGGAACTGGCCTCTGTTTCGCCCTGCGTCCATATCTGCGTCGGCTTCCGGGGCTCCTCCCCCAGTGGGTTTATGAAATACAGGCCCTTGTCAGAGGTGATGGCCTCGCTGCCGCCAGCGGGCAGTTCGTTGGGTTTGGCGGTATAATTTATCTCCACCACGTACTCCTCGGAGCGGGTATATTCCTTGTTCAGGTTGATGCTGAGTTTCTGGCCGTCGTAGCTGTACTTGAGGGGTGTGCCGTCGGAGCCTTTCAGCAGGCTCACGCTGTGTATGTCCATGCCCTTGGCATCCAGCACCAGCGTGTCCTGTGGGTAAAAGTAAGGCTTCAGGCGGAGTTCGGCGGTGCCGTTCAGGTACTGCTTCTGCCAGTCGAAGCTGACGCGCAGCGTAGTGTGCAGCAGGTCGTGTTTTTTGGTGCGGGAAGGGTTAAAGGCGTATTTCTCAGGAGCCCACACGGGCACGGAGTCGGCGGGCGCGGCAGCGGGCACCATAGCGGCAGCCGGTTCTGTGCTTGTTTCCGGGGCAACTTTGCTGGCACTGCAGCCGCCTGTAAAAGCCATGGCGGCAGCCAGGCCTGCAATGCTCAAAAACCTATGATTCATGGTAGAATGTTTTAATTTTGAGGTGAAGTTCTAAAATTACTCTGAGAAATCAACTAACTTTAAGGTCAAAACCACGCAGATAAAGATGCTCCAGGTAAAAACCGCTAACGACAAAACATGGCAGGTTGATATTCAGAAAGGTGAAATACTCGTTAACGAAAATCCTTTCCACTGGGACATCTCCCCTGTCGGCCCCCGCACCTATCACATCATAAAAGACGCCCGCTCCTATACGGCGGAAGTGGTGCAGGCGAACTACGAAGAGAAGACATTTACCTTCAAGATAAACGGCAGGCAGCAGACCGTGCGCGTGAAGGATCGCTTCGACCTGCTGCTCGACAAACTGGGGATGAGCAACGCCAACGCCCACAAAGTGAACGACGTAAAGGCACCCATGCCGGGGCTGATACTGGAGATAAAGGTGAGGCCGGGGCAGGAAGTGAAAAAAGGCGACCCGATCATGATACTGGAGGCGATGAAGATGGAGAACATCCTCAAGTCGCCGGGCGGCGGCGTGGTGCGGGAGGTAAAGGTGCAGGAAAAACAGAACGTGGAGAAGAACCAGGTGCTTCTCCTGTTTTAAAGGGCCCTGGGCCAAAGCGAGCGAGCGGCTGCCACGGCGGTCGCTTTGTTGTGTCAGCGAAAAATTATAACCATTACAGATATATACCGTGAAGTACAAACGAATTTTGCTAAAGCTCAGTGGCGAGGCGCTCATGGGCGACCAACAGTACGGGATTGACTCGAACAGGCTGCTGCAGTATGCGCAGGAGATAAAGGAAGTTTCCAGGCTTGGAGTGGAAGTGGCTGTGGTCATCGGCGGCGGCAACATCTTCAGAGGGGTGCAGGCCGAGCAGGTGGGCCTGGACAGGGTGCAGGGCGACTATATGGGCATGCTGGCCACGGTAATCAACAGCATGGCGCTGCAAAGCGCGCTTGAGAAGCTGGGCGTGTACACCCGCCTGCTGTCCGGCATTAACATACAGCAGGTGTGCGAGCCCTATATACGCCGCCGCGCGGTGCGCCACCTCGAGAAGGGCCGCGTGGTTATTTTCGGGGCGGGCACCGGCAACCCCTACTTCACGACAGACTCTGCGGCCGCCCTGCGGGCCATCGAGATTGAGGCGGACGTGGTGCTGAAAGGCACGCGCGTGGACGGCATATACTCGGCCGACCCCGAAAAAGACCCGGATGCGGTCTTATACAAGAACATCTCGTTTAAGGACGTTTTCGAGAAGGGCCTGAACGTGATGGACATGACGGCTTTTACGCTCTGCAAGGAAAACAACCTGCCGATTATCGTGTTCGACATGAACACGGGCGGCAACCTGAAACGCCTGGTGGATGGGGAGGAAGTAGGCACGCTGGTAACCATGAATGACATTGCCGAGGTGATGGAGGCCAGCATAAGCAAGCTGCAGGAAACGGAGGCGAAGCAGCATCCCGACAAAAAGTAATTTTTTGTATTTTTGCCCCAAGATATTTCAGAACTACCTAAAGTTAATTAGATATGACGGAAGAAATCCAGTTTTACCTCAGCGAGGCGCAGGAGTCGATGGAAAAGGCTGTGCAGCACACCGGCGCTGAGTTAACGAAGATTCGCGCAGGCAAGGCCTCTCCTGCCATGGTCGAGCATCTGCGCGTTGATTACTATGGCGCCCCGACGCCGCTCTCGCAGGTGGCCAACGTGGCCACACCCGATGCGCGCACCCTGCTGATAAAACCCTGGGAGAAGAACATGCTCGGCGAGATTAACAAAGCCATCAAGAACAGCGACCTGGGCCTGAACCCGCAGCAGGAGGCGGACGCCATCCGGCTGAACATCCCGGCCCTGACAGAAGAGCGCCGCCGCGACCTGGTGAAGCAGGTAAAGACCGAAACCGAGAACGGCAAAATCAGCATCCGCAACATCCGGAAGGACGTGAACGACGCCCTGCGCAAGCTGCAGAAAGAAGGCGCTGCGGAAGACGACGTGCGCGACGCCGAGGCAAAGGTGCAGAAACTGACCGACTCTTATATTGTAAAAGTAGACGAGCTGCTGTCGAAGAAGGAAGCGGAGATTATGACCATCTAAGGCCAGGCTTATATATATATAAAGAGGAGGCCCTGCGGAACTCAATCCGCAGGGCCTCCTCTTTATATATGGCTACATGGTATGTGTTACAGTATTGTTTGTAATCTTCCTTCCTATAAAGCAACGGGCTCAAAAGAGGTGAAAGCGGCTTCCGGCACTTCCTCCAGCACTTTTATATCTGTTATTTTGGACTGCCCGCGGTCGCCGGAGAGCTTGATGCTGCCATAGGTCTGGTAATCCTGCCACGGCATCACGAAAGCGGGCTCCGGGTCGCTGGCGTTTCTGAAGTGCGCCCACTGCGACACCAGCTTCGTCTCCTTGTCTACCCACACCTTATACTTGTTTTGGGGCGTCACGCCCACTCCCTCAAAGGTAAGCTGCAGCACGTCGGCCGGCTGGCCCGCCTGTGTGGTGTCCTCGCCGAGGTATTTGAGGGTAACACCGGAGTCCTTCAGCTTGAAAGGCATCACCAGCCAGTAGGAGTCGTTTATCCAGGCTTCCTTGCCCTGCTGCAGGTATTTCGCCACCGAGTCGGGCTGCGTCAGTTCAGCGCCGTCCATGAAAACTTTGCCTTCGCCGGTGTTTATATTTACCAGCACTTTTCTGTCATCCTTCAGATAATCTACCCGCACGTTGCCGGTGGCCTTGTCCCAGAGCAGTTTCCGGTTACCGAAGAAGTTCCAGGTGATATAGCGGGTGTCATTCCAGTTTTCGCGCCCGCCCTGCGCCGCCATCACCGAGTCGGCTAGTTGGATGGCCTTCGGATCAGAGCCAGCCAGGTTAAAGCCCTCCATGGGCGGGTTCTCCTCCCCGCCAGGCTGGCACATCTGGAAGAGCAGCAGCAGCGAGGCGGCTATAACGGCAGACTTCAGAAAAGCGTATAAGTGTCTCATAAAATCAGGATTAGATACCTCAATTTCTATATAAAACAGCAACCAACCTAATTATTTTTTCATAGCGCCAGCCTATATAGCTCCCCCATATATAAAAGAGGCAGCTGCCCTTGCAACTGCCTCTTTTATATATGTTTTGTGTAGGCTTTTCTCCGGAGCTTCCCGCTACTGGTACAGCTTGTGAACCTTTATATACTCCGCAACCGCGTCCGGCACTATATACTGGATACTCTTCTCCTCTTTGATGCACTTGCGGATGAAGGTGGCGGAGATATCCAGCACAGGGGCTTTCACAAAGCGCATGTTCGGCATTACGGGCAGCTCGGTGGTGATGGAGCCGGACCGGGGGTACACATATACCCGGTGGTACTCCAGGATGCGGTCTGCGTTCTTCCACTTCGGGAACAGCGGCAGGTTGTCCTCGCCCATAATCAGCACGAACTCGTAGCTTGGGTACCTCTCCTGCAGGTAGGTGAGCGTGTCGATGGTATAGCTGGGGCGGGGCATGCTGAACTCAATGTTCGATACCCTGAGCCTGGGGTTATCGCCTATCGCCAGCGACACCATGTGCAGCCGGTCGAACTCATGCAGCAGCGTGTTGCTGGGCTTAAACGGATTCTGCGGCGACACCACCAGCCACACCGCGTCCAGATCGGTGTTGGTGGCCATGAAGTTCGCCACGATCAGGTGCCCGATGTGGATGGGGTTGAAGGAGCCGAACAGCAGCCCTACCTTCATACAATCGCAGGCTCTGACTTCAGGAACTCCTGCACCAGTTTCTCGGCCTCGGCGCAGGCCCTGTCCAGGTCGTCGTTCACAATCACCTTGTCGAACTGGTCCTCGAAGCCCAGCTCGAACTTGGCCTTGAAAACCCGGCTGCTGATGCTGGAGGCCGAGTCGGTGTTGCGGGCGGTCAGGCGCTTGGCCAGCTCGTCAATAGAGGGCGGCTTCACGAAAACGGCCAGCGCGCGCTCTTTGTAGAAATGCTTGATGCTCAGCCCGCCCTTCACGTCCACATCCAGGATCACGTGCTTGCCGCTTTCCCAGATGCGCTCTATCTCCGACTTCAGCGTGCCGTAAAAGGCGCCTTCGTACACCTCCTCCCACTCCACAAACTCATCGTTGGCAATGCGCTTCTTAAATTCCTCGGGCGTGATGAAGTAGTAGTCCTTGCCGTTTTCCTCTGTGCGCCCGCGCTTGTCGCGGGTGCAGGCCGATATGGAGAAGCTCAGTTGCGGGTTGGTGCGGAGCAGGTGCCTTACAATAGTGGTTTTGCCGGCACCGGACGGCGCCGAGAAGATGATGATCTTGCCTTGCATTCGGGGGCTATAGTGTTTCTTGGATTTTCGCTTTGATGAGGTGCGCCAGGCTGTTCGGCACGATCACGCGCTTGAGGTGGCCGCTCACGAGGCCTTTGAGGAGTTTTTGCTTCTGATGGGTTTCGAAGCAGGGGACGCACTCTTCGATGTGGCGGTTAAAATACTGCTGATCTTCGGGGGAGGCCTCCCCGTCAATCATGAGGTCCAGCAGCAAAGACACTTTCTCACACTCCGTCTCTTTGCCCTCGGCCGGTGCGTTCTGGTAAACTTCTGTAAATTTCGATTCCATCTTCACTCAAACTCTTTAAATGCTCTAACTATTATAACCCATGGTCTTGGCGTATTTCTCCAATTTTTCCTTCAAAGAGTTCCGGGCGCGGTGCAATCGTGAGCGGACAGTCCCGATGGGGATGTCCAGTATCTTGGCCATTTCCTCGTAGGTGAAGCCCTCCAGGTCGCAAAGGATGATCACTGTTCTGAAATCCACGGGCAGGGCGTTCAGCGCGCTCGCCACCTCGTCGCCGATCAGGTCTTGCACGCTTTCGGTGCGCATGTCGGTGGTGGTGGCCACACCGCTCTCGCCCTCCACGTCTTCCGAGTTGTAGTAGCCCTCCACCTCGCTGTAGTCAACTTTGGCGGGCTGCTTGCTCTTCTTCCGGAACTCGTTAATGAAGGAGTTCTTCAGGATTCGGAACAGCCATGCTTTTGCATTAGTTCCTTGCTCGAAATAGTCGAAAAACCGGTAGGCCTTCAGATAGGTCTCCTGCACCAGATCGTTGGCGTCGTCTTCGTCTAAGGTGAGCCGGTAGGCAAAGTTGTACAGGGGGTCGAGCACAGGCAGCAGTTCGGCCTCAAACCGCGCGTCCTTCTCCTCCTTACTCAGTTGTTTACCCGTTTGCTCGCTCATCTGCGTGGAATTTGTACTTAAATATAAATCCGCTGTCGCGTAGTATACGCAAATATATAAATTTTAATTACATACCCCGCTTACCGCCGCAGGGTTGCAGTGCGGGCGCTTAGCTGCCCGGTGGCCCCTGGGACCTGCTGATCCGGCCAAAGGCGCTGCGTGGGGCACCTTATATATCCGGTTCGGACAGTGCTTACTTTTATAACGCCTTGCCCTGCCCTTAGTTGCCTCTTTACCCCCGCACAGCGCCCGCTGGGCGGCCGCGGCGGGCAGGGAAACATGACCCGCAGGCAAAAATATTTGTCGGAACAAACTTTTTCGCCTGCCGCCGTTTACGTAATATGCAGCCCGACAGGTTCCCACTGTCGTTGCCCCCGCCAGATATAATGGATATGCCTGATTTCATTTTAGAACATTTTTCCATAATTTCGCTTCTGGTAAGAGACACAACACAGGACATTAAAAAAAATAAACATGTCAGAAAATGCTGAAATTATTTTAGAGGGCAACTCCTATAAAATGCCAGTAGTAGTGGGTGCCGAGGATGAGAAATCCATTGACATTTCATCTTTGCGCGCGCAGTCTGGTTATATCACCCTGGACGCAGGCTATAAAAACACCGGAGCCACCACCAGCGCCATCACATTTCTGGACGGTGAGCAAGGCGTGCTGCGCTACAGAGGATACCCCATAGAGCAACTGGCCGAGAAGTCGAGCTTTATTGAGGTGGCTTACCTGCTCATCTACGGTGCGCTGCCCACGGCAACGGAACTCAACGATTTCAGCGACAGGATCAAGCGCCATACCCTGGTGAACGAGGACATGCGCAAGATCCTGGACGGCTTCCCCTACACGGCGCACCCGATGGGCATCCTCTCTGCGTTGGTCAGCTCTCTTACTGCCTTTTACCCCGAGTCGCTTAAGTCGAACCAATCGCCCGAGGAGATGGACCTCTCCATCATCCGCCTGATGGCGAAGATATCAACCATCGCCGCCTGGTCTTACAAAAACTCTATCGGGCACCCGGTGATATACCCCAAAAACAAGCTGGACTACTGCTCTAACTTCCTGCACATGATGTTTGCCTACCCAACGGAGGACTATGAGGTTGACCCGGTGGTGGTAGACGCCCTGAACAAGCTGCTTATCCTGCACGCCGACCACGAGCAGAACTGCTCTACCTCCACCGTGCGCCTGGTGGGCTCTGCCCATGCCAGCCTCTATTCCTCGGTTTCTGCCGGTATCAGCGCGCTCTGGGGCCCGCTGCACGGCGGTGCCAACCAGGCCGTGATCGAGATGCTGGAAGCCATCAAAGCAGACGGCGGCGACTCGAAGAAGTTTATCGAGAAGGCAAAAGACAAAAACGACCCGTTCCGTCTGATGGGCTTCGGGCACCGGGTTTACAAGAACTTCGACCCGCGCGCCAAAATCATCAAGAAATCAGCGGATGAGGTGCTGAACGCCCTCGGCGTACAGGATCAGATCCTCGACATCGCCAAGGAGTTGGAGGCAGCCGCCCTGAACGACCCATACTTCGTGGAGCGCAAACTGTACCCGAACGTGGACTTCTACTCCGGCATCATCTACCGCGCCATCGGCATCCCGACCAATATGTTCACGGTGATGTTTGCCCTGGGCCGCCTGCCGGGCTGGATAGCCCAATGGAAAGAGATGCGCGAGAACAAGGAACCGATTGGCCGCCCGCGCCAGGTATATATAGGAGAGACGGAGCGCGATTACGTTCCGATGGAGAAGCGATAAATTCAGCGGCCATATATGAACCTATATAAAAGAAGGTGCTTTCAGGAAGATGTGGAAGCACCTTCTTTTATATAGGGCTCTGCCTTTCAGCAGCCATCTACAGCCTACCCATATATACTTCCGTTTTATATTCCGTTGCCGCCCCTCTTTATATATGATTTATACGGCAGGCATGTTTTCAAATTAATCTAAAACTCCTTTCTATATACCTCCTCTCCAATGCCGGGTGTAAGCGCCATTATTATATGCAAGGACGAAGAGCAGTTTATTGCAGGCGCCATTGAGTCGCTGCTGTGGGCGGATGAGGTGCTGCTGGTAGACTCCTACAGCACCGACAACACCCTGCCTATAGCGCGCCGGTACCCTGTCAGGATTCTGCAGCGCCCTTTCGACAACTACTCGCGGCAGCGCAACTGGGCCATGGAGCAGGCCACGCAGCCTTGGGTGCTGATGTTGGACGCAGACGAGCGCATTCCCGCCGGCCTGCAGCAGGAACTGACACAGCTGTTGAAAGCCTCGCCGGTGAGCCCCGCCTACAAAATCCGGCGCAAAAACTTTTTCATGGGTCGGGAGGTGCGGTACAGCGGCTGGCAAAACGACGCGGTGGTGCGCCTCTTCGACAAAAGCCAGTGCCGCTACTCCGATAAGCAGGTACACGAAGAACTGGTGGTGCCCGGTGGCAACATCGGCAAGCTCCGCCACCAGATGCTGCACTACACCTACCGCAGCCTGCCGCACTTCCTCGACAAGTGGAACCAGTACAGCTGGCTTTCGGCGCAGGACAAGGCGAAGCGGACAGGCAAAGTGACGTTTTTTCACCTGGCCGTGAAGCCAATGGTCCGCTTTCTGAAGCAGTACTTCCTGAAGCTGGGGGTTTTGGACGGGCGCGTCGGGTTTATCATCGCTTACCTGGCAGCCAGCAGCGTGTTTATGCGCTACCTGAAGATGTGGCGGCTGCAGGAGGAAAATCAACAAGCGGAACAATGATGCGCGTACTGCACCTGGTATCGGAGAAAACGTGGCGCGGCGGCGAGCAGCAGGTGGCTTACCTGGTGGCGGAGTTGCAGCGGCACCAGGCAGAGAGCTACGTGGCCTGCCCGCGCGGCTCCGCCTTCGAGGCCCACTGCCAGCAGCACCGCCTCCCGTACCTGGCGCTCTCCTTTTCAAAGCTGCGGCTCCTTAGCGATGCTCGCAGGTTGAAAGCATATATAAACCGGCACCAAATTCAGTTGGTACACATGCACTCCAGCCTGGCCCACACGCTGGGCGTGCTGGCCCATATGCTGGGCGCGCGGGCCAGCCTGGTGCTGAGCCGCCGCGTGGAGTTCAGCATCGGCCGCAACCCCTTCTCCACCTTCAAATACAACTACAGCGGTATCAAACGCATTATTTGCGTATCGGACAGCGTGCGCAGGCAAATGGCGGCTAGCATACAGGACGGCAGCAAGTGCGTAACCGTATATAGCGGCATCGACCTGAAGGGCGCCACTGCGAACGTCAGCCAGAACCGGAATTTCCTCCGCAGCGCCTACCAGGTGCCCCAGTACCTGAAACTCATCGGCAACGTATCGGCGCTCGACAAACACAAAGATTACTTTACCTTTCTGGAGACAGCGAGGATTCTGAAGGAAAGTGGGGTGAATGCAAAGTATTTCGCCATCGGCAGCGGCCCTCTGGAGGCAGAGATAAAAAAACATGCTGTACATTTAGGGCTTCAGGATGATGTAGTGTTCACGGGCTTTCTCACCAACGCGAAAGAGGTGCTGGCCGAGCTGGATGTTTTCTTGTTCACGACGGTAAAAGAAGGCATCGGCAGCACTGTCCTGGACGCCTTCGCCAACAAGGTGCCGGTGGTGGCCACCAGCGCCGGGGGGGTCCCGGAGATAGTGCGGCACGGGCAGACCGGCATGCTGGCCCCGCTCAGAGATGCAAAGGCACTGGCAACCCATGTGCAGCAGGTGCTGCGCGATGCACCGCTGCGCGAGCGCCTGGTGGAGCAGGCTTACCAACTGGCGCTAACGTTCACGCAGGAGCAGACTGCCATAAGAACGTTTGCTGTTTACAAAGAAGTTTTAGGCATTCGCTAAAACTTTATAACTATTTCTGGCGTTCACTTTTCGCTTTGGCTTTCGTAAGCATTAAATACCCTGACACCTCGTGATATGGCGCATTTATCTGCTGCGGCCGCAACGGGGGTAAAACAAATGAGTCCCTGATGTACTGCGTACGCCTTCTTTTGCTGCTTTGTCTGCTCGCTGCTTCCTGTCCTGCGCAGGCGCAGCAGTATAATTTCCGTAGCTGGACGCTGGAGCAGGGCCTGCCGCAGTCGCAGATTACCGCTATCCTGCAGGATGGCCAGGGGTTTCTGTGGCTGGGCACCCGCGGGGGCCTCAGCCG
Source organism: Pontibacter russatus (assembly GCF_009931655.1). NCBI lineage: Bacteria > Pseudomonadati > Bacteroidota > Cytophagia > Cytophagales > Hymenobacteraceae > Pontibacter > Pontibacter russatus. The sequence continues at coordinate 3,250,409 of NZ_CP047984.1, read as the reverse complement.
CTTCGACGGCATCGATTTCCACAACTATACCGAGCGGGACGGCCTGCCCAGCCATAACATCTCCACCCTCTTCCAGGACAGCCAGCAACGCCTGTGGATAGGCACGGCAAGCGCCGGAGTGGCCGTATATGACGGATCAGGGTTCCGGCAGATGGGCACGGCGGAAGGGCTGCCGGCCAGCCAGATACATGCCATCTCAGAAGATTCGCTCGGCCGCATCTGGCTGGCTACCAGCCAGGGCGCCTACTACCAGTCAAAGGGAAAATTCCGGTTATATGAAGCCCTCCCGAAAGGTGCCTACACCGCCATCTGCCACGCCCCCGGCGGCACACTGTGGGCAGGCACCCGGGAGAAAGGCCTATATAAAGTGGACGGGGGCCAGGTAAGCCGCTACACGGTGTATAACAGCGCGCTGCCGGGCAATGGCATCACCGCCCTTTCCGTCGCGCCGGGCGGCACCCTCTGGATCGGGACAGACAAGGGCCCCGCAAAAATGCAGGACGGCAGCATCACGGCACCTCCCCTGCCCCGGGTTGTCTCGGCCCCCACCGTCAGCAGCTTTGCACACGACCGCCACGGCAACGTCTGGATTGGCCTGCTCCGCAACGGGCTGCTCAAATACGACGGCGAGAAGTACACACACCTCACCCGCCTCAACGGCCTCCGCACCCCCCGCATCAGCTCACTCACCGCCGATACTGAAGGCAATATATGGATCGGCACGAACGGCTACGGGCTGCAGCAGTACAAGTCGCCCTGGTTTGTGCATTACTTCGATTTCGGGAGCATGAGCGAGCCACGCATCACTGCCCTTGCCTGCGACAGCAGCGGCACCATGTGGATGGGCACCGACGAAGGCAAGTTCGCGAGCATGCGCCGGAACCGCCCCGTCTGGCGCACCGGCACCCCGTGGCCCGATGGCACCACGCTCTACGGCATATACCCCAGGAACAGGAGGGAAAGATGGATCTGCAGCAGCAACGGCATATGGCTGATGCGGCAGGACACCACGCTGCATTACTCCACCGCACACGGGCTTCCGTCGCCTGAGGTGTTCCAGGCCGCCGCCGACACGGCAAGCACCCTGTGGGTGGCCACGGCAGCCGGGCTTGCTTATTTCCAGAACAGCGTTTTTGTGCCTGTCGCCTCCCCCACCGGAGCCGCCGCCAAAGTAAACTGCGTTTTCCGCGACAGCCGGGGCAATATATGGGCGGGCACCGAGGATGCTATATACCGCGTGGAGGACCGGAAACTTGTATCGCCGCCTGAGCTGGGTCAGTTGGACTTTTCGGAGGTGCGCTCTATCACGGAAGACAAGATGGGGAACCTCTACTTCTCAGGCTTCAACCAGGGCATTCTGATGCTGGCAAGCAATGGCGCGCGGCTTTTCACGGCGGAGGACGGCCTGCCGACCGTGGCCATCAACACGCTGTTCGTGGACGGGCAAGACAACCTGTGGGTGGCCACCAGCCGCAACGTGCTGAAGCTCCGGCTGCCGCAACTGCGACGGAACGGAAGGCTGAACTACAGGACCTATGCCAGCCAGAACGGGTTCAGGGGCCTGGAAGTGTGCGACAACGCGATGACCCAGTCGCCGGACGGCACCATGTGGTTTGGTACCACCAAAGGCCTCACCCAGTATATCCCCTCGCTGGACCGCCGCAACGCCATCTACCCGAAAGTCATGCTCACGGATGTGATGCTGTACTCCAAGCCCACCGACTGGCAGGCCCTCGGCTACGCCACCGACAGCGTTACGGGGCTTCCCCAAAACCTGCGGCTGCCCTACACCCAGAACTACCTTTCATTCGACTTCCATGCCATCTGCCTCTCGGGGCCGGAGCAGGTGCGGTACAGGTACCGGCTGATGGGGTTTGACGGTCAGTGGTCGCCGCCGGTGGAGCAGTCTTTCACCACCTACGCCAACCTCTCGCCCGGCACCTACACCTTCGAGCTGCTGGCCCGCAACAACGACGGCTTCTGGGCAACCGAGCCGGTTACCTACACTTTTTCCATCGTGCCCCCCATCTGGCGGCGCGAGTGGTTTGTGGGGGTGCTGCTGCTGGTGGCAGCCGGCTCGGTGCTGAGTGTAGTCCGCCTGCGCGAGCGGAGCCTCGTGAAGATGAACTCGCTGCTGGAGATGCGGGTGAGCCACCGCACGCGCCTGCTGGAGCGCAAGAACCGCGAGAAGGAGATGCTGCTGCAGGAGATACACCACCGCGTGAAGAACAACCTGCAGATCGTGATCAGCATGCTGAACCTGCAGGCCCGCCATGTGCAGGACCCGCAGGCGGCAGACGTGATGCAGGCTCTCCGCAGCCGGGTGCGGTCTATGTCCATTCTGCACGAGCGCCTCTACCAGCTCGCCGAGCAGGATTCCATCAACCTGGAGGAGTATTTCGAGGAAATCTGTGAGAGCCTCTACGCCGCCTATGGGGTAAGCAACAGGCGCATCGCCCTGGAAATAGACATGCCGCAGCTAAAGGTAAACATTGACCCGGCCATTACGTTGGGGTTAATTGTAAACGAACTCGTCTCTAACGCGCTGAAGTACGGCTTCCCGGATGGAAAGCCGGGGGTGCTGCGCATCGAGCTCCGGAAGCATGATGAGGTGCAGTACACCCTGACGGTAAGCGACAATGGACGCGGAATGCCCCCGGACTTTGATCCGGGCAACAGCCGGTCGTTCGGCCTTAAGCTTGTGAAATCGTTGAGCAGAAAGTTACAGGGAGACATAAAATTCATAACCGACAATGGCACTAAATCAATATTACATTTTGTTTTGGCACCATAATCCTAAATTTCACGTAAGTACCTAATGCTATGACAAAACCTAAAATTCTTATCTCGGAAGATGAGGTCATCATTGCGGAGGATATTGCTGCGACCCTCGAAGAGTTAGGTTACGAGACGTGCGCAATCGACACCGGTGAGGACACCATCGACATGATCCGGGAAATGCGGCCGGACCTGGTGCTCCTGGACATTAACCTGCAGGGCGACACGGATGGCGTGGACATCGGATCGCGTATCAAAGAGGAATTCCAGATCCCCTTTATATACCTGACCGCCTACGCCGACCGCGCCACGATAGACAGGGCCAAGAAAACGGAGCCCGACGCCTTTCTGGTGAAGCCTTTTGACGAAAAGAGCCTGCGCTCCGCCATTGAGATTGCGCTGTATAAGCACGACAACAACCACAGGGAGCAAACCGGCAACGGCAACGGGACGCAGTACCCGAAAGAACAGGAGGTGGCCACCGACTATATCTTTGTGAAGGTGAAGCACCGGATCATCAAGGTACACTACAGCGACATTCTGTGGGTGGAGGCGTACGACAACTATTCCTTTATCGTGACGGCCGAGCAGAAATACCTTGTCTCGTCTACCCTGAAGGATATGGAGCAGAAGCTGCCGCCCCAGAACTTTGTGCGGGTACACCGCTCCTACATCGCCAACCTCGATAAGATTGAGGCGCTGGAGGAAAACTCCGTAGTGTTCGCCAAAGGCGATATCCCCATCGGCAAGTCCTACAAGAAAACACTCATGTCGCGCTTCAACATAATATGACAATTCACCTGCTGTAAACTTCGCTGCCACACAGCAGCAAGCCATCTGAGCTATTGAAGGCACCCGGCCTTTGCGCCGAGGCCTGCCTGTGTTACTGCCACGCCAGGAGGCTGTGTTTCCGCGCAGAATCCTACACAGTTTTTATATATCCCGGAAAAGGAAATCATATATAACTGACTCACTCATATACAAAAGCCATATATAAAGAAGGCCGCTGCAGTAACTGCAGCGGCCTTCTTCTTTATATATGGCAAATTTATATGTGCTATATATGCCGAAAAGCTTAGTAGCGGTAGTATTCCGGCTTGTAAGGGCCTTCTACTTCCACGCCTATATAGCTTGCCTGGTCCGGACGAAGCTCGTCCAGCTCCACACCGATTTTAGACAGGTGCAGGCGGGCCACTTTCTCGTCGAGGTGCTTGGGCAGCGTATATACCTTGTTTTCGTAGGCATCGGCATTTGTCCAAAGCTCCAGTTGGGCCAGGGTTTGGTTCGAGAAGGAGTTAGACATCACAAAAGACGGGTGGCCAGTCGCGCAACCCAGGTTCACCAGGCGGCCTTCCGCCAGCACAATCACGTCTTTGCCTTCGATGTTGTACAGGTCTACCTGCGGCTTGATCTCATCTTTGGTATGGCCGTAGTTTTTGTTCAGCCAGGCCATATCAATCTCATTGTCGAAGTGGCCGATGTTGCACACAATGGCCTTGTCCTTCAGCGAGCGGAATTCCTGCTCCCGGATAATGTCTTTGTTGCCGGTGGCTGTCACCACAATGTCGGCCTCTTTCACGGCATCCGCCATGCGTTTCACCGCAAAGCCGTCCATGGCGGCCTGCAGCGCGCAAATCGGGTCGATCTCCGTTACGATCACACGGGCACCGGCACCGCGCAGCGAAGCGGCAGAACCCTTGCCAACGTCGCCATAACCCGCCACAACAGCTACCTTACCGGCCATCATCACGTCCGTGGCACGACGGATCGCATCCACCAGTGACTCTTTACAGCCGTACTTGTTGTCGAACTTGGATTTGGTGACAGAGTCGTTTACGTTGATGGCAGGCATGGGCAGCGTACCGTTCTTCATGCGCTCATATAGCCTGTGTACCCCTGTGGTGGTTTCCTCAGAAAGGCCTTTGATGCCCGCAGCCAGCTCCGGGTAGTTGTCCAGCACCATGTTGGTCAGGTCACCCCCGTCGTCCAGGATCATGTTCAGCGGCTTGCGCTCGTCCCCGAAGAACAGCGTCTGCTCAATACACCAGTCAAACTCCTCGGCGTTCATCCCCTTCCAGGCATATACCGATATACCGGCGGCGGCGATGGCAGCGGCGGCATGGTCCTGGGTAGAGAAGATGTTGCACGACGACCAGGTCACCTCGGCGCCCAGTTCCACCAGCGTCTCGATCAGCACGGCGGTTTGGATGGTCATGTGCAGACAGCCGGCGATGCGTGCGCCCGCCAGCGGCTTGCTTGGGCCGAACTCCTCGCGGATAGCCATCAAACCCGGCATTTCGGCCTCGGCCAGTCTTATTTCCTTGCGGCCCCAGGCAGCCAGCGAAATGTCTTTTACCTTGTACTTCAGTTCTGTATCAATCATATGTTATTGTTTTCTCCAATTGAAAACACAAAATTAAACAATATGTTGCTCACTTCAAATAAGTAAGCTGCAGTGTGTCACAAGATTGCACACACTGCAGCTTACAGTTGATTTATATATATAAATCAGTCGTTGCGGATAATTTCGGCTCCGAGTGTGTTCATGTTGCCTGCCGGCGGCATGAGGAAGCCTTTTGCAAACACCGTATAGATGGCATCGTCTGCCAGGCTCACATCCGGTATGGTAAGCACGACATCGGTAGAACCCGCCGGGCGCACTTCCAGGGTGTAAGTACCGGCGGCCACGGGCATAAAGTCTGAGGCGTCCTTAAAGCTGCTGTTGCTGAACAGCACGGGCCCGCCCTGCACGGCTACATCCACTGCCGGCGCATCCGGCGAAAGGTGTACAAAACGCACGTGCGCCATGCCGTCGGCCGGGTCAGAAAGATCGTCTTCCAGCACCAAGGCCTCTATATCGGAGAGGGTGTTGATGGCGAAAACAGTATAGTCCCCGTCCGGCTCCAGGTCCAGGTTGGCTTCAATCACGGTGGTGCTTGTGCCCGCCGCATTCACTTTGATGTTCTGCGTGCCGGAGGGCACATCCAGGTAGCCGGTGTTGGTGGGGTACACGAGCGGGGCGTTGTTTACTTTGGTGTTGTTTACGAGCAGGTCCACGCCGGGGGCGTCGGGCGAGGCATGTACCACCATCACGTCGGCATTCTCCAGCACCATCTCTTCCTCATCCTCGTCGCAGCTTACCAGCACCGTGGCGGGCAGCGCCACCAGCAACATCAGTTTCATCCATTTTCTCATAGCAGTAAATTTTTAATTTTTAAAATTGGTTTAGAATACAGTATCAACCCAGCGGATAATTATTTGTTTAAGGTTTATAATAAAATATTAAACAATTTTTTTCATATATGCATCACCCTCCAAAACCCCTACCTTTAAGGCTCTATATAACCGGCAGCCGGAACACGCATGCGCACCTTTACCACACAGGAGAGAGCATTTATACTGGAGCATCGGCACGAGGAGGCAGCCACCCTGATGCTGCAGGCCAAGCGCTACCCGCACCTGCCCTTGCCGGAGCTGGTGCAGCAGATACAGGCCCGCCAGAAAGCCGCCCAGAAACTGCCCACGTGGGCGCAGCACCCCGAGGCAGTGTTCCCGGCGGCCGTGTCGGTGGAGCAGAGCTCTTCGGAAGCGGCCGCGGCCTACAAGGCCACGCTTGTTTCGGGAAAACTTCTGATTGACCTGACGGGCGGCTTTGGGGTGGACAGCTTTTACTTTGCCCGCAGTTTTGCAGCCGTTATCCATATAGAGCAGCACCCAACTTTGCAGGAGATAGCCCAATACAATTTCGGGCTGCTGCAGGCGCACAACATCCGGAGCATCGCTACCACGGCCGAGGCGTTTCTGGAAAGCTTTACAGGAAAAGCGGACGTGATTTATATAGACCCGGCGCGGCGCGGCGGCGGCAACCAGAAACTGCACCTGCTGCAGGACTGCGAACCGGATGTGCTGCAACTGCTCCCGCTGCTGTTCGCAAAAGCCGACGCGGTGCTGCTGAAAACCTCGCCCATGCTGGACATCGACCTGGCCCTGGAGCAACTGCAGTGCGTGGCAAAGGTGTGGGTGGTGGCCGTGCAGCACGAGGTGAAGGAGGTGCTTTACCTGCTGCAGCCGAATGCCCCCCAGCCGGTACAAGCCCCGCGCACCGCCGTCAACCTCCTGCCCCACGGCAAAACGCAGGAACTGACTTTTACGAAGGCGGCAGAAGAGGCTGCTGCTGTTTCGTACGCCGACCCGCAGCTATATATATATGAGCCGAACGCGGCCATCCTGAAGGCGGGCGCTTACCGCTTCCTGGGGCAGCACCTGCACCTGCAAAAGCTGCACCCAAACAGCCATTTATATACCTCTGCCACGCTGGTTCCCGACTTTCCGGGGCGAAGTTTCGAGTGCCTTGCCGTGAGCCGCTACAATAAAAAGGAACTGCTGCGCCTGCTGCCGGACAGGCAGGCCAACATCACGGTGCGCAATTTTCCGGAGTCGGTGGCTGAGATACGGCGGAAGACCGGTGTCCGGGAGGGCGGCCATATGTATCTCTTCTTCACCACCGACAGGCACCAGAAGCCCATCGTACTCATCTGCCGGAAAGCCTAAGCCCGCACCGTGTTCCTGAACAAGCGCGGCAGGCATCCGTAGTATAGAACGCAGGTATCCGTGTCTGCTTTGAAGCTGCCACGATACAGGCCTTACATCAAAATTACGTTTAACCTATATACGAAGCTATGAGCACAGATAAAGAGAACCAGAAGAAGTCGGAACTGACAGACAAGAGCAAGGGCAGCAAATCTGACACAGGCAACAGCCTGGCGCGCGATGTGACCAACACCCCGATGCCCAAAGACAAGACACCGCAGGCCCGCACCGACAACGAGGAGGATGCGCAGACCCAGCAGAAAAAGAAGTAGCATTTGCCACTATATTTAAGAACAGCCACAGCAGCCAACGTTGTGGCTTTTTTTTTGCCCTATTTTCCAGCCTCCGCAAGGCAGGTGCTGCCAGCTGCTATATTGTCACTTATATATAGTATATTCGGTAGTTCAGTTACGTTTATCCTGCTATATCGGACGGCTAAACGGAATAACCCCATATATCCACAAGTTATACGCAATCAAAATTATAGAAATGAAAATCTTTAGACACAGTTTTTGTGACCCTTTCAAACCTGATGTTATAGAATTAGGCGATGTAGAAAGTAAAGAAATAATCAACAGATTTGAGCAAATGCCTTGGGACGAAATCATATCCAGAATGGGGAAAGCCAAGGAATCAGATATTCATTATTCTCCTTCATTGGAGTTTGAAGATAAGACTACAAAGCATGGCATAACTATTAGTGCTGTCGGAACTTCAAGTCTTGAAGAATTCTATGTGTTTTATAAAAGGCCTAAAAGGGTAAAGAAATTCTTTGGATTGATAGAGAGTGATAACCCTGAATATCTCACTGATGTGACTGGTCAGACAAAAGAAGATGTGATTGATGTTTTGAATGCATTCATTAATGGGAAGTACGACTTCTTAGACAGTAGAATAAAATGAAAGCGTATAACAAGAGCTAAAAATCATAACTGTCCGAGGGGACAGCAACGCTTTTTAGCCGAGCCGTTTGCGATGCTTTAATAAAAGTCAGCAATATGAGATATATAGTTATAGTTCTCGTTGCTTTAAGTTTTGCTTCTTGTACCTCGACCAAGAAGATCAGGACAAGCAATGGGATTTCAGAAATTCAATATTTAGACATCAATAACACAAAGCAGTATGTGCTTATCAGAGGCAAAGACAAAAGCAATCCTGTCTTGCTTTTTTGCACGGAGGGCCGGGAGCATCAGCTACGGCATTGCTGCGGAAATTTAACAGTGAATTGGAAGACCATTTCACCGTTGTGTACTGGGATCAGCGGAATGCTGGGAAGTCATATAGCAGTAAGACACCGAAAGAGGAAATTAAAGTTGCGAAATACATTCAGGACGTAGATACGCTTGTGGATTATCTTAAAAAGAGGTTTCAAGCGGACAAAATATTTTTGGTGGGACACTCCTGGGGTTCACGGCTTGGTTTATATGCTATACAAAGAAATCCTGAAAACTTTATTGCATACGTAGGCATAGGACAAGAACTGGCCTCATTCGAAGGAGAACTTATTTCTTACCAATATACTTTAAAGAGAGCCAGGGAAGTGAATAACTTAAAAGCTGTAAAAGAATTAGAAGAAATTGGAGCGCCTCAATCAGGAGATTACACTAAAATGTATAAAAACGGATTCTGGGGGTTGGTTAAACAAAAAGAATGGCTTTTGAAATTGGGAGGCGAACGATATGGAAAAACTAATTACACAGACTGGATTCTTTCTATTTGGTTTTCAAGAGAATATTCATTTCTGGACTTGATTAAATATGGAAAATCCTCCGGGTTTTCTGCTGGAAACATTATATACGACCCTGATTTCAACAATATCGATTTCTTTAACCAGATTCCAGAAGTAAAAGTGCCTGTATTTTTTATCTCTGGCGCTTATGACTACAATACACCCTGGCAACTTGTAGAAAGGTATTATAATATGCTGCAAGCACCTAAAAAAGAATTTATAAAATTTGAGAAATCAGGACATAGCCCTGTATTTGAAGAACCAGAAAGGTTTAACAAAGAAATTGTTAGAATTTACGAAACAGTGAAAGACAAATAAGCATTGCCCTACTTCGGTTTGGCGTAATGGCGGGAAGCTGACATTACGCCAACTTCACCGCTTTTTGCTCACCCATTTATTCCCCTTCAGCCAAAAGCGCCAGGGCAGGCGGGCATCCTCCCCGGCATAGTCGATGCCGATGCGCGGGCCGGCGGCGATATGCTCCGGTGCAATAGAAGTGCCCTTGTCTTCCAGCCAGATGGTGTCGCCGGTGAGGTCGGCGCCATATAGCTTTTTGTTGATGCCCAGGGCGATGCTCAGCACGCCTGGTCCGGCGGTCAGGTTCGGCTTTACGGCGGGCATGTTGCGGCGCAGCAGCATTTCCTGCAGGCCCTCCTCAGGAGCAATGGCCCGCACCAGCACCGCGTCGGCTTTGTCCTGCACGTTTGTGATGATGTTGAACAGGTGGTAGATGCCATACACCAGGTACACGTAGGCCACGCCGCCCTCGTGGTACATGATTTCGGTGCGCCGGGTGCGACGGCTGAGGTGCGCGTGGCAGGCCCGGTCGTTCTCCCCGGCGTACGCCTCCGTCTCCACAATCATGCCGCCGGTCAGGATGCCGCCAATATTGGTATATAGATACTTGCCGATGAGTTCCTGCGCCACCTGCACCACATCAGGCCGGGTATAGAATGATTTCGAAAGCTTCAAGTTTGTTGCTCGTTTATTGTGTTTTGTTGTTCGTGTTTGGTTGGTACGACGAGTTGACTACCGGGTTAGGCTCCTTCTTTCTCTTATCCTATATATAACTCGTAATTCGGAATTAATAATTACCTTCGTGCCAGATTGGTGGCGCTTACTACTGCCGTGGTAAGGGCCTTAAAAGGGAAGCAGGTGTAAATCCTGCGCTGTTCCCGCAACTGTCATCTTCATTAAAAAGTCAGCCCATACCAACGGCCACTGTGCGGCATCTGCCGCGTGGGAAGGCGGGCTGACCGAAGAGAGCCAGGAGACCTGCCAGTCCGACACCTATTTGTCGTATGCTTTCGGGTAAAAAGCTGCACGGCCTCCGCCGTTAGGGCGCCTGCTGTTCCTGCCTTTTACCTGCCAGCATGCTTCGGGACTAAAGCAACCGTGGACGTGGCATTATCTTCTTTCCGTACGTTTTGGGCGATGGCTGCCTGCTCGCTGGGCTTGGCCGCGCCTGCTGTGGCGCAGCAGGACACCACGCTGCACCAGCTGCGCACCGTGGAGGTGTTCGGCAAACCCGCCGAGGTATATGCGGCGGGCAGCCGCGTCAGCGCCCTCGACAGCAGCTACCTGAGCACCTACGCCTCCGGCTCGCTGGCAGACGCCCTGCAGGCCCGCACTCCCATCTACTTTAAAAGCTACGGCGCGAGCGGCATTTCTTCTGTCGCGTTCCGGGGCACCAGCGCCTCGCAAACCGTTGTGCTCTGGAACGGCCTGAACATCGCGCCTGCCACCCTGGGCCAGTCCGATTTCTCCACGCTGCCGCTCAGCGGGATTGGGGAAGTGGCGGTGCAGTACGGCTCGGCGGCGGCTATATATGGCAGCGGGGCGATTGGCGGCGCGGTGCTGTTGGGTTCTCCCATATATAAGGGTACAGGTTTTGGGCTGGAGGTGCAGCAGGAGGCGGGCAGCTTTGGCCGCTACTTCAGCAGCGGGCGCGTCAGCTACGGCAACGAAAAACTGCAAATTGGTACCAGCGCCTACGTTCGCTTTGCCGAAAACGATTTCCCTTACAAAGACATCTCCCGCTTCGACACACCGGAGGTAAGGCAGCAGCACGCCGGGCAGCAACTCCAGGGGTTCACCCAGGACTTTATATATAAATTCTCTCCAAAAACGCAGGTGGCTTTCCACGGCTGGTACACCTATGCCGACCGGGAACTGCAGCCAGCCATGGGCTCCGCCTACAACGAGGCAAAGCAACGGGACGAGAACCTGCGCCTGCTGGCGGAACTGAAACACAGCAGCCACTGGGGCCAGACGGATATAAAAGCAGCCTATTTCAAAGATTACCTCCACTACACCGACCGCTCCATCAACTCAGTAGCCGATGTGCATACCTACCAGCTACAGGCGGAGCAAACCTACACCCGGGGCGACAACTGGAGCCTGCGCGGCGGCCTCAACCTGCAGCACTATATAGCCGAAAACGATGGCTACGCCGGGCAGCAGGAGGAAAACAGAGCGTCAGCCTTCGCGCTTTTCCGCTACAACCCGGTTGCGCCGCTGGCCCTGAGCCTGAACGTGCGGCAGGCGCTGGTGGAGGGATATAACCCCTTGCCCACGCCCGCCTTGGGCTTCGACTGGAAGTTTTACCGCCGGAACAGGCACCAGCTTTCGCTGAAGGGCAATGCCTCGGGCAGCTACCGCGTGCCCACCCTCAACGACCGCTTCTGGGTGGGCGCGGGCAACCCGGACCTGAAACCGGAGCAGGGCTGGAGCTACGAAGCCGGGCTGCGCCACCTGCTGGTGCTGGGCAACACGCTGCTGCTGGAGACAGAGGCCTCCGCCTACCATATGCTAATCGATGACTGGATACAATGGACACCCGACCACACCGGCAACTGGCGGCCTTACAATCTGCAGAAAGTGCGCTCGCAGGGCATCGAACTCAGCAGCCAGGCCACCGCTACGCTGGGCGAAATAAAACTGAGCAGCACCGCCGGCTACACCTACACCTCCTCGGAGCAGGTGGCTATCTATGAAGGCACGGCAGGCGACAAAGGCAAGCAGTTGATGTATGTGCCGCTGCACAAGGCCACGCTCGCGGCAGATATGAATTACCACCACTGGACCGTGCTGGGCAATCTGAACTACACGGGCCCGCGCTACACCAGCAACTCCGAAACGACCAGTCTGAACAGTTTCCTGCTGCTGCAACTGGCCCTGAGCCGGAAGTTGAAACTACAGGACAACACGCTCCTCCTCTCACTGCGCGCCGATAACGTGACCAGTGCGGAGTACCAGACAATGGCTTACCGTGCCATGCCGCCCCGCGGCTATACCTTCAGCATACGCTTTATCATTCCTTAATTTACATATACACCAACTCATGAAAAGAAGTACCCCATTCCGCAGCTTCTATATAGCTGCCCTGCTGCTGACCGGTTCCCTGGGCTTCACGGGCTGCGACAGCGACGAGGAAAAAGTAAACCCGGTTGCCGACACCGAAGTGCGCGGCCCCTACGACCAGCAGGGTGTTTTTATATTGAACGAGGGCAACTACGGTACCCCCAACGGCTCCATCTCTTTCCTGAGCGACAGCGCCGGGCACGAGGTGGTGAACAACATCACCCAGAAAGCAAACGATGACCGCCTGCTGGGCGATGTGGTGATGGATATGGATATAGTAGGCGATCGCGCCTATATCGTGGCCAACAACAGCGACAAACTGGAGGTGGTGAACGCCTATACCATGGAAACAGAGGGCGTAGTGGGCTTAAAGCAGCCACGCCACTTCACGGCGGCCACCCCCGACAAAGCCTACGTGTCGGAGTGGGTCACCTTCGGGCAGCCGGGGCAAGTGTCCGTGATTGACCTGAAATCGCTGCAGGTGGTGAAGACCATCGCGGTGGGGCCGCAGCCGGAGGAGTTGCTGGTGGTGGAAGGAAAGCTGTACGTCGCCATCAGCGGCGGCGATAAAATCACCGTGATCAACACAGGCACCGATGCCGTGGAAACAGACATCCAGGTAAGCGACGGGCCGGCAGAGCTGGAAGTGGGCATCAAGAACAGGCTCTGGGTGCTGGCGAAGGGAAAAACGGTATACAACGCGGACTGGAGCGTGAACTACGACGAAACGACGCCCGGCGCGCTGGTGTCCGTCAACACAGCCAACAATGCCGTGGTGAACACCCTCCCCTTTGGCAGCAACCAGCATACCCCCGATAACCTGGCGATTACGAGTGACGGCGGCAAGCTGTACTATAACTACCAGGGCGCCACGTACGCGCACAACCCGAGCCTGAACAGCCTTGCCGCTTCGCCCTTCATCGGCCGCAACTTCTATGGCCTGGGCGTGGACCCGGACAACGGCTACCTGTATGGCAGCGACACCAACGGTTTTTCCGGTGAGGGCACAGTTTATATATACCAGCCTGACGGCACGCAGGTCAGCGAGTTCAAGGCAGGAATCGGGCCGAGCGGCTTCGTGTTCAACTAAGCCTGCTACTGCTTTTAAACCATCGGCGCCTGCTTCCGAAACGGAAGCAGGCGCCGATGGTTTAAAAGGCAAAGGCACACAAGATTCTTTGCATCACACCTTGCTTGCTTTCAAAATCTTGTAATATATAACGCTTTAGAGTAAAGGATAAAATTAGCTTGCACTATTCATAAAAGCATGACGTACATTTACCTTCTGCATGTCAACTATATATAGCATAAAAAGCCTTGTGTCTAATGTCTTGACACTTGTGTCCTTTTCCCTATATAGCTTATTGCTCTTCGCCGCGTTCTGTGCCTTCCTCGCCGTCGCCGGTATTAACCGCGCTGCCTTCCTTATTCCCGTTCTCATAGTATTCTTCTCCGGTGTCGGCGGTGTCGCTGTAGCGGGTGGTGTTGCCGGGCTCGTCGCCTATCATTGAGCCTTCCTCATGTATTTCGCCCCTGTCCACGTTCACATCGCCCGGCTCAGTGCCTGTGTTGCAGGAGGCCAGCCCGAATGTGGCGACGGCGGCTGCGCCCAATGCAAACAAAGTTGATGATCTTATGCTCTTCTTATTCATCTGGTTCAGTTCTTTCCGGTTAAACATAATCCGGCTGTTTCCCTTACAGCCAGCCCCTTCATGTACGTCTGCAGCAGGTTTAATGTTGAATGGGCGGCACCAAGGCGGCCCTTGCCCCGTAAGCAAAAAGACACCATCCGGAAACAGCCGCCATGAAAGAGAACAAACCGAGAGACCCGATGCAGGAGACGACAAAAGACGATTCGTCGGATGTGGAGCGCGTGAAGCAGGACAAAAAAGGCCCGCCGCCGCAGCCCCGGACTGGGCAGCGCACACCCGGCAGCGCTGACCAGGAAGCGGAGGAAGCGGAAAAAGGCCATTCCTGATAGCCATATATGGCAGCCGGTTCCGTAAATTGCGCCCCGTAAAAGCTTATGAAAAAACGATTCCTGGCGCCGCAACTCAAACGAAGGCTACTCCTGCTGGCCGTGATCAGCCTGCTGCTGGCCTCCGCCCTGGAAATCTACACCTTTGGCTTCACCTCTGGCTTTGTGGTGCGGTGGATGCGCAGCTTCTTCGTGTTCTTTGTGCTGATCTCAGCCACGGTGCTGGCCATTGTGCCCGCGGTGAACTATATCGTCAAAAAGCTAACGAAATAACGGGACGGCGCACGCCCATATATAACCTATGTTGCGATGAGGCAACCTGTGCCCCGTGCTGTATATTAAGACAAACGCCTGCCACTGAGGCAGGCGTTTGTCTTATGAGGGTTTAAAGCGGAAAGGGGCGGTCATTGATATTTCAAAGCTCCACCGTCATCTGGGCATCTATGGTAACGAGCAGGCTGGCGGCGATGGGGCTGTCTGTGGTGGTGGCGTTCAGCCGGAAAGTAACCATGCTGCCGCGCTGCAGCAGTTGCGCAAGCTTTTGCTCTACGGCGCTGCCCTGCAGCCGGATGGTGTTTTCCTGCCCGCTTTCCTCCATTTTCCCGAGGTGCAGGTCCGTAATGGAGTCGAGCACCGTGAAGTCACTGCTGCCGGAAAGCGCGAACTCGATGTTTCCGGAAATAACGGCGTCGCTGTTTCCGCTGTAGTCACTGACGGTATAGGTGATGCTGTTGATGGAAAGGCTTTCCCGGCTGGCGGCGTTTTCCTGCAGCGCCCTGGTGTTCGTGTCCACGTCTTTCAGCACTGAGAAATGTAAGGCGGCACCGGCCGGGCGGTCTATGCGCAGCTCAAATGTCTGCGGCGTATGCACGTTTTTCTGGAAGAGGGAGCAGGAGGCGGCCATTACCAGCAGGGCCAGGGTCACAATCATCTGGAAATTCTTCGGCTTGTGCATATAAAGGGTAAGTTTGGCGGTGTTCGTAAAGCTGAAGGCGATGTTAATGTTCTTTCATTATATATAATGTTACAAATATATATAAATATCTTTCATAACCGATATATCCCAAGAAATATTTATTTTATTTAATCTTTACGATCCTATATTTATCCCGTTATATATAATCTAAATTCTGAACCATGGGTAATTCTTGAACTTGCCTCCGGCCGCGGCTGTTGCGGGAGAGCGGCCTTCCGGCACTTTCCCTGCCGGTAGTTGCCCCATTTATATGTAGCTTTGCTCTACGGGCCTGCAAAGGCCCGACGTTTTACCTGATCTTTATACCTTGGAGAAACCATCCATCCTGCTCCTGACGCCACCGCTCACGCAGCTCAACACGCCCTACCCGGCCACCGCCTATCTGAAGGGCTTCCTGACCGGCCGTGGCTACAAAGTAACCCAAGCCGACATGGGCATTGAGCTGGTGCTGCGGATGTTTAGCCGCCAGGGGCTGCAGCAGATTTTCAACGCCATTGAGGCCGGGGATTACGAATTATCGGACAACAGCCTGCGGATGCTGCGCCTGAAGCGGGAGTATCTGCAGACGATAGAGCCCGTTATCCGGTTCCTGCAGAACAAAGACAGTACCCTGGCCCAGCAAATCAGCTACAGCCGTTTTCTGCCGGAGGCGGCGCGCTTCGACCAGGTGGAGGACATCGACTGGGCCTTTGGCAGCATGGGCATCTCAGACCGCGCCCGCTACCTCGCCACGCTGTACCTGGAGGACCTCGGCGACCTGATCAAGGAAACCGTGTGCCCGTACTTCGCCTTCAGCCGCTACGCCGTGAGCCTGGCCATGTCGGCCACCCACTTCGACCCGCTGGAGGAGGCCCTGCAGACAGCGCCCAACCTGGTGGACCAACTGCTGCTGGAACTGCTGGAGGAGCAACTGCAGGCGGCTCAACCGGATGTAGTGGGCTTCTCTGTTCCCTTCCCCGGCAACCTGTATGGCGGGCTCCGGATGGCGCAGTACATCAAACAGCAACACCCGCATATAAAAACGGTGATGGGCGGCGGCTACCCCAACACCGAGCTGCGCACCTTGCGCGAGCCGCGCCTGTTTCAGTACCTCGATTTTGTGACGCTGGACGACGGCGAAGGCCCCTGGCTGAAACTGCTGGAGCACCTGCAGGGGCAGCGGCCGCAAAACCAGTTGCAGCGCACGTTCCTGCTGCAGCAGGGCGAAGTGGTCTATATAAACAACTGTACCGACGCCGACGTGCCGCACACCGAAATCGGCACACCCGACTACAGCGACTTGCCTTTGGTTGATTATTTATCGGTCATAGACGTCATCAACCCGATGCACCGCCTCTGGAGCGACGGACGCTGGAACAAACTCACCATCGCGCACGGCTGCTACTGGAAACGCTGCTCTTTCTGCGACATCACCCTGGACTATATAAACCGCTACGAGGTGGCCCCGGCCGCGCTGCTGGTTGACCGCATCGAGCAGATTATCGCGCAGACGGGGCAAACGGGCTTCCATTTTGTGGACGAGGCAGCCCCGCCCGCCCCGCTCCGCGACATGGCCATCGAACTCATCCGAAGGGGCGTGAAAATCTCGTGGTGGGGGAACATCCGTTTTGAGAAGACATTTTCGCCGGACCTTTGCCGCCTGCTGGCCGCCTCGGGCTGCATCGCTGTGTCGGGTGGCTTGGAAGTGGCCTCTGACCGGCTGCTGGCGCTGATGGAGAAAGGCGTGAGCATCGACCAGGTGGCGCGGGTAACGGATGCGTTTACGCAGGCAGGCATCATGGTGCACGCCTACCTCATGTATGGCTTCCCGACGCAGACGGCCCAGGAAACGATTGACTCGCTGGAGGTGGTGCGGCAACTGTTCGTAAACAACGTGATTCAGTCCGGCTACTGGCACCGCTTTAGTATGACGGCGCATAGCCCCGTGGGGAAAAGCCCGGAGAAATACGGCGTGGTGAAGTCGGGTCCGGAAGAGGGGCTTTTTGCCAACAACGACCTCTGGCACGACGACCCCACCGGCACCGACCATGAGCTGTTCGGGCCGGGATTGGCAAAGGCCATCTATAACTATATGCACGGCGTGGGGCTGGAGCAGCCGCCTTCGTTCTGGTTCGATTTCAAGGTTCCACGTGTGAAGACCAAACCCGACCTGATATATAACGCCATCCAGCAAGCACCCAAGCCCGACGCCGAGCGCCGAAACGCCCGGGTGCTGTGGCTGGGCAACCGGCCGGAGATAGAATTTACCATGATGGCGAAGAAGGGGCAGACGATTGAGCGCTGCGTGCTTACCTTTTATGAGAAAGGCGAGGATTTTCAGGTGAAGACGACCGCCAGCATCGGCCAGTGGCTGTTCGGCGTGCTGCAGCAGGTAAACACCGACAGTACCGAAACCGTGCTGCTGAAACAACTGGAAGCCTCATTCCCGACAGACGCCCACCTCAGCTTCACCGAGTTCCTGAGTTCCCCAAGTTGGTTCGAGCTGCGCGAAAAAGGGCTGCTGCTTCTGTAATAGAAACCTTCTATATATAATAAGGACGGCGGCTATATGGTTTTATATATAGCCGCCGTCCTTATTTACTGTTTCCTGCGGGAATGCCGGGCCCGCAATATCTCTGCCGAAGGGCTTTGCACTGCGCCGCGAATTCGATAACTTGAGTTCCTGTCGAAACGAAAAGCCATTCTTTATGAAGCACAAAATCTATCCCGCAGTAGCGCTCCTCTTTCTGGCGTGGGGCTGTTCAGACAATGCCTCCACCGCCGTGCAGGACACACCGGATGCCCAGAAAACAGCCATCAGCCAGGATGCACCTGCTGCCGCCATAAGCGAAGACAGGACACAGGAAGTGTTGGACCACCATTGGGAGGCTTTCAGTCAGAACGACATGGAAGCCGTGATGGCGGACTATACCGAGGAATCCGTGTTGATAACGCCGGATAGAACCTACAAGGGGATGGAGGAGATACGAACTAACTTTGAAAATGCGTTCAAGGCCTTCCCAAAGGACCAGACTACCTTCCAGTTAGATAAATCGGTGGTAGAGGGGGATGTGGCCTATATCCTCTGGCAGGCGAAAACGCCCGCTTTCAACCTCTCCTACGCCACCGACACCTTCATCATCAGAGACGGCAAAATCATCAGCCAGACCTATGCCGGGGTTTCCGACGCGGCGCAGGAGTAGATGGTGCGCAGCATTTTCCCACGCTGGCGCGAGTTTGCAACTTGTGCCTCACTATAAAGTTGAGCTGACAGGCAAGTGGGCCGGAGGCCCAAGGATAGCAAGTCACGAGCAAGGACGCGCGTGCCATATATGGCCATATATAAAGCACAGGCTGATGAGCCCCATATGAGCCAGCCCAAATCTTAAGCCTAACTCCCCTCCCTCTTTGCAAGGAGGAGAGTCTTACATGTTTATATATAGGCAGCTATTTCACGCCTTTCACGTTCATTTTTAAGCCATATACGCTGTCCATGGCCGTGATGAAAAGCGTCTTCCGGTCTTTGCCTCCGAATGTCACGTTTGCCGTCCAGCCTTCATCGATGGGTATATGGGCTATCTGCTCCCCCTTTTTGTTGAAAACGGTCACCCCCTTCCCGGTGAGGTATACATTTCCCTTGTTGTCGATGGTCATGCCGTCAGAGCCCATCGGGGCGAACAGTTTCTTGTTGGAGAGTTTACCGTCCGCTCCGATGTCGTACACATAGGTTTTGCCTGCCCCGATATCGGCTACGTACAGTTTCTTTCCGTCTGGCGTGCCGATGATGCCGTTTGGCTGTGTCAGCTCTTCGTCAACCCTGTAAAACTGGCGGCGGTCCGGGCTGAGGTAGTAGAGGTACTGGCCATCCTGCTGCATCTCCGGGTTGCGCGTCCAGTAGTCTCTCTCGTAGAGCGGGTCTGTGATGTACATGCCGCCCGAGGGGGCAATCCATATATCGTTCGGCCCGTTCAGCAACTTGCCTTCATAGTCCTTGATCAGCACGGTGTGGTTTCCGGACTTGTCGAAGGACCACAGTTGGTTGTGCTCGTCTGCCGCCGCGATAAGGTTGCCTTCTTTATCAAAGTACAGGCCGTTGGAGCGCCCCGGTTTATCAGAGAACGTGCTGAACTCGCCCGTGCCCGCCGACCAGCGGATGATCTTGTCGTTGGGCTGGTCGGTGAAGTACACATTGCCTTCCGCGTCTGCCGCGGGGCCTTCTGTAAACTTGTACCCATCGCCGAGTAGTTCTACCTTCGCCCCTTTGGCTACTATCGATTCCTTGTCTACGATCTGTGCGGAAACCAGCGCTGGCCAGAGAAGTAGTAAGGCAGCGCTCAGGCATGTTACAATCTTGTGGTGGTGCTTCATAGTGGCTGAAAGTTTTATGAATGCTTTGGCTGTTGTTGGGCAAATTGCTTTTTCAGTATTTCCGTTGTCTTACAAAATTATTGTCAACGACGGTTAAATGTCTGTCGAAATCAAACTTTTGAGATTTTACCAATTTTTCGACTATTTCAGCCGGTTCTTCAGGAGCAAAGGTGTCTGTTCGCAAATAGATGATTCCTTTAGGTGGTTTTAATCCTTTTTTGAAAACTAATTCTCCATAGTCTCGGTCAAAGGTTAATATGAGCCGTCCTTCTTTTATGGCTATATCAATTACTTCATGGTCCCGGATGCTTGGATTGTCTTCCCCAATCGACAACACATTATAGCCTTTCTCTCTTAAAGCCATCACGGAGGCTTTAGGAAAGTTTTCATTCGCCAGCAATCTCATTAATCAGTATAGGTTCTTTTATACATTAATCCGTCCCGAAAGCAATCCTGAACATATGAGAATATCGCTTTAAGGTGTTCCTTGTTTAATCGGGGATAATTTTCAAGTATTTGTTGTTCTGACCAACCTTGGGCTAAAAGTCCGACTATAAACTCTACCGATATTCTAGTGCCTTTGATAGTTGGCTTACCAACTAGAATATCCTCGTCTTCTATTATATATTCTTGCCAGTTCATAATCATATATAAATTATTTCAGATTTCTATGCGTACCTGCTAACACGGGCTTTGCGTTCGGGCGGGTTTCGGAGCACAAAACTGTCAACCAGCACTGAACTTGAGTAGAAGCACAAAGCTCCAAGTTTGCACGTCACCCCGCCTGACGCAAAACCCGTGTTAGCAGTAGGTCTTTCTCTCTTGTCTGTGTTTCATCCGTTCATTAGTCACGCCAAATTGTTTCCCATTGCAATATTTTTGCTTCTTCAACTGGTATGTCAGCCAGTTTTGTTGTTACATAAGTGTCTCCTTTGTGGAAATGAAAAGTTAATGTCCAGAAAACATCGTGTTCTGAATAAAATAAAATTTCAATTAAAACACCCCTTCCAGTTGCTCCGCTTGATGGACTTATGTCTATTCCTTTTTTTGAAATTGTCAGTTCCTTTAAAACCCCATCATTGTCATTTATTGGATTTACTCGAATAAAGACAGGATGATTATTTCCGTTGGTTGCATATTCTATTGTTTGTTCTTCCGTAAATCTTACAAAGTCTAAAGTGTCGGTTGGTAATTTTAAATTAAATCTTGCAACAACATTCGATATATACTTTGTTGTTCTTAAAATTTCATCTATTGCGTCTGCGTCTTTTTGTTTCGGAGGCAATTCTGGTCTGTAATTTTCTTCAATTTTTTTAATTTTTTCTTCCAAGTCAGGAAACCATTTTTCAAATGAACGATTAAGAATTGTCTCACTTATTTTTTTGTCACCTAACGTGTTGTTAATTGATGCAACAAGCTTTTTAAAATCTTCCTTTTCAAATTCTGTATTTTGGAGAAGCGATAAAGGACTTTTTACGTCATTTTGTTTCAAGTTGTCAAAAAGCAAACTACTTACTCTTGATTGGCTTACGTTCTTTGATAATGCCCCCGCTTCAAACATTATCCAAGGTTCAGTTAAATTCTCTTTAGTTAGAGATATGACACCAAAATTTGATTGTTCAAGTTCCGAATAAACATCTATCATCCATCTGTCACCTTTTTTGATGCTTTCACTTGATACAAAAGGTTCTAGTTGATTGATTACTAACGGAAACCATTCTTTAAGTTCTTTCGCTATTTGATGGCTTAATTTTCCTGACCAGCTTATAAATAATTTCATTTATTTCAATGTTTGTTGTGTCGTTCTACATTTACCGCCAACGTGTGGCTTTACGTGAACTTACGGTTATCTGCAATATGTGTGGAGGCTTCAGCTTTCAAAACTACTTTCCTTTATCTATCGCCTTCTCCATAGCATATAGCTACTACAATATAAAGAATATTTTGGGATATCCAGCCTTGTCCGTGCTGGCAAAACGCACATAAGCCCCCGCTGCCTTTGCCATTCACTTATATATCCTATGGCGGTTTCCTGACCTCGCAGCGTGCGCAGTTCCTGCGAGTGTCTGCACCCCAAACGCTCGCAGGAGCTGCGCACGCTGCGAGGTTCAAGGAAGGCGAGGTTCCTGAAAAAGCAAAGGCACCTGCAGGTATATACCCCAGGTGCCTTAGCAGTGGTTGTGGCTTTGCCGTTAGTCCCGCTTCGTCTTCAGCAGGTTGCGCAGCTCCGCAATCTCGTCGCGGTACTTGGCGGCCTGCAAAAAGTCGAGGTCCTTGGCGGCGGCTTCCATTTGTTTTTCTGTTGACTTGATGAGCTTTTCCAGTTCTTCGCGCTTCATCAACTGCACCACCGGCTCGGCAGCAATAGACACTTCTCCCGCGCCCGCGTACATCTTCACTTCTTTTTTCCTGGCGTCAGCTACAGCGGTCTGCTCAAACACCTCCTCATTCGATTTAAGGATGGTGCGCGGTGTGATGCCGTGCTCCTGGTTGTAGGCCATCTGCGTGGCGCGGCGGCGGTTTGTCTCATCGATGGCACGCTGCATAGAGCCCGTCATGCGGTCGGCGTACATAATCACTTTACCTTTCTCGTTTCGGGCAGCCCGGCCCATGGTCTGTATCAGCGAGCGCTGGTCACGCAGGAAGCCCTCTTTGTCTGCGTCCAGTATCGCCACCAGGCTTACCTCCGGCAGGTCGAGGCCCTCGCGCAGCAGGTTTACGCCCACCAGCACGTCAATCAGGCCCAGGCGCAGCTCCCGCAGAATCTCTACCCTATCCAGCGTCTTCACCTCCGAGTGCAGGTACTTGGCTTTGATATGGAGACGGTCGAGGTATTTGGTCAGCTCTTCGGCCATGCGCTTGGTCAGCGTAGTCACCAGCACGCGGGCACCTTCCTTCACACGCTCGTCTATCTCCTCCAGCAGGTCGTCTACCTGATTGGTGCTAGGCCGCACTTCTATCTCCGGGTCCAGCAGGCCGGTAGGGCGGATGATCTGCTCCACCACCACGCCCTCTGATTTTTGTATCTCGTAATCGCCGGGGGTGGCGCTCACATAGACCACCTGGCGCACCATGCTCTCAAACTCGTTGAACGTGAGCGGGCGGTTGTCCATGGCGGCGGGCAGCCGGAAGCCGTACTCCACCAGGGCCACTTTGCGTGAGCGGTCGCCGCCCCACATGGCGCGCACCTGCGGCAGCGTGGCGTGGCTCTCGTCAATCACCATCATATAGTCGTCCGGGAAATAGTCGAGGAGGCAGAACGGCCGTGTGCCGGGGGCGCGGCGGTCGAAGTAGCGGGAGTAGTTCTCGATGCCGGAGCAGTATCCCAGCTCGCGGATCATCTCGAGGTCAAACTCGGTGCGCTCTTTGATGCGTTTGGCCTCCGCCGGACGGTCCTCTTTCAGGAAGTACTCGTGCTGCGCCACCAGGTCAAACTGTATCTCATTGATGGCCTGGTGCAGGGTGTCTTTGCCGGTCACGAAGAGGTTGGCCGGGTACAGCGTGATCGCCTTCTCATCCGACAGCTTTTTGCCCGAAGCCGGGTCAATGCGGTGTATCTGCTCCAACTCATCGCCGAAGAAGTAAAGGCGGTAGGCAAAATCGGCGTAGGCAGGGAAGATGTCCACCGTGTCGCCCTTCACCCGGAATGTTCCACGTGTAAACTCGGCCTCGGTGCGGCTGTAGAGGATCTGCACAAAGGTATACAGGAGGTTATTGCGGCTGTAGCGCTGTCCCGGGGCCAGGTACAGCACGTTCTTCCCAAACTCCTCCGGATTACCGATGCCATATATACACGACACCGACGCCACCACCACAATGTCGCGGCGGCCCGAGAGCAGCGCCGAAGTGGTGTGCAGCCGCAGCTTCTCGATCTCCTCGTTTATTTGAAGGTCCTTTTCGATGAACACATCCGAAGAGGCTATATAGGCTTCGGGCTGGTAATAGTCGTAATAGGATATAAAGTACTCGACAGCGTTGTTGGGGAAAAACTGCTTGAACTCCCCGTAGAGCTGCGCGGCCAGCGTTTTGTTGTGGCACAGCACCAGCGTGGGCTTGCCCACATTCTGAATCACGTTGGCCATGGTGAAGGTCTTGCCCGTGCCGGTGGCCCCCAGCAGCACCTGCGCCGCCTCTCCGTTGTTGATGCCCTCGGTGAGTTGTTGTATCGCTTTCGGCTGGTCGCCGGTCGGTTTGAATTCGGATGTTAGCTGAAAATCCATCTGTTGATTTTGCGGAAATTAAAGATAAACTATAACACGAAAAGCGGGCAGTAAGTTTACAGCTTTGCATACTTCGACTTGCTGTACGGCAGCAGCAGATAGCTGCTATATATAAACAGCAAAGCCTGCTCAGGAAGGGCAGGCTTTGCTGTTTCAACGCATATACCAACAGGCGCTCAGTTGCCGCTTGTGGCAACGTCGAACTGCCATACATCGTCGTGCCATGTTGAGACGCTGCGGCCCAGGCCAATGTACCCTAAATCGCCGACGGTGAAACCAATCCCGCTCTCTCTGCTGGCGGCGCGGCTCGACTCATCCACCAAACGCCAGGTATCGGCGGCCGGGTCGAATTCCCACACATCGCTTTGCGGGGCCGTGTTAGCCGGAGCCGCTGTCAGGGAGCCTCCTGCTATATAGGCTTTGTTGCTCAGCACGAATACAGCGGCGTAAGCCCGCGGCATGGGGAAGTCCTCGCCCGGTTCGCCGTCACGGTCAACGCTCGTCAGGCTTCTCAGGTTTCTCCACGATTCGGTGGCGGGGTTGTACTCCATAATGTCAGCCTCTAATATACCGTTGTTGCGGCCGCCGCCCACGTAGCCTTTGCCATTTACCGCAAAGGCATACCCGTTCACACGCTTGGCACCAGAGAAATCAGGCTTCGCAGCCCAGGCGCCCGTGGCAGGGTCATACTGCCAGAAGTCTTTCAGGTACTCCCCGTCGAAGCCTGCGCCTATATAGCCTTTGCCCTCCAGCGACAGGGCCACGGCACCGTAGCGCGCCGACCCAGGGAAATCTGCTATCTGCGTCCAGATATCTGTAGCCGGGTCATACTCCCAGAAGTCTTTCAGGTTTTGGGTGCCGTCGTAGCCGGTGCCTATATAGCCTTTGCCATTCGCGGCAAAGCCGACAGCGCCGCTTCGGCCCGCGCCGGGGAAATCGGCCAGCCTGGTCCAGGTGTCGTCTGCTGCATTGTACTGCCAGAAGTCGCTGAGGCGGTTTTCGCCGTCGAAGCCGGTGCCTGCATATGCCTTTCCGTCGATGGTAAACACGACGGCCCCGGTACGCGCCACGCCTTCAAAGTCAGCTTTCGGTGTCCAGAGCGTGGTTAGATCCACTTCAGGGTCGCTGTCGCACGAGGTAAGCACGCACACCGCCAACAGGAAAAACAGACTCGCAAACAGGCGCATGCGCTTATATATATTTCTCATAGCCCGTGGTCCTTATTTAATGGTCGTGTAGTAAATTTTCAACTTGATGCTCTGCTGCCCGTCTACCACGAGCCTGTTTACCCCCTGCCTGTACGGCGAAACGGGAGGCGCCAGCAAGAGCGTCAGGGCAGGCACATCCTCCTGCTTCAGCAGTTCTACAAGGTAGGGGGTCAGGTTAAAGTCGTAGCGGCCGCTCGGGTTTTGCTGGTCCGGAGCCTCATATTTTGCTTTCAGCACTTCCGTACCAGCCATAAGCGGGGCAAGCGGCACATTAGAGCTATTGGTGCTGTACAGGCCCATCTCCAGCGGTGCGGGGTACGGGTATTGCGCCGTGTTGCTCAGCGGCTCCACCACCAGCACCGCCCTGTTGATGAGGTCCGGCGGCACCTGCCCCTTCAGGCTGGCCAGGTGCGGCACCTCTATCCTGACCATCAGCCCCGAGCCACTTTGTGACACGCTCACGCCGCCTGTCTGGCTGGCTGGCTGCGGCTCGCCGCCCTGCACCAGGGCCGCCAGTTCGGAGTCTTCGAGGTTGGTCAGGAACTGGTTGTACTGCAGGTTCGGGTTCACGATTGCGAAGTCTCTTGTCTGGGCTGTGGCGGTGCCGTTTACGGTCTCAGTATAATAAAGCCGCACTTTGGTAGCGCCCACCGGAAAACCCAGCACGGCGTTCCCGCCGGTGCCCTTAATCTTCAGGCCGGGGAAGTAGCTCAGGAAGTTGGTGGCGTCTGTCAGGTTCGTATCGCCTGCTTTTTTCAGGCTAAGCCACTCCTGCCCCAGTTCATCGGACAGCGCTATTTCCAGGGTGTCTTTGGTTGCTGGCCTCGGCACAATAGTGAAGGAACTCAGCGCCTCCGGCACGGTGTCGGTGGCGCTTGTGTTGTAGAGCGCATTGTCGGCATACAGCACAGAATAAGGCTCCTCGTTAAAGAAGTAAGGCGACAGTTTGCGGGGGGTGATGGTTTCGGCAAGCTGGTGTATGTTGTATGTCACAGCCTGGGTGGTGTCGCCGTAGCTGTAGCCGGAGTAAGGCAGCAGCAGCGTCAGGGAGTCGAAGGTGGCGTCTGCGGCCACGGTCCAGGTGCCGCTGCCCAGCCCCACCTGGAAAAAAGTGCTGGCCAGAACGGTGCCGCTGTGTGGGTCAGTGTATTGCCCTGCCAGCATGTTGCCGGTGGCCGAGGTCGCGAGGGAGTCGAGGTATACCGTCGACACGTTTACGGTGAGCGTGTCGGTGTACTTCCCGGCGATGTTGTCGTCCACCAGTCCCAGGCCCAGTTCGTTCGGGTCTTCGCAGGAGACAAGGGCCACGCAGCAGCAAAGGAACAAGGTAACTTTATGGTGCAGTAGCGTTTTGATTCTTGAAAATTGCATATGGTTGTGTACTGTTGAAGCAGCTATTCCTCTGGGTTTGGTTACAGGATTTTTGTGGCGGGCCTGCTATTACGCCTTGCCGGAGGCCCGGCGCACCGCTGCGGAACTCATGAGGTTCATATATAAATCTCCGTTGGGCAGTTTCTGAGGCCTGTTTTTTTAATCAGCCTCAAATATAACACTATATTTCCGCTATCAGAAAGATAATATCCTATAGTAAACTTCTTTCTTTATTGATTATTGTACGCTTGCGGCACCGGCTGCTTCGCCGCAGTCGTGTGGCAGGCGGCGGTTTATATATGCCGCCGTATATATAAACCAAGCTGCAACTTGCTTACGAAATGGAAACATAACCCACCCCAACCCCTGATGCCATCACTGTTCCGGATTTCTTTACCCGAAACTTTGTCCGGAGCGAGTTTGCTAATCCACATGAACCCTTATAGGATTAGGAAATCCCCAACAGCTACCTTCCGGATTAAGAAATCCGAAAGAGCATTCCTAAAGTTTACGGCCATCAGAAACCATTTATATATAGCGCAACTCAAGGTATATAACCCAGGCTGTTTCAGCAGGGTGATGCACAGCGCACATCCTATATGCAGTAACTCCCGTAACAGCCCCCGGTCCTATCCATATATAGGAAGCGGAGAAACAGAAAAGCCTGCCAAACATGACAGGCCTTCTGCTTTAATCAACCATTCTTAATCAAACAACACACTAAACTCAAACCGTAGGTACTATCTTTTTCCGTTGCGACCTATATATCCCTTTCAGCCCCTCCCCCGTCGCCGCACACGCGCACCACGCGCACGGTGGGGTATATGACATGCACCGCCTCGCAGACCTGGGTGGGCTCGTCGTCCACCTCCAGCGACAGGCGCAGGCGGCGGCCGGGCTGCCGGTATTCCCCGGGCAGGTTGTGCGTGGTGACGTAGCCTTCGTGCAACTGCCCTATATAGCTGTTGCTCTGGCTGGCTGTCGCGGCCGCATTGTCCAGCAGCTTCAGCACATACCAACCACTCTGGCAGTTGTCGGGCCCTATTACCTCTGCTTGCAGGCAGGCTGGCGCTGGGTCGTTGCGCTCAGCGCAGCTCACCACCAGCAGCGACAGGCAGAGGTAAAACAGCACGATGTACAGGAAGCCTCTCATTCTACTTTTCTGGCTGTAATTTAAGTTTGCTGCCTCCAGGAAGGGCACCCGCCGGGGTGCCGCTACCTGAAAGGCAGTTTTTTCATAGCTTTATTTTGAGCGGGAAATTAAACTGGCTTAGCTGCGCCGCCGACTCAGGCAAGCAGGGCGAGCACGAGCAGCAGCAGGAGCGCGTACCATCCATACAGGTTTTGCCGCAGCACCAGGTGCAGCATGTAAAAAGCATCGCGTAAGGTGTCCATGGCGGCAGGAAGTATAGCTTGCACTCGTATGGATGACCCGTCCTGCGGCCGAAGGGTTGCACGGCAGCACAAAAATCACCTGTCTTTTTTACCCGAGCCCAGCTCGTAGTTCACGGCCATGTTCACCCCGACGGTGTAAGGCCTGCCCTGCGGGGCCTGCGTGTTCTCCGGATCCGCCAGCAGCGTGGCGAAGTAGCTTCGGAACTCGGGGCCCAGGGTTACAGATATATGGCTGGCCAGGCGCTTGCCCACACCTGCCGACAGGTTGCCCGACCACTGCAGTTTGCGGAAAGGCGAGTTCTCGTTCACGTCGTACTCCACGTCGCTCACGTCGGAGGCGGAGGCGAGGATGGTGGTCTGCAGCAGGATGTTGGCCGCCACGCCCGCCCCGCCGTACCAGAACCAGTCTTTGCCCATGTTGCCTTCGTACTGCAGGCCTACGGGCACTGTGAGGTAGCGGTAGCGGTGGTTCACCTTGTACTCAGGCGCTCTGGCCACCATCAGCGAGTCTGTTCCAGAGCTTCTGCTGATGGAGGGCAGGAAGATGGAGGAAGGCCCGCTGGAGCTATAGGCATCGGCGTAGGCGTTTCCCCAGAACTGCTGCACCACGTAGCTTGATTTGGAGCGGGAGGTGTTTTGCAGGAAACCAAGCCCTGTCAGCAGCTTCAGCTTCTTGCCCAGCCTGAAACTGGTTTTCATCTCCACGCCATAAGAAAAGCCCATGTCGGAGTTCTCGTCATACTCCTCGCTGGCCTGGTCCATATATAAAGACGACAGGGCAGTGGCGGGACCGCCCGCCATGAAGGTTTGCCTGCTGGAAGCCCCCATCATCGGGTTCGACATGCCAATGTTCTGGTCGAAGTAGCTCGGCGCGTACGCCATCCCCAGCGACCACCGGCCGCTTTCTTCCCGGTCCTCTTTCTTTGATTTTTTTGCGTCAGCGGCGGCGGTCTCGCTGCGGGCTATAGCCAGCGCCTTCCGCGCTTCCTCCTGCTGCCTGGCGCGCGCCATTACCTGCTCATTCTGCTTTACAAAACCGTCGGCAACAGGCTGTTGCGTGGCGGCTGGGGAGGAAAAAGACTGGCGGGTCACCCCTCGAATAGGAAACGCAGGCGCTTCCGCTGCCTCGGACATCGCGGCGATGGTGTTCCGGATGGATTTATATATAGAAAGCGGCCTTGTTCCGGTTACCGATTCAGAGCCGCCCGCAGTCGCAGGTGTTGTGAGGGCGATGGGATTTTCCGTTGCCGCTCCGTTACCGGGCGCTGCCTCTATATAGCCAATGGACGTATCTGTTCCGGTTTCAGACCCTGCTTCGGCGGCAGCCACTGCCCTCACCGCACGTCCGGCAGCCTGGCTGCTGGCATCATCGGGCCCGCCTTCCGCTGTCGGCTCCTGTTCTGTTGCAGTTTCGGCAGCGGCGATGGCGGCTTCTGTTTGTGCCGGGTTGTTATTTTGCTGGCCTGGGGCAGCAGGCGCAGGAGATGCGGGAGACACGGTGGACAGGGGCTGCTGTGCTGCCGGGGCGCCGCCGAAGTAATAGGCGCCTGCCCCGCCCACCAGTAGCAGCAGCACAATGCAGGCGGCGGCCAGCTGGCGGTAATATATAGCGCGCTTCTTGTACTCGCCGTTTTCCTGCACCGTCAGGCGGTGGTCTATGCGGACCCAGAGCTGCTGAGACGGAGACGCCTCAGCATCGTACATGCGGTTCCTGAACTCTTCCTCGAGTTTGCCGCGCTTATCGTTAGCTGCTGATGACATTTTCCTTGTTGTAGTTATTTTCCTGGCGGGAGATCATGCTCTGCAGGATGGCTCGCGCGCGTGAATACTGTGACTTAGACGTTCCCTCCGAAATATCCAGCATCTCCCCTATCTCCTTGTGGTTGTAGCCTTCGATGGCATACAGGTTGAACACCATGCGGTAGCGGGGAGCCAGGCTCTGCACCATGCTGAGCAGTTCGTCGAGGGAATAGCCTGTCAGGCTGAAGCTGTCGGAGGCAAGGTTGCTCACCTCGTCCGCCTCATGCGACACGGTGAGCAGTTGCTTGCTGCGCAGGTGCTTCAGGGCGGTGTTCACCATAATTTTCCGTATCCAGAACTCCAGCGGGCAGTCGCGCTTAAAATTCCCGATGTGGGTGAACACCTTCACAAACGCCTCCTGCATCATGTCTTCGGCCTCGAACGTGGTAGGGGCATACCGCAGGCAAACGGCCATCATCTTCCTGGAGTACTGGTCATACAGGAGCTGCTGCATGTCGCGTTTGCCCGCAATGCAGCCCTCTATGAGTTTGTCCTCGTCTGACTTTTGTTTCGTAAAAAGCTTCAAAAACTGCCTGTTTAGTTTGCCCTACACATCCACATGATACCTTACTGCACCAATTGGTTGCAAGCGCCCAGAAAATATTTTTCAAAGCCACGCCCGCCGGTATAGGTCCATTCATATAGGGGCTACATGGCCTCTGTAAATATATGGAATTCCGGCCGTTGCAGCTAAGCAGCAGCCCTTCGGCTAAAAAATCAGGGGAAACAGGAGGGTTTTACCGGCTGTATACAAACAGCGAAGCCTCCTGGTCTGGAAGGCTTCGCTGTGTGTAGTAGACATGAGTTTATATCGCCCGACTGTCAGAACATATGCAGGTGCAGCAGTTTATAGCCAAACAGCAGCAGCAGCGTGGCCAGCAGCAGCCACGTGTACCCCACTACTTTCAGTGCGGCCGCCGAGGTGTCGGAGGAGGCGCTCATTTCCTCATAGGCCTGCAGCCGCGCCTCCTGCCGCACGTCCTTCAGCAGCAGTTTGTAAGAGAGCCGCAGTCCCGCCGCTACCACCACCACATCGTCTATATATCCGAATACCGCCGTCATATCCGGCACCAGGTCCACGGGGCTGAGGGCGTAACCGATGGCCAGCGCCAGCAGCACGCGCACATACCAGGCCACACGGCCGTCGCGGTAGGCGAGGTACAGGGCATATATGTTAGTGTTGATGCTGTGTGTCTTCTGCTTCAGGGCATGTAGCTGCGTCATCGTCTCCGTCATTGATATTGTACTTTTTACGAAGGTAATACCCTGAATACTTGTACTAAATCAACTTTATGGTATGGTTATGATACGATAGGGAGTACAAGGCATCAAATGCCAGCAGATGCAGGCATTTTAAATAGCAGCAGAGGAAGAGGCCGTACTCTCTTGTGTCAGCTGTTCCATATATCCCAGGCGGCGTCGGCCTGGCGGTAGAGCATGCCCAGCCCGTTGCAGGTCTTTGCGCCTGCCGCCGCGCCGTTTCTCAGGAACTGCGTCTCCTCCGGGTTATAGACCAGGTCGTAGAGGTAGTGCCGGGCGGTGAGGGCTTCATAGGGCACGGGCGGGGCCGCCTCCGGGTGCGGGTGCATGCCGATGGGCGTGGTGTTGATGATGAGGTTATAGGACTGCAACAACTCCGGCGTCAGTTGGGCATAGGGCAGTTGCCCCGGCGCAGGCGTGCGCGACACAGCCATATAGGGTGTCTGCAGGGCTTCCAGCGCCGCCCAAACTGCCTTGGCGGCCCCGCCCGTGCCCAGCACCAGCGCCTTTCCCCGCTCCCGCTGCGGGTAAAACTCCTCCAGCGATATCTTGAACCCAATGTAATCCGTATTGTAGCCCTTTGTTTTCCCTTCGCTGATTTTGATGGTATTCACGGCGCCAATCTTCGCGGCAGTTTCATCCAACTCATCCAGCAGCGGTAGGACGTCCTGCTTGTAAGGCACCGTCACGTTCAGGCCCACCAGTTCCGGTTCCCGCTGCAGCAATGCCCCAAGTTCCTGCGCCGACGGCAGTTCGTACAGCTCATATAGGGCATCCGGTATGCCCTCCCGCTCAAACTTCTCCGTAAAATATTTTTTGGAGAAGGAGTGCCCCAGCTTTTTGCCGATAAGTCCGAATTTGCGCATGGTGGTTATACCTGGGTAGTGTCGTCGTCAGTAAAGCGGTCGATGAGGTACACGAACAAAAAGCCGAAGATGGCCAGCAGCACGGCGTACAGCAGGTAAGCATCCTGCCCCGTCAGGGCTTCGTAGGTGCCCGGCAGCACGTTTTCCTGCACCAGCGGCTTCACCTCGCCGTGCCGGTCGGTATATGTATCTATAGTTTGTTTCCAGGGCCACACCTTGTTCAGGGAGCCCACCATAAAACCAGTGAGCAGGGCCACCGTCACGTTGTGGTAGTTCTTGAGCGCCCAGTTCAGCACATGCGAGAAGGCCAGGATGCCTATCAGGCAACCAAGACCAAAAACAGCCACGACGCTGATCCGCAGGTCCCGCACGGCACCCAGGATAAACTCGTACTTGGCCAGCAGCACCAGCAGGAAGCTGCCGGAAATGCCCGGCAGAATCATCGCGCAGATGGCAATGGCGCCCGAAAGGAAAATAAACCAGTAGGCCTCCGGCGTCTGCGTGGGCGTGGCAATGGTCACATAATAGGCTATGGCCGCCCCAATCAGCCCAAACAGCACGACGCCGGGCGTCCAGCGCGGAATCTTTTTGGCCACCACCACGGCCGAGGCCACTATCAACCCGAAGAAGAAGGACCAGAGCAACTCGCCGTGGAACTCCAGCAGGTACAGGATGAGGCGCGAAAGCGAAGCGATGGAGAGCCCGATGCCCGACAGCAGCACCACCAGGAAATTGCCGTTGATGTGCCGCCAGAAATCTGCCAACCGGAAGCGCAGCAGCAGCTTCACGGCCTCGCCGTTCACGGAGCGGATGGAGCCGAGCAGTTCCTCATATATCCCTGTGATGAAGGCAATGGTGCCGCCCGACACGCCGGGCACCACATCGGCGGCGCCCATGGCCACGCCCTTTGAGAAGAGTAACAGGTATTCCTTTAAAGATCGTCTTTGCATATATAAATAATGGTGGCAAGCAGCGGTAAAAAGCAAAATTGCCCGTACGGCCACACCGACGGGCAATTTATAGTATTGTGTTTACAATTTAACCCTTCAGGTTCGACTTTTCCATATCCAGAAAGTGGCTGAAGGTGTCGCCGCGCAGGCCCAGGCGGATGGTCTCCAGCGGAATCACCTCGCTCGGGGCGATGTTGCCCAGGTTCACGTTCGCGCCCAGCAGCTTGATAAACCACACCTGCTGCGATTTCTGCGGGGCTTCCCACAGGATTTTCTCAAACGGGATTTTCGTCAGGATCTCCTCCACCAGGCCGCTGCGCACCTCGCCGGTAGAACGGAACAGGCCGACGTTGCCGCCCTCGCGGGCCTCGCCGATCACTTTCCAGGCACCCGCGTCCAGTTCCGCCTGCATCAGCCTGATCCACATATAGGGCGGTATGATTTTCTCCGCGTCCTTGGAACCAACCTCCGACAGCACTGTTACCTGCTCCGAAAGCTTCCTGATGTAGTCGCACTTTACACCGTGGTCCATCTCCAGCGAGCCGTCCGACACCTCCGCAAACGTCATCTCGTACTTGTCGAGCACGCGGCGGTAGTCCTCAAACTGGTTGCGCACGATAAAGGCCTCGAAAAGGGTGCCCCCAAAATAAACCGGTATGCCGGCGGCCCGGTACGCGTCCAGTTTCCGCTGCAGGTTCGGCACTACGTACGAGGTGGCCCAGCCCAGCTTCACAATATCCACGTAGTCTCCGGCAACCTCTATAAAGTCCTCTACCTCACGTACACTCAGGCCCTTGTCCATGGCCATGGTATAACCGCGCTCGCGTGGCTTCGGCGCCCGCTCTGGAATGCTGTTCAGCGAATAATTCATCTACTTTTATTTGCGATACTGGTCAATTAAACGGGATAAGGCACGCTGCGACTCCAGTTCGGGGAAGAACTCGAAGAGCAGCCGGTGCTTATCGAAGTCCAAAACTAACGCATTTTCCAGATAATTGTAAGCTTCGCGGTATTTTCCTGCCGAAAGCATGTAGGCGCAGGCCCTGTAATACAGCTCTGCCTCCTTCGGCTGAATCTCGATAGCATTCAGGATAATATCCGTGGCCTCCTCGAAATTGCCCTGCTCATACAGGATGATGGACCAGTTGAGGTAGATGTCCTTGTCGTCGGGGCGGATGTCGGCGGCGCGCGCGTAGCTCTCCAGCGCCGACACCACATGCCCCACATGGTACTCTGCGGCGGCCAGCGCCACCCAGTAGTCGGCGCTGTCGTCGTACAAATCCACGGCCTTTTTAAAGAAATGCACCGCCTCGTGCCACTTGTTCTGCGCATCCAGTATCATCCCGATGCCGAACCAGGCCTCGTCCATCTCCGGGTCCAGGTCCACGGATTTCTGGTAGTAGCGGCGCGAAAGGTCCCACTGCTCCAGCTTCTCGTAACACTCGCCGATGTTGCAGTACGCTTCGGCAGAGGGGCTGCTATGCTCCACCATCGCGTTAAACGCCTCAATGGCCTTTGCATAGTCGCCGACAAACACCAGCGCATTGGCCATGTTGTTGTAGGCGGTGATAAACTTGGGGTCGATGATGGTGGCGTAGTCGTAGGCGGCGATGGCTTTGTCGTAGGCGCCCATCTTGTTGTACATGTTGCCCAGGTTGAACCACGCCACTGCAGAGTAAGGCTCGTTGTCCACGAACTGCTGAAAGAAAGGTACGCTCTCGCTGATGGTGTTCGTCACCTCCAGGCAGTACAGGACCTCCTGCATGGCCGCCTCGTTCTCCGGGTTCAGCTCGATGCACTTTTTATAGTACTTTACGGCAGAGCTGAACTTGCCCCACGTCTGGTACGCCAGCCCGATGTTGAAGTAGATGTCGTCGCGGTCGTCCGGGGCGTAGGCCAGGGCCTTCTTGAAATGGTCGATGGCCTCCCGGAACTCGCCGCGCTGCGTGAAGATAATGCCGCGCGTGAGCTGCACATCGGCGTTCTCGGGGTCTGTCTCCGCCACGCGGTTTATCAGCACCAGCGCATCCTCGAAGCTGCCAGCCATGGCCAGCAGCTGCGCCTTGTCTATCTGCAGCTCTGTGGAGAAGGGGTACTGGGCAATGGCAGACTCACAGGCGGCCAGCGCCTTCTTGTATTCAAAATTAGCGGTGTAGTGGTCAATTATATATTCAAAATCCGTCAGGTCGAAGAAAACAGTTTCGTTGCTGCCGAGCATGCGCTCGAAGCGTTGTATCAGTTCCAGTTCCTCGTTATGTTCCTCAAAGTTTTCTTTCATCTCCAATATCCAACAAGCTGCCCTAAAAACAGCCCATGCTTTACTACATTATTAAGGGGCAAATAGTTTATTCCCGGCCCTCCGCCGCCACGCCCGATGCGGCGGGCTGCAACTGCCCGCAAACCCAAGCAATTGATTCAGAGACTGGTCTGAACGAGAAGCCCAGGGCCGAGCGGATCTTGCTGTTGCTGAATTCATGGCGCTTCGCCGAAACCCGGGCCGTGTCTTTGGTGATGAGCGGGCGGGCGCCGGTGAGCCAGGCGCGGGCGTGCTCGAAGCGCCACACCGCCTCGGCCACCAGCGACGGCACCCGCGTGCCAGGCGCTCTTTTGCCGAAGCAGCGGGCGGCCTGCTCAAAAAACGACTTATAGCTCAGGAGCCCGGCATTCAATATATACCTTTCTCCCGATATATCCGAGAAGGCCAGTTGCAGCATGGCCTCCACCACATCCCGCACATCCACGAAGTTGGCGCTGCCCCCGGTGTAGAAAGGCCGCTCGCGGTACACGTACTTAAAGAGCCGGGTGCTGCTGCGGTTCCAGTCGGCGGGCCCGAGTATGACAGAGGGGTTCACGATCACCGCATCCAGTCCTTCGGCCACGCCGCGCCACACCTCCAGCTCGCCCCAGTACTTGGAACTGGCATAGGCAGAGTGCTCTGCGGCGGGGTCCCATTTGCAGTCCTCGTTCAGCAGCGTAGCCCCCTGCGGGCGGCCAATCGCGGCAATGGAGCTGACGTGGCACAACTTTACGGCGGGTTGCTCCAGGCACGCATCCACGATGTTGGCGGTCCCCTCGATGTTCACCTGCTTCAGCAGGTCCTCGTCCTGCGGCGCGTAAGACACCACGCCTGCGCAATGGAACACATGGCTTACCCCCTGCAGCGCCTCCCGCAGAAAGGACGGGTCCAGCACATCACCCTCCAGCCACTGCACCTGGTCCGCGCCCGGCATGGCTGGCACCTGCCCGCGGTAAAGCGCTTTTACCGGGTGCCCCCGCTGCAGCAGCGCCGGAATCAGGAACGTGCCGACCAGGCCGCTGCCGCCAGTTACGAATACCATGTATGAGGATATATAAAGTGAGGAGTATATATAAGCTGATATAAATCTAAAGCAGGTTGTTGCGCAGCGGCAGCGCGAGTGCCTTGCTCAGGTGTTTGCTGCAAAGCACCTTCTGCAGGTTGCCGGTGTGTTTCAGGCTATGCGTGTCAGAGCCCAGAAAATCGACCAGCCCCTCTTCTATCAGGCGCTCGGCATAGTCCTTTGCCCCCGGCGAGTAATAGCCCGTGAGGGAGTTGAGGTTGGGCTGAAACAGCACGCCCTGCTCCCGCAGCGAGGCCAGGGCATCAAACTTACCATAAAAATAAGTGTACCGCTCGGGGTGGGCCATCACCGGCTTGTAGCCTTTGGTTCGCATCATGAAGATGGCATCCCGCAGGTTCAGGGGCTCGTTCAGGAACGATGTCTCGAACAGCAGGTACCTGTCGCCAAAGGTCAGCAGTTCCTCATTGTTTTCCAGCTTCTCCAGCAGGCCCTCGTCCAAGTAATACTCTGCGGCGCAGCCCAGTTCCATCGGGATGCCCGCCACCTCCAACGCCCCGCGCAGCAGTTCCAGTTTCTCGCGGATGATCTCCGGCGTGTTTCTGTAGAAGTCGCTCATGATGTGGGGGGTCATGATGAGTTTGCGGTAGCCGAGCGCCTGCATGGCCCGCACCAGCTCCAGCGACTGTTCTATGTTTTCGGAGCCGTCGTCGATGCCGGGCAGGATATGCGAGTGCATGTCCACGCCCAGGCCGCTGAAAGACTCTTCCAACGGCGTGCTGTCTCCAAAAAGGTTCTTCAAGAACTGTATCATCTGCAACGTTTCGGCACTTTGGCCATACCCGGGCTACTCAGGAGCAGCCAATCTTCAAAATAACGCAAATAAATAGCGCCGTCAAAATAAAGCCATATCTCACATACCGCTCTGTCAGGCAAAGGGTTTTAACACCTGAAAAGGAAATTTTGCTTTGCCCGTCCTATATACCCGCCGCTCACTATTCTGCTATATTTCAGGCACTGCCTTTGGCCGAGCCCCTGCGGAGGCGCCATGGGTTTTGACATTGCACCGGCACAGGGCCCCGCGCTTTCACAATGCAACAATTATAGCGCCATAAAAGGGGCTGCCACTGCCACTCTGTAAAAAACACATGCTGCAACAACCGGTCTTCTATATAGCCTTGCAAACTACGTATACATATTGCCGTTATACGGGATACTAGATAAATACATCTGCTACACGCAAAAAGATAAATGGAGTTAAGAACGACTGAAAGC
Source organism: Pontibacter russatus (assembly GCF_009931655.1). NCBI lineage: Bacteria > Pseudomonadati > Bacteroidota > Cytophagia > Cytophagales > Hymenobacteraceae > Pontibacter > Pontibacter russatus. The sequence goes on along the minus strand of NZ_CP047984.1, from coordinate 3,212,986 downwards.
CAGCGTATGATAGCGGACATGGTCCGTGACTTCAGCGCAAAGCACATCAAGCCCAGCATGCGGCAATGGGACGAGAGCCAGGAATTTCCCATAGAAGTGTTCAAAAAACTGGGTGGCCTGGGCCTGATGGGGGTGCTGGTGCCTGCGGAATACGGCGGGTCTGGCTTTGGCTACCTGGAGTACGTGACTGCCATTGCCGAAATCTCCAGGACAGACGGCTCCATCGGGCTCTCGGTGGCGGCGCACAACTCCCTGTGTACCGGCCATATCCTGCAGTTCGGCAGCGAGGAGCAGAAGCAAAAGTACCTGCCCAAACTGGCCACGGCCGAGTGGATTGGCGCCTGGGGCTTAACGGAGCCCAACACCGGCTCCGACGCGGGCAACATGCGCACCGTGGCCGTGCAGGACGGCGAAGAGTGGGTGCTTAACGGCGCCAAGAACTTCATCACCCACGGCAAGTCGGGCAATGTGGCGGTGGTGATTGTGCGCACCGGCGAAGTGGGCGACTCGCATGGCATGTCGGCCTTTATTGTCGAGAAAGGCACCCCTGGTTTCAGCGCTGGCCGCAAAGAGGACAAACTGGGCATGCGCGCCTCCGAAACCACCGAGCTTATCTTCCAGGACTGCCGCGTACACAAAAGCCAGCTAATAGGCAACGTGGGTGAGGGCTTCGTGCAGGCCATGAAAGTACTGGACGGCGGCCGCATCTCCATTGCCGCCCTCTCGCTGGGCATCGCGCAGGGCGCCTTCGACGCGGCGCTGGCCTACTCGCAGGAGCGCAGCCAGTTCGGCAAACCGATTTCCAGCTTTCAGGGTATCGCCTTTAAGCTGGCTGACATGGCCACCGAGATAGAGGCGGCCGCCCTGCTCACCTACCAGGCCGCCGACAGGAAGAACCGGGGGCTGGACGTGAACAAGGAGTCAGCGATGGCCAAGTACTTCGCCTCTGAGGTGGCGGTGCGCGTGGCCAACGAAGCGGTGCAGATTTTCGGCGGCTACGGCTTCACCAAAGATTACCCGGCCGAGAAGTATTACCGCGACGCCAAACTCTGCACCATCGGAGAGGGAACAAGCGAGATACAAAAGCTTGTTATATCCAGAGCAATACTGAAGTAAGGGCCGCACAGGCTGCAAAAACCGCCTTTCGCCGCCTTCCTTATAAAAAATCCGGCATTGTGAAAATATATTCAGCCAATATGTTGATTTTTAAGTATAAGCTTAGTTAAATTTGCATCCTTAATTCAAAGAGAAAAGAGAGAAATATGATTATTATCAACGTAAAAGATAACGAGTCAGTAGACCGGGCCTTGAAGAGATTCAAAAAGAAGTTTGAGAGAACAGGCGTTTTGAAAGAGCTGCGTTCAAGAGCTTATTTCGAGAAGCCGTCTGTTTCTAAAAGAAAGCAAAAAGAGAGAGCGGTATATAAGCAACAGATGTTTGCTAACGAAAACTACTAGGCTTTCTAACAACATACTTTATTTTTCCATAATTTGGTATACCCGCTCCACAACAGCGGGTATACCAAATTATGGATTTATTTTTTAAGTACCTCCAGTACGAGAAGCGGTATAGCCCGCACACGCTTACCTCCTACCACACCGATCTCGGCCAGTTTGCCCAGTACCTGCAGCACACCTACGGCATCACCGACGCCGCCGAGGCCAATCACGCCATTATCCGGTCCTGGATTCTGACACTGGTGCAGCAAAACATACAGCCGCGCTCCATCAACCGGAAAATCGCCTGCCTGCGCTCGTACTACCGGTTCCTGCTGGCGCAGCAGCGCATCGGGGCGAACCCGATGCTGCGAATCAAAGCGCCCAAAGCCTCCAAAAAGCTGCCAGGCTTTGTGCTGGAGGAGCCCTTTAACACCCTGCTCGACAGCTTCACGTTCGAGGAAAATTTTGAGGGGCAGCGCGAGCGCCTGATCCTGGAGTTCCTGTACGGCACCGGCATCCGGCTGGCGGAGCTCCTGGGCGTGCAACACGCTGACATTGACCACCGTGCCAAAACGGTGCGCGTGCTGGGCAAGGGCAACAAGGAGCGCATCGTCCCCCTCAACGACTCGCTGCTGGGCAGCATCAGCGCCTACACGGAGCAGAAGAAGCGCTATTTTGGCGATAACAATTCGGCAAACTTGCTCGTTACTAATAAGGCACGTCCCCTGTATCCTAAATTCGTTTACCGCGTCGTTAAAAAGTACATCAGCTTGATTACGTCCTCCGAACATAACAGCCCGCACGTGCTGCGCCACTCGTTTGCCACGCACCTGCTGAACAAAGGCGCCGACCTGAACGCAATCAAGGATTTGCTGGGCCACGCGAGCCTTGCGGCCACGCAGGTATATACCCATAACTCCATTGAGAAGCTGAAATCAATTTTCGAGAAAGCCCACCCAAAAGCGTAAGTTTAATCATTAAATGTAAAAACTATGAAGCTACAAATGTATTCCGTGAACTTAGAGGCTGATGAGCAGCTGAATTCCTTTATTCAGCAGAAGGTGAATAAACTGGAGACGTTCTACGACAGAATAGTGAATGGCGAGGTGTTCCTCAAGAACAACAACAAAGACGGAATAGATAACAAGACAGTCGAGATCCGGTTGTTTGTGCCGGGCTCCACGCTCTTCTCGCAGGAGGATGCCCCTTCGTTCGAGGCTGCCGCCGACGCCGCCGTGGATGCAATGCGCCGCCAGCTGAAGAAGCACAAGCAGAAACTGGCGGCCCACTGACGGAAGCTGCGCTTCCACCATAATTCCGAGTTCCGAGTTTGTAAACCATCTATAAACTGACCACATATAAACAGAACGGCCTGCTAAAAATAGCAGGCCGTTCTGTTTATATATAAGATGTCTTGTGTCTGCACACTACAGGCCGAACTCAGCCTTTATCTTGTCTACGTAGTCCAGTTTCTCCCAGGTGAAGGTCTCGAACTCCTTTACTTCGGTATGGCCGTTTCTGCCTACCTCCACCCGCTTCAAATAAGGCGTTCTGCCCATATGGCCGTAAGCCGCCGTCTCCGCGAAAATCGGGTTTTGCAAGCCGAAGCGCTGCACAATGGCATAGGGGCGCATGTCGAACAGCTTGCTCACTCTCTCGGAGATCTCGCCGTCGCTCATGGTGTCGCCTTTGCTGTCTTTCACGTTGGTAGAGCCGTAGGTGGTGACATATAAACCAACCGGCTTTGCCACGCCAATGGCGTAGGCCACCTGCACCAGCGCCTGGTCTGCCACACCGGCGGCCACCAGGTTTTTGGCGATATGGCGGGCTGCGTAGGCAGCCGAGCGGTCTACCTTGGAAGAGTCTTTGCCGGAGAAGGCCCCGCCCCCGTGCGCGCCCTTTCCGCCGTAGGTGTCCACGATGATCTTGCGGCCTGTCAGGCCCGTGTCGCCGTGCGGCCCCCCGATCACGAACTTGCCTGTTGGGTTGATGTGGTAGGTGATGTCGCTGTTGAACAGTTTCTGGATGCGCTCCGGCAGCAGTTGCAGCACGCGCGGAATGAGAATGGCGTCCACGTCTTCTTTAATCTGCTGCACCATCTGCTTCTCTGCTTCGTTTTTTGCCTCCGCGCTGTCGTCTTTGGCTGTCACAAACTCGTCGTGCTGGGTGGAGATCACGATGGTGTCGATCTTCTCGGGCACGTGGCTGTCGCTGTAACGGATGGTTACCTGCGACTTGGCGTCCGGGCGCAGGTAGGTCATTTCCTTGCCCTCCTTGCGGATAGCAGACAGCTCCTGCAGCAGCAGGTGCGAGATACTGAGCGCCAGCGGCATGTAGTTGTCGGTTTCGTTGGTGGCGTAGCCGAACATCATGCCCTGGTCGCCCGCGCCCTGGTCCTCGGGGTTAGTGCGCTCCACGCCCTGGTTGATGTCCGCCGACTGCTCGTGGATGGCCGAGATCACGCCGCAGGCATCGGCGTCGAACTTGTATTCAGACTTTGTATAGCCGATGCGCTTGATCACCTCGCGGGCCACCTTCTGCACGTCTACGTAGGCTTCTGTTTTCACCTCGCCGCTCAGCACCACCAGGCCTGTCGTCACCAGCGTTTCGCAGGCTACCTTGGACTGTGGGTCCTGCTTCAGAAACTCGTCTAACAGCGCATCCGATATCTGATCCGCCACTTTATCGGGATGCCCCTCTGACACAGACTCCGACGTAAATAAATAAGGCATATTGTATGAGTTTAGGTACAAAGTATAAACCGGCCGCCTGCACCGGCAGCGGCTGCAAAGCTAAAACAATTCTGCCACACTTAAAACACACTGGCCCAGCGGGCAATCTGCCCCCGCCGGAAAAAATGGGTGGAAAATCTAATTAAAAATAATGCTGCCTTCCAGACCTACTGGCTGCCGCCAGCCCTTAAAAGCCGAAAAACAACACAGGAAGTGCCATAACTTTTGAAATGGCGCTCCGTTTGAAGATAAAATCATATCACCCGCAAAATCTATATATGAAACGCATTCTTACTGTATTTGCCATCCTTACTGTGCTCACGGGCAACGCCTTCGGCCAGGAAAACGACTCCCCCTATGAAACCAGCCTGAAAGTGGACGCGCCCATTATTGCCGCCGGCATGGGCCTCAGCTACTACGGCCTGACTCTGATGCAGGACAAGGAGGGCCTGACGGAAGAAGAGGCCATGACACAGAGCAAAGACGAGGTGAACCGCTTCGACCGCTTCTCGGCGGGCTGGCACTCCGAGTCGGCCAAGAAGACCAGCGACTTCCCCTTCTACGGCTCGTTTGCCGTGGCCCCGGCCCTCATGCTGCTCAACGACAACATACGGGGCAAAGCCGGGCAGGTGTTTGTGCTGTATCTGGAAACTATGTCTATTACGGGCGCTCTTTTTACCATGGCCAATGGCATTGTGCCCCGCGACCGGCCTTTGACCTATAGCCCGGAAGTAGAGCTTTCCGAGAAGACGAGGGCGAATGCGCAGAACTCGTTTTATGCCGGGCACACAGCGGCCTCTGCCGCTGCCTCTTTCTTCGCCGCCAAAATTTTTCATGACTTCAACCCCGACTCTCCCGCCAGGCCTTATGTGTGGGCCGCTGCCGCTGCCGTGCCCGCCACGGTGGGCTACCTGCGGCTGCGGGCAGGCAAGCACTTCCTGAGCGACAATATCCTGGGCTATGCCATGGGCGCGGCCGCGGGCATTCTGGTGCCGCAACTCCACAAGAAGACGAATACCACCAACATCAGCCTCGTGCCATTTTCCGGGCGCTACTACAGCGGCGCGCAATTTACTTATACCTTTTAGGCATATATGGAAGGCCGCCGTTTCTAAGTCTGGGGTTATCCACTCTATAAAAAAGCGCGGGCTGTCATACGATAGCCCGCGCTTTTTTATAGAGTGGAGGATGAGTGGTCAGCTCCTGTCTTTCGGAGCTTTCTTCAGGTTCTCCTCGAAGAGCTTGAAAATCCGTTTGTACTCGTCCGTCCAGCTGGAGGGCTCCGTGAAACCGTGGCTCTCTACCGGGTACACGGCCAGTTCCCAGTTCTCTTTTCCCAATTCGATCAGGCGCTGCGTCAGGCGCACCACATCCTGGAAATGCACGTTGGTGTCTACCATGCCGTGGCAAATAAGCAGGGCACCCTTCAGGCCTTCCGCGTAGTAGATAGGCGAGCTTTTGGCGTAGGCGGTGCTGTCGGTGTAGGGCGTGTTGAGGATGTTGGAGGAATAACCGTGGTTGTAGTGCGCCCAGTCGGTGACGGAGCGCAGCGCAGCACCGGCGGCAAATACGCCCGGCTCCGTGAACATGGCCATCAGGGTGATAAAGCCGCCGTAAGAGCCGCCATATATCCCGATACGCGCCGGGTCCACGTCATACTGCTCCACCAGAAACTTTGCCCCATCTATATGGTCGCTGAGGTCTTTGCCGCCCATGAAGCGGTAGATGCCGGTGCGCACATCGCGGCCATAGCCGGCGCTGCCCCGGTAGTCGATGTCCAGCACGGTGTAGCCCTGGTCGGCGAGGAAGTTATGGAACATATACTCCCGGAAATAGCTGCTCCACCACTTGTGCGCGTTCTGCAGGTAACCGGCGCCATGCACAAACACCACGGCCGGGCCTTTGCTTTCGGGATTCTCCGGGCGGTATACGCGGGCATATACGGCGGTTCCATCCTGCGCCTTAAACGTCACCACCTCCGGCTCGCGCCAGTCATAGGATTTGAATTCCTCCGTGAGCGAGTGCGTCACCTGCTTCGGCTTTGCGCTTCTTTTGTTGTCCATCACAAACAGCTCCCAGGGCGTGTTGCTGGTAGAGGACAGCACAGCCAGCGTCTTCTCGTCCGGCGACAGCGTTACCTCCTGCGCACCGGGCAGGGTGGTGAGTTGCACCATCTCTCCGCCCTGCAACGGCATGCGGTAAAAGTGCCGCTCGCCCGGGTGCGTTTTGTTGGCGGTGAAGTACCAATGCTTCTTATCATCTGACATCCGCAGCTCCGACACCTCGAACTTGCCGCTTGTCAGGGCTTTCTTCTTCCCGCTGTTCACGTTTAGGGTATATACATGCGAGTAGCCGCTCTCCTCCGACTGAAACCATATATGCCCGTTGTCGGGCATCCAGCCGATGTCGCCGGGGCCGTAGCCAATGCCGGGGCCGTTGATCCAGGCCTCGTCGCGCTGCCGGTCCAGCAGGGAAAGCTTGCCGGTGGCCGGGTCCAGCTTCAGAATCCAGCGGTCTTTGTTGTCTTCGGAGCGGGCCACCACCACGGCCTGCTTCCCGTTGCCTGACCAGTAGGGGCCATATATAACCGTGGCACGCATTGCTGGCTTTTTTGCCTTGCTTCCTGTGGGCTCTTTCGCCGCACCGGCTTTGGCTGCCTTCTCCGCTATATAAGCCGGCTGCTCATATATACAGGCCACATCCTTCATCGATACAGCAAAGGCCGTGTCGCGCTGCGTGTCATATATATAGAAAGCGGAGGTCGCCTGCGCATCGCCTACTTTGGTGCGGGTGTTGATGTCTTCGGTATAGCCCGAGGAGGTGACATAATTCGGCACAATCGCCACCTTCGCATTCTTCGGGCTAGTCACCAGTTGGTAGGATATAAAGCGCTCGTCCGGGCTCAGGTTGATGCTGCTGACTTCCTGCTCCTCTATGAAGATCTCTTTTGGCCGGGGTGGCTTGTCCTTTTTCTCCTGTCTTTCCTGCGCTTCTTTCTCCGCCTCGCGGTCACGCACGGTCTGCAGCAGCGCCAGTTGTTGCGCCTTCAGCCACTCGCGCTGCGCGTTTTTGCCTTCCTCAGCCGCCTTTTTGCCCTTCCTGAAATCCGTCAGCTGCACCGTCTGCCCGCTGGCCATATGCCAGGCATATAGGTTGCCGTCTTTTATATAGACCACCTTCTGCTCGCTGTGGCTGAACGAGGGGCTGCTCTCCCGCTCCACGGTGTTGGTGATCTGCTGCGGCTTGCCCGCTTTTATATCATACAGGTAGATGTCGCCATGCTGCTCATACACCTTCTTTGTCTCGGCGCGATTGTAGGCTCCGTTAGGCGAGGGCAGGCTGCGGCGCTCCTGCGGGCTCACCTTGCGGATGTTCCTGCCGTCGGCTGACGCGCTGTAGAGCGAGTCGCCTTTGTTGCCGTCCGGGTTCCAGCTGAAGTAGATCTTCCTGCCGTCCTCTGACCAGAAGATGTTGCCCGGGGAGGTGCCCATCCACCTGGGGTCGCGCATGATCTTCTCCACGCTCAGCTCCGTCTTCTTCTCCTGCGCCAGCAGCGAGCCAGCGCCCAGCATCAGATAAGCCAGCAGGGCCACGGCTCTCTTATTTAATAGCATCTGTTTATATATAGGGTGATTGTTATGTAGTAGGTATAAGTAAGCTGCCGAAGCCCTATAGCGGAGCCGCCGCCCGCATCCTATATATCAGGCGGCTTTGCTGCATCAGGATTTCTTTTTCTTCCCGAAGTTCAGGCTCGGGTGCTTCTCCTCGTGGTTCGTCAGGTCCTGGTAGAACCTGGCGAAGGTGAGCAGCTCCGCCTCCCCGAAAAGCTTGCCGATAAACGTGATGGTGGTGGGCATGCCGTTCTCCTGAAAACCGTTCGGCACCACCACGCACGGATGCCCTGTCAGGTTCGTGACCACCAGATTGCTGCTGGCAAACGACGGGCTTATATAGACATCCACGTCCCGCAGCTTTTCCTGCATCTGCTGCACCAACAAATTGCGCACGCGCTGCGCCTGCAGGTACTCCACGGCAGGCACAAAACGGGCCGCCCGGAAATAATTGGGCCAGGCGTTCCTGTGCTGCGCCACCAGCAGGCTGTCGCGGCCGCTGCGCGTCAGTTCGTCGAAAGCGGCGGCCCCCTCCACCGATATGGTCAGCGCCAGGGCACCGGCAGGCAGGTCGGGCAACTCGAGGGGCACCAGTTCCACGCCAGCTTTGCGCAGTGCCGCCAGGGTGGCCTCGTCGTTTTGCTTGAAGCCGTATTTCCCCGCGAAATCATTTTTGAGATAGCCCACGCGCAGCTTCTTCGCATCGATGTTCGGGTTGTAGTTGAAAGGGGCGTCATATACCGATTGGTCCTTTCCGTCCGGTCCATATATGGCGTTGAACACGATGGCGCAATCCTCGGCGGAGCGGGCAATCGGGCCGATTTTGTCCATCGACCAGCTCAGGGCCATCGCGCCGTGGCGGCTCACGCGCCCAAACGTCGGCCGCAGGCCTGTGGTGCCGCAAGCCGTGGACGGGGAGACAATGGAGCCCAGCGTTTCGGTACCGATGGCGTAAGGCAGCAAGCCAGCCGCCACCGCCGCTGCCGAACCGGCCGACGAGCCGCTGGAGCCCTGGCTTATATCCCAGGGCGAGCGGGTTTTGCCGCCGTACCACACATCGCCCATCGCCAGCGCCCCCAGGGTTGTTTTCGCCACCAGCACGCCGCCCGCCTCCTGCAGGCGCTGCACCACCGTCGCATCCTCGTCTATCACCTGGTCTTTGTAGGGCATGGCACCCCAGGTGGTCTTGTATCTTCGGGTGGAGAGCAGGTCTTTCACCCCGAACGGGATGCCGTGCAGCATGCCTTTGTACTTACCGGCCTTTATCTCCTGGTCAGCCTGCCGGGCCTGCTGCAGCGCCAGTTCCTCCGTCAGCGTGGTGACGCACTCCAGGGTGGGTCCGTACTTTTTCAGGCGGGCGAGAAAGAATTTCGTCAGCTCCTCAGAGGTAATCTGCTGCGTCCGCACCAGCTCCGCCAGTTGCGGAACGGAGTAAAACGCCAGCTCCTCACGGTTCTTCGGCAGCCTTACCTTTGCCGGACGGGCCACCTCAAACGGTGTTTTCTGCTGTTCAAACTGATACCCTGCCGGAATGGGGTTAAACACGAGCGCGGGCGCCACCTCGTTCGGCAGCGGCACCTTCCGGATTTCCTCGTAGCTCTCCCTGAAATCCGCCATCTCCGACAGCGTGGAATCCAGCTGCGCATCCGAGAAGTGCAGGCCCATCAGTTTCTGCGCGTCCTGCAGCACCGCCACTGTTATTTTATCATCTGCCAACCTGGTCACGAAAGCCCCGGAAACGAAGCATAGGGCACCGAGCAAGGCAATTCTACTTTTCTTCATGGTCTGCTGTCTTCAGAAGACCAAGATAGCTAATATCCTCAAAATATAAGCGGAGACCTGTGGCACTTCTGCCTGTCGGGGAGACGACGCAAGGGCCGGAGCGATGTCTGGTTTGAGGGAGCGTGCAGTGGCATTTGCCTGCCTCCGGGAAATATGGCCTGCCGCAAGGCCTGTCATATGCCTGCCGCTCCATCAGCATCTGACACCGGGCGAGCCTATCCTATATGCCTGTATATATAACCTTGAAGCGTCTCAGAAAAAAGCTTCCTCTCAGACGAGGGTGTAGCGCAGCTTCAGGGGCCTTATCTGGGACTCAATGAAAGCCTCATCCAGCATGATGTTGATTCCCCCCACCAGTTCCTGCCGTGCCTGCAGCAGGTATTTCCTGCGCTGTGAATAGAGGACCATGGCGCAGTCGTGCAGCCGCCCCTTCTCGCCCGCCTTGTTGCAGTTCTGGTAAATTTCTATCATCAGGATGGGGTCCGAGAAGACCTTCAGGCTGGAGAGCTTCCCGAACTGCAGGGCGCCCTCCTGCCACAGCGGGGCGCCGCTCACGTTCACATCAAACTCGTAGTAGGTGCTGGCGTCCTTCGGGCAGGTTCTGTAGTCGGCGCTGATGTTGATGTAGGTCCTGAACTTGCCGGGCGGCTGGTTGATGGTCGACAGTGCGATGGCGAAGCCGTTTGCCCAGAACACGTACCCTTTCTCCAGGTGCTCCACCTGCAGCTTGTCGGAGTACAGAAAGTATATCCTTTCGCCCAGCACGTTCCGCAGTATCTTTATCTGCTCATCCGAAATCCTGACTATATCCACTTCCTCCTGCATAGTCTCAAAATTTATGTAGTTTCCCGCACCAAGTCAACACGCCCCTCTTCCGCCTGCCCCTGTGGCGCGGTGCCTCCGCAGGGGCAGGCACGTTTTTTTGTTTTACGTATCGCAGCGGTTCTTTGCCGACGCTCTGTTGGCGAATTCTCTATAACGGCTTCGTGCTATATATCGGTGCGGCTGTGGCCGAGAAAAATCAGTGCCTGCCACCAGGGCCGTTCTTCTGAACAGCAGGCGTATAAACACAAAAAAGCGGCGGGCGCAGGATGTGTTGCCCTGCGCCCGCCGCTTTCGGTAAAGGAATGCTTTGTAGTTTTTACGCCTCTTTCACAAGGCCGGACAGCCCTTCCTCTTTCAGCAAATCGTTGAATGCCTCGGCCTGCTGGCGGTTTTCGAAACGGCCCGCCCTGATGCGATGCACTTTTTTGCCCTGGACGATTTCGTCTTTCAACTCTACCTCCAGGTGCTTGTCGAAGGCCTTCAGTTTCTGGCTCAGGTGCTCCGCGTGCTGCATGCTGGCATAGGTGCCCGCCTGGATGGTAAAGACACCGGCACGCTGCGCATCATAGTCGCCGGGCAGTTCCAGCACCTCTACTTTTACATACCCGATGCCCTCGTCGTGAAACTCCAGCTTGCGGGCAGCCACCTCCGACACGTCGATGATGCGGTCTCCCACGAACGGGCCCCGGTCGTTGATGCGGACAATCACCGACTCGTTGTTTTCGAGGTTGGTTACTTTCACTTTGGTGCCGAAAGGGAGTGTTTTATGGGCGGCGGTCATTTCGTTCTTGTTGTAGGGTTCGCCGCTGCTGGTTGGCCTGCCGTGGTACTTGCTCCCGTACCACGAGGCTTCCCCTTTTTGTATGTCTGTGCTTTGTGCAGAGATGGGCTGGCTGATGCCGATAAATAGAAAAATGATTGCTGATAAAATGAAGCACTTTCTATTATTTATCATATCTGTTAAAAGTTGGTGAAGCCGCAAAGTTAGGCAAAATTTGCAAAATAGAGCCTTATACGGCGACATGCGGCCAAGGATGTGGAGGGATACGCCCCCTGGCAAGCCTTGTGCTGTAAGTCAGATTTTAAACAAAAGGGTATATCCGGTAGGTAGAACAATACTTTAAGACGGGGAAGAGCTTTTGGGTCCGCGCCGAAAAAAACTTTAAAAAATTTACGGAAAAGATGATTTCTGGGTGATTACTGCTTTACTTTTGCCGGTTAACATGGCAGAATTGCCAGGCACGCACCTGCTTCCGGCCCTCCTGTTGGCTGCTGCTCACGTATATATAATACAAAATTCAGCTATGGACTTCGGGAAACTCCAAGACATCAGCCGCGTTGATTTTACGCTTCCCCCTGACCACCCCGACACGCTGCCCCTGTTGCGGCAGGCTGGCTCCTATATAAAACCGCGCGTGTATGTGGGGCTGCCGGTGTGGGCGAACAAAGCGTGGGTGGGCAGCCTGTACCCCGGCAGCATGCGCGACAAAGACGCCCTGCTCTGGTACGGCAGGCAGTTTAACACCATCGAGCTCAACAGCACACACTACCACATCCCCGGCCCCGACACCATAGACCGCTGGCGGCAGGCTGTACCGCAGGGCTTCACCTTCTGCCCCAAGTTTCCGCAGCTTATCAGCCACGAGGCCGCCCTGCGCAGCACACGCGATATAACCGCGGCCTTCTGCGCGGCCATTGCCGGGCTGGAAGACAAGTTGGGGGATGCTTTCCTGCAACTGCCGCCGTATTTCGCACCCCGGCAACTCCCCGACCTGGAGGCCTTCCTGAGGTTTATACCGGAGAGCATCCCGCTCGCCGTGGAGCTGCGCCACCCCGACTGGTTTGCGGACAATGTGGCGAGCCTGGCGCTGTTCGAGGTGCTGGAGAAGCACAGGGCGGGCACCGTGCTGACGGATGTGGCCGGACGACGCGATGTGCTGCACATGCGCCTCACCACGCCTTCGGCCATGATCCGCTTTGTCGGCAACGGCCTGCACCCAACTGATTACGCCCGCATCGATGCTTGGGTGGAGCGCCTGAAACTTTGGTTTGACAACGGCCTGCGCCAGCTCTACTTTTTCGTGCATGAGCCGGACAACACGCTGGCACCAGACCTGGCTATATACCTGATCGAGCAACTCAACAAAGTCTGCGGCTTTGACCTGAAGCCCCCGAAGAAATTTGTGCAGCCGGTGCAGGGGGAGCTGTTTTGATTGCTGAGTGATGGTTGTTGCTTGTTTTGTTGAACAACTTGCTGGTATAGCTGGAATGAACTGTATATAACGCGGTCCTATTTATCAAAGGGAAGGCCACACTATATAGAGCAGCCTCTCCTTTGATTATATATGGCACCAGTTTAATGTCTAACTTCTTGTGTCTAAAGTCTTAAAAAGCTACATTTTAAACGTGTCGTCGGGCAGGTTTTTGTTCACTTCGATTTGCTGCACCTCGGCTCTTATTGTCTGCGGGCCTACCACGGTCTCTACCACGTAAGGGAACTTCACCCCGTTCACCTCTTTGTAGTCGCTGTAGGTTTTAGTTTGGGTGATGATACCCTGCGGTGATTCTAAGTTATTTACCTGCTTCAGGCGCAGGCCGGTGGCTTTGTCAAAGTAGTGAGTGGATTTCTGGCCGTTTGGCAGCGTTACCTCTACCGCGTAGGCCTCTTTGCCGTCTACTTTCTCCATGCCCGTCAGTTTCGTTTCGACACCCAGTTTCTTGTACTGCAGCACCGGAAACTGGCTGACTTCCAGCATTTGCGTGACTAACTCCTCTTTCGTCAGTTCCTTGTTCACGCCCTGCATCGGCGCCTCCATTCTGCCTTTGTCGCCGTTAATGACCACGCGCTGCACCGGATTGTCGTTCATCATAATCTGCGTCACGAATTTATCGTTGCCCTTCTGCCGCTGCACCAGCGTGAGGGGCATGCCCTGCACGCTGGCCTTGCTAGTGACGGTGATATCCTTCAGATTTCCGATGGCCTCCTGCCCGCCAATGGCTTTGATGTAATCGGCAATCACCTGTTCCGCAGTAACCCCGGCAGGCACGCCCATGGCCACACGGGCTACTTTCTCGCCGGTGGCGTTGTAATAGGTGATGGTATCCTTGTCGAACGGCTTCAGTTTGCCGGCTATCTCAGAGGCGCTGCCCACGGCCAGGATGTACATCTTGTCAGGGTGGATGTACTTCTGCGCCACGCGCTGCACATCCTCTGCCGTCACGGCCTCCACTTTCTTCAGGTAGTTGGCGTAGTAATCCTCGGGCAGGCCGTAGCGGGCGGTGTTGATGGCATACACGGCTACCGTGGCGGGGTTCTCCAGGCCGCGGCCGAAGCTGCCCATCACATAGGCTTTGGCGTCCCGCAGTTCCTCGGCGCTCACACGTTCGTCGCGAATCCTGCTCAGTTCATCTATAAACTCCGTCACGGCACTGTCTGTCACGGCATTTCGCACGTTGGCACCAGCATTGAACCGGCCCAGTATCTCATCGCTGTTAATGGAGGAGTAGGCGCCGTAGGTGTAGCCGTGGGTTTCGCGCAGGTTCTGGAACAGGCGCGAGTCCATGCCGCCGCCCAGGATGCTGTTCATCAGCGAAGCGGCCACGGCATCGGGCGCACCCGGCTCCAGGTCGGCGGAGTTGGTGAGGACCAGCGAGCTTTGCACCGCGCTTGGCCTGTCCACAATTACTACCTGCGTTTGCTCCGGCTGCGCTGGCAGGTCATACTCTTTCTCCGGCACCTCGCCTTTCTCCCACTTCCGGAATGATTTCTTCAGGAGCTTCCTCACCTCCTTCGGCTTCACGTCGCCCACCACTGCCAGGTAGCCGATGTTTGGCTTGAAATAGGTGTCATAATACTTCTGGATGTCCTGCAGCGTGATGTTGTCCACCGTCTCCTCGGTCATCAGTTCGCCGTAAGGGTGGTCTTTGCCATATAGCACCAGGTTGCGCGTGCGGCTGGCGATGGCATCCGGGTCGTCTTTCGATTGCGCCAGGCTGGCTTTCATCTGCTTCTTTATCTTGTCAAGTTCCTCTTGTGTGAACTTCGGATGCAGCAGCGCATCGGTGGTCAGGTCCACCAGCGTGGGCAGGTGCTTTTTCAGGGACGAGGCGCTGAAGCCGGTAGAAGAGAAGCCCAGGTCAGCGCCGATAAAATCCACCTGCTCGTCAAACTGGTCTTTGGTGCGGGTGGTGGTGCCCGTGCGCATCATCTGCCCGGCCGCCTGCACGTATCCGGCTTTGTCGCCCTCCAGAATCGGGTCGCGGTCCAGCACCAGCGACATTGACACCACCGGCAGTTTGTGGTTCTCCACCACATATACTTTCAGCCCGTTTTTGAGGGTGAAGTGCTCGTACTCGCCCAGCTCAATTTGCGGGGCTGGTCCCGGCGGCGGCGGCGTGGTCTGTTGCGCCTGGGCCGGGGTTATATATACCAGCGCCAGCGCCAGGAGTGCAGTGCTATATAGTTTCTTTATCATGGTTGTTCTTTTTTATAATGGACACAAGAGGCAAGACACAGGACCCAAGATTTAAGGCAGGCAGGAATTAGCGCAAAGGCCTATATAACAGCATCTTACATTTAACGCCTTGTATCTCATATCCTAATCTAAAACCTATTGCTGCGGCTTTTCGGATTGTGGCAGGTAATGCAGCACCACGCGGTTGTCTTTGGTGAGGTACTCTTTCGCCACGCGCTGGATATCCTCTTTCGTCACCTTCATATAGCGTTGCAGTTCTGTGTTGATCAGGTTGGCGTCGCCATAGTACACGGAGTAGTTGGCCAGACTCTCGGCTATACCCGCCACGGTGCTGTTCTGCTGCACAAAGTCGCTTTCCACCTGGTTGCGCAGCTTCTGAAACTCGCGGTCCGAGAGCGACTCCGTCTTCACGCGCTCAATCTCCGCGTTCATGGCCTGTTCCAGGTCGTCCACCTCCACGCCCATGTTGGCAATGGCGAAGGTCAGGAAAAGGCCGGGGTCCTCGGTCGGGAACGGAATGGAGGCGGCGGCCACGGCTATCTGCTGCTTGTCGACCAGCGCCTTGGGCAGCCGCGCACTCTCCCCGCCAGATAGCAGGGTAGTCAGCATGGAAAGGGCGTAGTAATCCTCCGTACCCTGCGCCGGGATATGGTAGGCCTGGATCACGGCGGGCAGTTGGATGTTGTCATATACCGTTTTGCGGCGCTCCGCTGTCTGCTCCGGCTCCACCACATCGGGGCGGGGTATCTCTTTGGTGCCTTTCGGGATGTCGCCAAAGTATTCTTCTATCAGCTTCTTTGTTTCTTCTGTGTCAATGTCTCCGGCAATGGAAAGCGTCGCGTTGTTGGGCACGTAAAAGGTCTTGTAGAAGTCGCGGAACTCCCCGATGCTGGCCGCATTCAAATCCTCGAAGGAGCCGATGGGCATGGTTTTGTAGGGATGCTCCTGGAAGGCAAGGGAAAACACATTCTCGCCCATGGAGCCATAGGGCTGGTTGTCGATGCGCTCCCGCTTCTCTTCCTGCACTACCTTGCGCTGCGTCTCCACCCCAATCTCGTCTATCTTGGCGTGCTTCATGCGCTCCGCCTCCAGCCACAGCCCCAGCGCCAGTTGGTTAGACGGCAGCAACTCGTAGTAATAGGTGCGGTCGAAGGAGGTGTTGGCGTTCAGGGCGCCGCCCGCCTTCTGCACCAGTGAGCTGTACTCGCCGCGGCCGATGTTCTCAGTGCCCTCAAACATGAGGTGCTCGAAAAAGTGCGCAAAGCCGGAGCGGCCTTCCACTTCATTTTTGGAGCCCACATGGTACAGCACCGACACGGCCACGTTCGGGGTGGAGTGGTCTTCGTGCAGGATCACGTGCAGGCCGTTCGGGAGGTCGTACTCTGTAAATTCTATTCTGTTGCCTTCGGTCTGCGCCAGCGCAGCCAGGCTGGCGGCGCACCACAAAAGGCAGGTGACAAACTTTCGTTTCATATGGTAGCGATTGCTTTAGATGCGTGTGCGGGTATATGGCAACTGCTCACGGAGCCGCTATATGCCTGCTATAAATATAACTTTAAATAGAGCAATATGCCAGCCAGGTACAAGTAAATATGTCTACATTCGGCCAGGATGGCAAGGCGGCAGATGAAGCAGTGATATTTGTAGACGAACAGGAGTGGTTTGCTATATCCTTCAACACAATCACTACCTGTTAATCGTTTATCCCACACCTCTATAAACTAAGAGCGCTTTTCTGAGAATGCAACAAGCTTTTACGGCAGGAACTGCACCATATGATTCAAGATAAACTCCTTGGGGAGATTCATGAGTAAAGAAAAGATAGAAAAACCAAACAACAACAGCTTGAATGGGGGCTTTATGTTTATGAGAGGCGGGTAATTTGATGATGTAGAACAGCATTGCAACAAGTGTCAGAAGCACAGAGGGAGACAACAATCTAAAGTCAAGTGGGTCGAAAGGTGAAATAACCCTGAGTAGAAATAAGACGACAAAGTATATGCCTGCAACAATGAAGCATAACCTGGGGAACACTTTATCCTCGTCTCTGAAATACACGTTAGCCCAATCGTTTCTCAACAAAAACACTACAGCTCCTATTGCAGTAATCTGAACAGCCATTGTTGCCCAGAATAGCATATCAGGAGAACCGGAAGCATAATGTTTTCTCACCAGAAAGAATTCATTTACAATGCCAGAGGAGTGGCTTACAAGGAATTCCTCAACGGGTTCCTGGTTAGCCAGCCTGTCGCCGCCTGAGAAGGAGCCTGTGATGTAGTAGTTGACAAAGAAGTAAAGAGTTGCCAAAAAGCAAAGCAAAGTTGCTGCTGTAAAAAGCTTAAAACTAATTATTAGCTGCTTGCGGCGCCAGAAGCATATGGCTGCAAGCGCTAAAACCCCGAACGAGAAGAACCCTATATAACGTGTTAAAAACAGGAAGATACCAGAGAGGAACAGCAAGACTATCGTTCTGTTTATATACCTGCCTGCATAGAGCTGGGTGAGCAAAAAAACTAACAGCAAGCACCCAAAGTTAAAAGGCGCTTCAGACCAGGTGTAGGAGTAGACAGCAAGCAGCGTGTACGTACAGTAAGCGGAGGAAAGCAGGTAAGCATGCGTACTACTGATACAACGTAACAGTAAAAAGCTCAAGCCCAAGAGAAACAAGTTCAGGAGTTTTGATGCCCAGAATACCTCTAACCCGGTAATTGCCGAAGCGAAAGCTATCATCAAAGGATACCCCACAGGCCAGGCCGTGAAGAGCATATGGTTCTGTGGTGTTTTCTCTTCGGGGATAGGATATTCATTTGACATATAAAAGCCCTGGCCCTCTGTAAGATTTTCCGCCAATTCTAAATAATACGCTGAATCGAGCGTAGTATAGCCTGCCTCATCTGCAAATGCCCGAAATATGATTGTAGCACAGATGGCTATATACATCGCCAGCAGCACCACATCCGCTCTCCTGATAACAGACTTCATCACAGATACAGGCTAATACATCCTCGGCAGCTCAATCCCCTTGATTTTGCGGTACAGCCCCAGGGCGGCCTGGTCGGTGAGGCTGGCCACGAAGTCGGTGATGTGGATGATGCGCTCATAATCGGAGGCCCCTTCGGGTAACTGCAGGTAGTGCGGCGGGATGAGTTCCGCCAGTTTGCGGTGGTGCTTCGACTCGGGGTGGAACACAGCCTTCACGCAGGCGTCCAGCAGGCCGCCCAGCACCTCGAAGCCCGCCGCCTCTATCTCCAGCACCGGGCGGTTCTGGTAAATCAGCCTCACCGACAGGTCTTTTATCTCGTCGAGCACCGGCTTGCACTCCAGCTCGTTGATGAGCGGCTTGTCATATATGCCCTGCAAGATCTCCTGCTCGTGCTGCAGAAATATGGCGGTTGTTTCTTCGATCAGCTTGTTGATGATGCGGGCACGCAGGTAGCCGATCTCCTCCTTCCAGTCGTAGAAGTGGAGGCTGGTTTTGCGGTTCGGGTTGTCGTTGAGGATCTGGCGGAGCAGGTCCATCCCTTTCGCATGCGGCACCAGCCCCAGCTTCAGGCCGTCCTCAAAATCAATGATGCGGTAGCAGATATCGTCGGCGGCCTCCACCAGAAAAGCCAGCGGGTGGCGGTGATAGAACACCACGTCTGTCTCACCCTTCTTCAGCAGCCCCAGTTCCTGGGCGATGGTGTTGAACCAGGCCCTCTCCGTCTGAAAAAAGCCGTACTTCTTCTCGCTGGTGTTTTTGGTGCCCGCTATAACCGGCAGCGATTCCTTCGGGTATTTGGTGAAAGTGGCAAGTGTGGAGTAAGTCAGGCTGAGGCCGCCGGGTAGGCTGCAGTGCGCCGGATAGGTATAGGTGAGCGTCCGGAAACCGGCGGCATTGCCCTCAAACCGCTGCAGGTCGGCTTTCTCGGCGTCGGTGAGGGTGGCGAGGTATGGCTGCGCCGCCTCGCTCTGGAAGTAGGCGGAGATGGCGTCCTCGCCGGAGTGGCCGAAGGGCGGGTTGCCGATGTCGTGGGCGAGGCAGGCGGCGGCCACTGCATCGCCGAAGTCGGCCTCCTGTATATGTTTCTCCTGCGCCAGTTCTGGGTGCCGCTCCAGGATGCTCTTGCCCACGATGCGCCCCAATGAGCGGCCCACCACCGAGGCCTCCAGGCTGTGCGTGAGGCGGGTATGCACAAAATCGCTCTCAGGCATGGGCATTACCTGCGTCTTGCTCTGCAGCCTGCGGAAGGCGGAGGAAAACACCACGCGGTCGTAGTCGCGCTGAAACTCACCCCGGACGGATTCGTCGGTGCTGTATTTCGGGTCGGTGGTTTCGAAGCGCTTCTTGGATATAAGTCTGTCCCAGGAGGTGGCAGTGTGTGGCATAAGTAAGTATAAATAAATGAAAGCCTCAGCCCATCAACACGCTGACGGCGAGGGTGCAGAGAAACAGGACCGTCAGCGATACGAGGTACACCAGGCTGATTGGAATCAACTTCAGAAACGTGCGCAGAGGAGAGCCTCCATATACCCGCCGCAGGGCGAGGAATAGGTACAGGAGCGAGACAACAAAGACCCAGGTATCCACGTCGAACCCGCTGTATATATACTCGACCCCCAGGGCCAGCATTGTCAACAGAAAGAAAAAGGTGTGGAAATGCACCGAGAACATGAGGTGCTCCACGTAGTTGCGCCGCTGCCTGTAATAAAAGAGGTAAAGGATGAAACCAAAGAAGGGCATCAGGAAGAACATCATGAAGGAGGTGTTCTTCAGCAGCTTTTGCTTCGACTGCTCCCCGCCCTTGGCAAAAGTAACCACTTTGGAGATGGCCGATTTGAAAGTAGGGTTCTCTATGTTCTGAACGGCAGAGTCGGAGGCAGACATTATTTCCGGGGTGACAGCGGCTGCGCCGTTTGCCTTTAGCAGGGAATCGGCAACAGGGTTGCCTAGCCCTTCCACAGACAATTCAACCGGCGCCTGCTCTTCTTTCGCCGTGGCATCGTGGCGGCCCGCCCGCAGTGCCAGCAAAAAAAAGAACACGATGCTGACGAACACGTACAGCCGGAACGGCGCAACATAAGACGCACGCTGCCCGATGATGAACTTCTGCGTCAGGAGGCCGGGCTTCAGCACCAGGAACTTCAGGGTGTGCCACACCTTGGTGTCGAAGTGGAGGGTACTCTCGAAAAACTCCGCGACAAGGTGCTTTACCGGTACGTTCAGGTCGTGGTTCTCCTGCCCGCAGTTGGGGCAATAGTTGTTTACCTCCTCAAAGGTGTAGCCGCAGTTGGGGCATTGGGTATACTTGCGTCTGCTTTTCTCCATAGGTTTTCTGCTGCAGGCTGCAGCGCCCAAATATAGCTTTATGGGCATACAAATGCTATGGGCAGCCCCTGGAGAAGGGGGCAAAAGCATGAAAAAATTCAGTGGTTCCGCAACAAAAAACACCGAACCTGATGTTACAAACAGCACCTATATAGACAGGCTTTTTCGGCAAGCATATGCCCATATACCGGGAATTAGCCATAATGTGGGCGCTGCGGCACCGCCTTCCCCATGTTACAAGCGCCTGTGAGAATACCTTGTGTTACCGGCCCAGGAACCTCACTTTTGAGCCATCGCACCAAAGCCCTTTTCAAGCTTTCTGAAAACAAACTGTTCCTGAAAATCTTTCACTGCCACTGATGGCGATGCTGCTTCCATGTGCAGCCCCCACGCCGGACGGGCAGTTTTTGTTGACAGGCAGGTGGTTTCCATCTTCCCCGGGTGGCGGCCGCTTGCTTTTAAAGTAACAGGTTGTATGGCCTTGCTTCCGGCATTTTGTGTTGGCGGCGAGGCCATATATGCTTTAGCCTGCCGAAACCCCATGTTGCAAACAGGCGCTACCCTGCTCTACACCTATATATAACCCTAAGCTCGGGAGCCGGGCTTTTCATGGGCCTCTGAGAGAAGAGAGGATTATATACAGGAAGCGTTTTGAAAGCCTGCCCCCGATTAAAAAGCCAGTATCACCTCCTCAATTATATCGCAGCAGGCGTGCAACTGTTCCTCCGTCATCACCAGCGGTGGCGCAAAGCGGATGATGTCGCCATGGGTGGGCTTGGCCAGCAGCCCCTTGTCTTTCAGCGCCACGCACACGTCCCAGGCAGTGCGCCCGTCAGGCGTCGGCGCGATCACAATGGCGTTTAGCAGGCCCCGGCCACGCACCAGCGTCACCAGCTCCGGGCGCTGGGTTATCAGGCGGCGCATGCGCTCCCGGAACATCTCCCCTAGCCTGTTCGCATTTTCCGTCAGGCCCTCCTCACTGACCACCTCCAACGCCGCAATGGCCACCACGGCCGCCAGCGGGTTGCCGCCGAAAGTGGAGCCGTGCTCGCCGGGTTGGATGCACAGCATGATTTCGTCGGCGGCCAGCACGCACGACACCGGCAGCACCCCGCCCGACAGCGCCTTGCCCAGGATGAGTATATCGGCTTTCACATTGTCGTAGTCGCTGGCCAGCAGCTTGCCGGTGCGCCCAATGCCCGTCTGTATCTCGTCGGCCAGCAGCAGCACGTTGTACTGCCTGCACAGCGCATGCGCCTCCGCCAGATAGCCTTTGTCCGGCACCACCACGCCCGCCTCGCCCTGTATCGGCTCCACCAGGAAACCGCAGATGTTCGGGTTCTCCTGCAGCGTCCGCTCCAGGGCCTCTACATCATTGTAGGGAATCACTTTGTAGCCCGGCATGTAGGGCCCGAAGCCTTTGGTGGAGTCGGGGTCGGTGGAGAAGGAGATAATGCCGGTGGTGCGCCCGTGGAAGTTGTGCTCCACCACCACCATTTCGGCTTTGTTCGGGGCGATGCCCTTTTTCATATAGCCCCACTTGCGCGCCAGCTTGATGGCGGTCTCCACGGCCTCGGCCCCCGAGTTCATATATAACGCCTTGTCGTACCCGAAGTACTCGCATATATACTCTTCGGCGGCCCCCAGCTTGTCGTTGTAAAAGGCGCGGGAGGTAAGGGTGAGCCGCTGCGCCTGCTCCGTCAGCGCCCCAACGATTTTGGGGTGGCAGTGGCCCTGGTTCACGGCACTGTAGGCCGACAGGAAATCGTAGTAGCGCTTGCCCTCCACATCCCAGAGGTAAACGCCCTCGCCCCGGTTCAGCACCACCGGCAGGGGGTGGTAGTTGTGGGCCCCGTACTGGTGCTCGGTGTCGATGGCCTGCTGGCTGGAGGTAATGGTTGGCGTGCTCATGGTTTTAGGATTGTTTTTTCTGAAGCGCCGGCCGCCGCGGCCCGGTATATGGCCTGCTGCCCGCTTTTCAGGGGTTGATACATACAATGCACTGTAAAAGTAGCCGGCCTGAGCCAGCTGTCAAAGCTGGACGCCTTTGCCGAGCTTGCAGCGCGTGAACACCTTTTTGAAGCCATCCATGTCGTACTCGGCATAGGTGCTGGTCATCAGCCCCAGCACCCCGTCGCTGGTGCGGAAGCCGAAGACTTCCCGCTGCCCCTCGATGGCGTCGGGCGAGGGCACGCGGTGGTGCTCCACCAGCGTCAGCTGCTCCGGCGGGACGGCGGCGCTCAGTTCCGGGCAGTAAATCTCCCCCTTCTGGATGATGAACGTGTGGATATATCCGCGGGCGCGCATGGCTTCGACGGCTTCGCTGAAGGTGCTGTATGCTGGCATGGGCATTTTTGCTTATATAGAGGCCGGTGCGTGCTGCGCCAACCCCGGAACTATAACGTACGTGTGGCGGCCCGAGGTGTTGGGCCGGGCAGATTTTGCAGGCGAGGGCGCGTTTCCGTAATTTGCGGCTTAATTACAAAAGCGTGAGCCAACAGCTGAAAGAAGGCGAGGACTATTACCTGAACGGGCAGGGACTGCTGGTGTTTACGGCGAAGTACCTCCTGAAACGCGGTTACTGCTGCCAGAACGGCTGCCGGCACTGCCCCTACGGTTTCCGGAAGCAGGAGAAAAAGCAATGAATTGACTTATCCCGAAAGAGCCCCGCAGCTCCCTTCCATATATTCCCGGGAAAAATATTCGCCATAGCTTTGGCTTTGTGTATCTTTTTTGAGATATTTGCACCCCTATTGATATAATGTATTAGAAGAATAGAACGATGGCACGAGTTTGCGACATTACAGGAAAAAGACCACGCGTAGGTAACAACGTATCTCACGCTAACAATAAGACAAAGCGTAAGTTCTACCCGAACCTTCAGAAGAAGCGTTTCTACATCCCGGAGGAGGACGCCTGGGTAACGCTTAAGGTTTCCACGTCTGCGCTCCGGACCATCAACAAGAACGGCATCTCCGCCGTGCTGAAAAAAGCCGTAGAGCAGGGCCATATCGTATTTTAGCGGCTGCCGGTTTCCGGCTCGGGTAGCACGCCCGCCTGCACACAGCACGGGCAGCGCGCGCACCACCAGCTATATATAAAGATTCCACCGGCAACGGAGCGAGGCGGCAGTCACAGCCGAAGCACCTCTCTCCGTTGCTGTTTTTTTAAAGCTTAGGCCAGGGCACCGCGATTGGCGGGCTGCAGGTATATATAAATTGTTGGGAGGCCGCCGCAGACGGTTTCGCAATAAAAATTATACATTGTTTGTAATTAGAGTATTAAGATTTTATATTTGCAGTCCCAAATAAAAAAATTACATTAGAGATGGCTAAAAAAGCAAAAGGTAATAGAATCCAGGTTATTATGGAGTGTACAGAGCAGAAGACTACTGACATACCTGGGACTTCAAGGTACATCACTACCAAAAACAGAAAGAATACGACCGAGCGCCTTGAGCTGAAGAAGTATAACCCGAACCTGAAGAAAGTAACCGTACATAAGGAGATTAAATAACCATGGCTAAGAAAACCGTAGCAACCCTAAAAACCGCCACAGGCAAAGACTGGGCTAAAGTGATCAAGGCTGTTAAGTCCCCGAGAACGGGTGCCTATAGCTTTAAAGAAGAAATGGTGCCTGTAGACAAAGTGCAGGAGTTCCTGAAAAAGTAACAGCCTCCTCTGCTATATATAGATTACACGAAGAAGTCCCTTTAACGGGACTTTTTTAGTATATTACCGTATCACCGGAAGTCTTCACCCTCACAAACGCATCGGTATGGGCATTTTTGACTTTTTCAGCAAAGAGAAGAAAAAAGAGTCGCTGGACAAAGGCCTGGAGAAAACCAAGAGCAATTTCTTTGGTCAGTTAAGCAAAGCGGTCATCGGCAAATCGACGGTAGACGTGGAGGTGCTCGACGAGCTGGAGGAAATACTGGTGCAGGCCGACGTGGGCGTGGGAACGACGGTGAAAATCATTGACCGCATCGAGAAGCGCGTCGCGAAGGACAAATACGTGAGCACCGACGAGCTGGACCGCATCCTGCGCGAGGAGATTGCCGCGCTGCTGGAGGAAAACAACTCCGGCGACGGCGCCGACTTCGAGCTGCCCGAGGGCATCAAACCCTACGTGATCATGGTGGTGGGCGTAAACGGCGTGGGCAAAACCACCACCATCGGCAAACTGGCCGCACAGTTCCACAAGGCGGGCAAGAAAGTGGTGCTGGGCGCCGCCGACACCTTCCGGGCCGCCGCCGTAGACCAACTGATCATATGGGGCGAGCGCGTGGGCGTGCCGGTGGTATCGCATGGCATGAACACCGACCCGGCCTCCGTCGCCTACGACGCCGTGAAAAAGGGCGTGGAACTGGGCGCCGATGTGGTGATCATCGACACGGCCGGCCGCCTGCACAACAAAGTGGGGCTGATGAACGAGCTCTCCAAAATAAAGCGCGTGATGCAGAAGGTAACCGAGGACACACCCCACGAGGTGCTGCTGGTGCTGGACGGCAGCACGGGCCAGAACGCCCTGTTGCAGGCCCGCGAGTTTACCAAAGCCACCGACGTGACGGCCCTGGCCATCACCAAGCTGGACGGCACCGCCAAAGGCGGCGTGGTAATCGG
Organism: Pontibacter russatus; assembly: GCF_009931655.1. Lineage (NCBI taxonomy): Bacteria > Pseudomonadati > Bacteroidota > Cytophagia > Cytophagales > Hymenobacteraceae > Pontibacter > Pontibacter russatus. The sequence goes on along the minus strand of NZ_CP047984.1, from coordinate 3,188,192 downwards.
CATCTCCGACGAGTTTAAAATCCCGGTGAAGTATATCGGCGTGGGCGAGAAAATCGAGGACCTGCAGCTGTTCGACAAGCACGAATTCGTGGAGTCTTTCTTCTCGCGCAAGTGACGAATAACGATGGAGAAGCTTTTGCTGCTACCGCTGGCGCTGCTGCTCTTTTGCTGCAACGGCTCCCATCAAACCACAAGCAACCAGGAGCAGGTGGCGCAATCCGACACACAGGCGCAGCAAACTCCCATTGAACAGGGCATAAGCGGCAAAGTGCTGTGGCAGGCGGGCAACCAGATGCCCTCGCCGGATGCGCCGCCCCGCAAAGGCAGGGGCGTGCAGCGCACGGTGTATATATACAAGCTCACCAACGGCAGCCAGGCCACCACCACCGACGGCGTGTTCCACGCCAACATCCAGACTGATTTAGTGACCGAGGTCGAAACAGACGCTGACGGCAATTTCGCGGTCCGCCTGGAGCCCGGCGTCTATAGCCTCTTCACCAAAGAGGAGAAAGGACTGTACGCCAACCTCTTCGACGGGGAGAACAACATTTACCCGGTGGAGGTGCAGGAGGGGCAGGTGACCCACGTCGAGTTCCTGATTAATTACGAGGCAAGTTACTGATCCCTCCGCCTGTTGCTTCGTTATGGCTCCCTTTGAAGGAAGGATTCTTGCATCCTTGCCTTTGCGTTAGCTTATAAAGCGCCTTCCCGCTGTCCTCGCTCCGGGTAAATCCATCGTTCATGCAGGTTAACACAGGTATAATTCCTTAGAGCCTGAACCTGCCTTTTCCCCGCGTTCAATTGCCTTCATCTGATACAAAAATTTGAATAATGTCATTTATCATTTACCTTGCTCGAGCTATATAGTAAATTAAAAATTTATATGCGACAATGGAATGCCCCTGAGCTGAAATGAGGTAAAGGACAAGTGGTCGGTTAAGCTAAAAAGAGGATATAATGCCAGTGAAGCCAAACTGATTCTGAAAAGCCGCGAGCCAGAAAGTGCTGATGCCCGCGCCGCTATTCCCGCCAAGCCTCTCACCAGCTTAAATTATCTGTTAGCCACACCTCCCCCATATATAAATTTGCACCCGTCATGAGTTTAACAGAGAGCCCCTTTATGGAGCTGGCCTATGAAGCCGCCACCAGCACCTTAAGCGTAGGATGGTCGGATGATTTGAGCGTAGAGTCTCCCCTATTTTTTGAAACCATCGTCTCCTTGTTCGCCACCATCCACGAAAAAAGAGTGACGAACCTGCTCGTAAGCTCGGGCATCCCGTCCGGCGGCGTGCTCACCGAAGAAGTAATCAACTACTTCATCCGGCAAATTCCTGACACCCCTCTTAAGCACATTGCCATCCTAGAATCGCCGGACTACCTCTGGGACGACAACTTATACAAGGTCATTACGCTGCTCGTCAGCACTTTCCAACTGCCCATTTCGGTTAAACTGGCAGCAAGCCGGGCCGTCGGCAAAGAGTGGATTGCCAGCCTCTGCTGCCAATGCGCGGAAGACAAGGCCGTTTAAGGCCATCCGTGATACGCTTGCAGGCCACCATATCTTGTACCGCGAAGAATTCGCAGGTTCAGGTACAGCCCGTATCTGGAGGCTCCCGCCTTTTATTTGCCAAACATATCGTACCTTTGCGGCTGGTTTCCAGAACGAACCAATCGGAGCCTGTGTGGGTTCTAAGCTATTATGGCATACCCCTTAATCGTATATAAGTGAAAGTAAGATCGCTCAAAAAAGATAAAGTAAACGTCATCACGTTAGGTTGCTCCAAAAATGTGGTGGATTCGGAAGTGCTGATGGGGCAGCTGCGCGCCAACGATTTTGACGTGGCGCACGAGTCCGAGAAGGACGACTCCAACATCATCATCGTGAACACCTGCGGCTTTATCGACAACGCCAAGCAGGAGTCCATCGACACCATTCTGCGCTACGCCGACGCCAAAGAGGCGGGCCGGATAGACAAGCTATATGTCACCGGCTGCCTGTCGCAGCGCTACAAAGACTCTCTGGAAGCAGAGATACCGCAGGTGGACGCTTACTTCGGCACGCTGGAACTGCCGCGCCTGCTCAAAACGCTGGAGGCGGATTACAAGCACGAGCTGATCGGGGAGCGCCTGCTCACCACGCCATCCCACTTCGCCTATTTTAAGATTGCCGAAGGCTGCAACCGCCCCTGCTCCTTCTGCGCCATTCCGCTGATGCGCGGCAAGCACGTGGACCGCCCCATTGAAGACCTGGTGAAGGAGGCAAAGCGCCTGGCTGGCATGGGCACGAAAGAACTGGTGCTGATTGCCCAGGACCTGACCTATTACGGCCTGCAGCACTACGGCGAGCGCAAACTGGCGGACCTGCTGCGCAACCTGTCGGATGTGGAGGGCATTGAGTGGATCAGAATGCAGTACGCTTACCCGTCGCAGTTCCCGATGGAGGCGTTTGACGTGATGAACGAGCGCGACAACATTTGCAAGTACCTCGACATGCCGCTGCAGCACATCTCCGACAGCATGCTGAAGACGATGCGCCGCGGCATCAGCAAGCGCCGCACCATCGAGCTGGTCGACACTATCCGCCAGCGCGTGCCGGACATTGCCTTGAGAACAACCTTGATTGCGGGCCACCCCGGCGAGACAGACCAGGATTTCCGGGAGCTGTATGACTGGGTGGAGGAAACAAAATTCGACCGCCTGGGCATCTTCACGTACTCGCACGAGGACAACACGCACTCGTTTACGTTGGAGGACAACGTGCCAGAGGAGGTGAAACAGGAGCGCGCCGACGCCATCATGGAGCTGCAGCAGGGCATTTCGGTGGAGCTGAACGAGGCAAAAATAGGAAAGGCCTACAAAGTGCTCTTCGACCGCAAGGAGAGCGGTTACTTCGTGGGCCGCACCCAATACGACTCCCCGGAGGTAGACAACGAGGTGCTGGTGCCCGCCGCTAACACCTATGTGCGCCTGGGAGACTTCGCCAACGTCAGAATCACCGCCTCCTCCGACTTCGACCTATATGGGGAAGTGGTAGCATAGGCGCATTCCTTTATATATAAAAAGCCCCGTAGGCCATATGCCTGCGGGGCTTTCTCATTTTTTCATAATATGCAATATATTTCTTGCCTTGTTCTGCTACCGGCATATATAGCATATATACTGAACAGCGATGAAGCAGACTCACAAGTAAGACCTGGCAGCAGGAGCCTCCGCCAGAAAAAAAGACTGGCAAAGCAAAAAATTTTTTATTTAAATCTGCCGATCTATCCGGATTTCTTCTCTTGCGGCCCGGCTTGCTTTTGCTCGATTACAGAAGGCCATCTGTATATATAACACAGCAGTTGATAGAGCATATGCGCTGCCAACAGTGCTCCTTCGGCACGCCACCCCTTCCATAACCCTTTGTATTTTAAACAGAAGCAAACTTTTAGCGGGAAGTTCTGTTAACGATTTCATGATACGGAAACTTTTGAAATGAAAAATGTTTCCGTAGTTTTACGCCCATATGGACACAGAACTAGCAGAAAAAGCGGAAGCAAAGGACAAGATACTGCAGGCGGCCTTTGGCATGTTCTGCCAGCGGGGCATCAAAAGCGTGTCGATGGACGACATTGCGCAGCACCTGTCTATGTCGAAAAAGACGCTGTACAAGTGGTTCCGGAACAAGGACCAGGTGATATATGAGGCCCTCGAAGCCTACCTGACCGACGTGCAGCAGGACTGCGAGTGCTTTATCGAGACATCCGGCAACGCCATCGAGGAGCTTTTCCAGGTGGTGGCGCTCTCCAAGCGGGTGTTCTCCAACATGCACCCCTCCATTTTCCATGACCTGCAGAAGTACCACCCGGCCAGTTGGGACCTGTGGATGCAGCACAAGAACGGCTATATACTGGAAAAAGTAAGGGACAACATCAGGCGCGGGATGAAGGAAGGGTTGTTTCGGCAGGATCTGGACGTGGACGTGATGGCGCGCATGCGCCTGGTCCTGATAGAGCTGCCCTTCAACCCCATAGTTTTCCCGCCGCACCACTACGACGCCCGGCGCGTGCAGATGGCCGTGCTGGAGCACTATATGCTGGGCATCGCCACGCTGAAGGGGCACAAGCTGATAAATGAGCTGAAACAGGTGAATGAAGAAGAATAAGTACCGATACCCCCTACCTATATAAATTATGAAAAAGATTTTAAACCTGTTTATTGCCCTGCTTACGCTGCTGGGTACAGCCCGCGCACAGGAGCCGCTGCGGCTCAGCCTGCAGGAAAGCGTGACTTATGCCCTGCAGCACCGCCCCAGCCTGCAGGCCACCCGCAACCAACAGCGGATAGCCGAGGCGCAGGTGGGCGAGATCCGGGCGATGGGCCTGCCCCAGATAAACGCCGCCGTGGAAGTCGGCAACAACTTCATCCTCCAGAAAACACTGATAGACCCCGGTTCTTTCGGCGGGCCACCCTCCGAGCTGGACCCCTTTGTGATAACACCGGAACAGCTGGCATCGGGGCAGCCCATTACGCTGGCGCCCACCTACTCCACACCCGAGCCGCAGCCGGGCGAGGGCGGGCTGCAGGCCATCACCTTCGTGCAGCCCTACACGGGCAACGCCGCCATCACCGGCAGCCAGCTGCTTTTCGACGGCTCGTACCTGATTGGCCTGAAAGCGGCAAAGACCTATACAGAACTGTCGCGCAAAACCACTGGGCAGAGCGAGATTGAGGTGGCCGAGCAGGTGAGCAAGGCCTACTACAGCGTATTGGTGAACAGCGAGCGCATGGAACTGCTCAACCAGAACCTGGTGCGCCTCGACACCCTGCTGTACCAGACGGGCGTGATGTTCGAAAACGGCGTGGCCGAGAAGCTGGACGTGGACCGCCTGCGGGTGCAGCTGAACAACCTGCAGGTAGAGCGCCAGAAAGCCCAGCGCCTGATGCAGCTGAGCGAGAGCCTGCTCAAGTTCCAGATGGGACTGGACCAGAACCAGCCCCTCCTGCTGACAGACGAGCTGGCGGAGATAGAGGTGGATATGAACAAGGTAAACCCGCAGGGCTTCAGCTACAGCAACCGCATCGAGTTTTCGCTGCTGGAGACGCAGCGCGACCTGGCGGAGTTGGACCTGCGCAACAAAAAATCCGGTTACCTGCCCAAACTGTACCTCAACGCCCGCTACGGCTACAGTGGCGTCGGCTCTTCGCTGTCGGATGTGCTGGAGGTGCATGCGGGCAGCAGCAACACCACCAACCGCAACTGGTTCGACTTCGGCTATGTGGGGGCGCAGCTGCAGGTGCCCATTTTTGACGGGCTGCGCAAGCACTACCAGGTGCAGCAGGCGAAAATCGCCCTGGAGAACACAAAACTCGGCTTCGAGACACTGCGCCAGCGCATAGACCTGGAACTGGCGCAGGCCTCCACAGAGCTCACGAACGCCCTGGATGTGCTGGCATCGCAGAAAGACAACCTGGCGCTGGCCGGGGAGATTGCCCGCGTAGCCAAGATAAAGTTTCAGGAGGGCGTGGGCACCAACCTGGAGGTGGTGTCGGCGGAAACTGACCTGCGCGAGGCCCAGACCAATTACTACGCCGCCATGTACGACGCCCTGATCGCCAAAGTGAACCTCGACAAAGCCACCGGCACCTTACTCACGAAATAAAAACTAAAAACTGTGAAAAAGAAAATGAAACGAAACATCGGGATATATGCTGTTGCCCTGCTGCTCGGCCTAGCGGCCTGCGGGGAAAGCGGAGACAAAGAGGCGCAACTGGCCGAGCTGAAAAAACAGCGGGAGAGCCTGGAGCAACAGATTGCCGCGCTGGAGGAAGAGTTGAAAGCCGATGGCAAAACCGTGGCGACCGAAAAGAAAACGGTGCCGGTGAGCGTGGCCACGGCGGCGCAGGACACCTTCCGCCATTACCTGGAGGTGCAGGGCCGCGTTGATTTCAATCAGAACGTGTTGGTGAGCCCCAAAGTAGGCGGCGTGCTGACCAGCATGCGCGTAAACCGCGGCGACCGCGTCTCCAAGGGCCAGACCATGGCCACCATCGATGCGCAGGTGCTGGAGCAGAACATGGCCGAACTGCAGACGCGCCTCGACCTGGCCGAGATAGCCTACGAGAAGCAAAAAAACCTGTGGGACCAGAAAATCGGCACGGAGATGCAGTACCTCACGGCCAAAAACAACAAAGAGGCGCTGGAGCGCAGCCTCGCCACACTGCAGCAGCAGCGCGAGCAGTTCAACGTGAAAGCGCCCATCAGCGGCGTGGTAGACGATGTGGTGCCCAACGCGGGCGAGGCCGTGATGCCGGGCATGGGCATCATCCGGGTGGTGAACACGCAGGGCGGAAAGATCGTGGCCGAGGTGTCGGAGGCGTATCAGTCCAAAATAAATAAAGGCGACGAGGCCATGGTCTACTTCCCCGACCTGGACAAAGAGGTGGAGATGGAGGTGGATGTGGTTGGCCGCTATATAGACCCCACCAGCCGCGCCTTCACCGTGGAGCTTCGCTTTAAAGATGAAAATGATATTGCGTTGCGCCCGAACATGGTGGCCGTGGTGCGCATACAGGACTACAGCAACGATAGCGTGGTGGTAGTGCCGGTGAACCTTGTGCAGCGGGACGAAAACAAAGCTTATGTATATATAGCCCAAAAAGAGGGCGACCGCTATGTGGCCGCGCGCAAAGAGGTTGAGACGGGCATGAGCTACAACGGCAAGGTAGAGGTGCTGCGCGGGCTCACAGGCAACGAACAGGTGATTACGGCGGGTTTCCGGGACCTGAACGAAGGGCAGCCCGTGGTATTTGAGCAGGAAAGCCTCAGCCAGATATAAGGACTTACAAGCATAGAACTATGAAGCAGTTTAAGCCAACCAGTTGGTCTATCGATAATAGAACGAGCATCTATATCATGACCATTATTATTACCGTGGCGGGGATCTTCTCCTATATAAATCTGCAGAAGGAAAACTTCCCGGACATTGTGATTCCGACTGTTTTCGTGGGCACCATATACCCCGGCACCTCCCCCTCCGATGTGGAGAACCTGGTGACTCGGCCCATCGAGAAGCAGCTGAAGGCTGTCTCCGGCGTGAAGGAAATCACGTCCAACTCCATCCAGGACTTCTCGATGATTACGGTGGAATTTAACACCGATGTGGATGTGACGGCCGCCAAGCAGCTGGTGAAAGACGCCGTGGACAAGGCCCGCACCGACCTTCCCACCGACCTCGACCAGGACCCGGACGTACAGGAGATCAACTTCTCTGAGTTTCCGATCATGTACGTGAACGTGTCGGGTAACTACAGCCTCGACCGGCTGAAGAACTACGCCGAAGACCTGCAGGACCGCATTGAGTCGATGCCCGAGATTACGCGCGTGGATATGGTGGGCGCCCTGGACAAGGAGGTGCAGGTGAACGTGGACATGTACAAGATGCAGGCAGCCAAAGTTACCTTCAACGATATCGTGAACGCCATTGCCCGCGAGAACATGACCATTTCCGGCGGCAACGTGACCGTCGGGGAGATGAAGCGCTCGGTGCGGGTGGTGGGGCAGTACGAAGATCCGGCCAGGATCGCCGATATCGTCGTGCAGTCGGTGGCGGGCGGCGACATACGCCTGGGCGACATCGCAGAAGTGAAAGAGGGCTTTGAGGAGCAGGAGAGCTACGCCCGCCTCGACAACGCCCCCGTCATTACCCTGAACGTGATCAAGCGCAGCGGCGAGAACCTGATTGAGGCCTCAGACAATATCCATGCTATAATTGAGGAGATGCAGGGCACCGTGCTGCCTGACGACCTAAAGATTACCGTTACCGGCGAGCAGTCTACCATGACGCGGCACACCCTCAACGACCTGATCAACACCATCATCATCGGCTTTGTGCTGGTCACGCTCATCCTGATGTTTTTCATGGGCACCACCAACGCCATCTTTGTAGGGCTGTCGGTGCCTATATCCATGTGCATTGCTTTCATCGTCCTGTACTTCTTCGGCGTTTCGCTCAACATGATTGTGCTGTTCGCCTTTCTGCTGGCGCTCGGCATCGTGGTGGACGACGCCATCGTGGTGATAGAAAATACGCACCGCATTTACCACCAGTCCAGCCTGAGCATTGATAAGGCGGCAAAAGAAGCGGCCGGGGAGGTGTTTGTGCCGGTGCTGGCGGGCACGCTCACTACCATCGCCCCGTTTTTCCCGCTGCTCTTCTGGCCGGGCATCGTGGGCAATTTCATGCAGTACCTGCCCATCACGCTCATCATCACGCTGGCGGCGTCGCTGCTGGTGGCTTTTATCATGAACCCGGTATTTGCAGTGTCCTTCATGCGGAAGGAGCACGAGCAGCAGGTGTCACCAAACTCCCGCCGCAGGTTTGCCATCCTCAACGGGGTCGCGCTGGCCGTGGCCGTGGTGTGCTATAGCATCGGGTGGTATGGCACTGCTAACCTCATTGTGCTGGCGGTGCTGCTGGTGGCGCTCAACAAATTTGTATTCACGCGCCTAATCAACGGGTTTCAGAGCAACACGCTGCCCCGCTTCATGCGTGGCTACGAGCGCCTGCTGCGCTGGATGCTGGTTTCCTGGCGGCCCGTGTGGGTGTTTGCCAGCATATGGGTGCTGCTGCTCCTGTCTTTCGTGCTCATCGGCATCCGCTCACCGAAGGTCGTGTTCTTCCCAGATTCTGACCCCAACTTCGTGTATACCTATATCAACATGCCCGTCGGCACAGACCAAGCCGTGACGGACTCCGTGACGAAGCTGGTGGAGAAGCGCATTTATGGCGTCATCGGGGAGGACAACCCGGATGTGGAGTCGGTGATATCCAACGTGGCCATCGGGGCCGGAGACCAGAATGAGCGCAGCGTTACGCCCCAGTCGCACAAAGGCAAGGTAACGGTGGCTTTCATAGAGTTCATGGACCGTACCGGCGAGCAGACTTCCGCCGAGTACCTGACGGAGATACGCAAGGCGGTGCAGGGCATTCCGGGTGCCGACATCACCGTGGACAAAGAGCAGAGCGGGCCGCCCGTGGGCAAACCCATCAGCATCGAGATTGCCGGGGAGGATTTCCCGGAGCTGATCAGGCTCTCGAAGCAGGTGGAGGCCTATATCGGGCAGCAGGGTATTGGGGGCATCGAGGAGCTCCGGTCCGACCTGGAAGACAGCAAACCCGAAATCGTCATCAACATTGACCGCTCCCGCGCCAACCGCGAGGGCATCAGCACCGGTCAAATCGGATCGGAGATACGGACGGCCATTTTCGGCACAGAGGCCTCCAAGTTCAAGCGCGACGAAGACGAGTACCCCATCCAGGTGCGCTACGCCGAGCCTTACCGCGAAAACATCGATGCGCTGATGGGCATGCGCATCACCTACCGGGATATGAACACGGGGAGGGTGCGCCAGATACCGCTTTCCTCTGTGGCCACCATCGAGTACTCCACTTCGTACGGAGGCATCAAGCGAAAGGACCTGAAGCGCATGGTGACGCTGGAGTCTAACGTGCTGGCGGGCTACAACCCCAACGAGGTGGTGCAGCAGATAGAAGAGTCGCTGGGAAGCTTCCAGGCGCCGGAGGGTTTCACGGTGAGCATGGGCGGGCAGCAGGAGGAGCAGCAGGAGACCATGGGCTTCTTGCTGGTGGCGCTGGTGGCAGCCTTCGGTATTATCTTCATGATTCTGGTGACGCAGTTCAACTCGGTGTCCAAGCCGTTCATCATTCTCTCGGAGGTGCTCTTCAGCATCATCGGGGTACTGCTGGGCTTCTCTATTTTCGGGATGGATGCCTCCATTGTGATGACGGGGGTGGGAATTGTGGCGCTGGCCGGCATTGTGGTGAAAAACGGTATATTAATTGTAGAGTTCACGGATGTGCTCCTTGGCGAGGGCATGCAACTGAAGGATGCCATCGTAGAGGCGGGCAAAACCCGTCTGAACCCCGTGCTGCTGACGGCCACGGCCACCATTCTGGGACTTATTCCGCTGGCGCTGGGTATCAACCTCAACTTCTATACCCTGTTCACTGCGTTTGAGCCGAACTTCTTCATGGGAGGCAACAGTGCCGCTTTCTGGGGGCCGCTGGCCTGGACGATTATCTTCGGGCTTGGGTTCGCGACAATCATCACCCTGCTGATTGTGCCGGTGATGTACCTGCTCAACGAGAAGCTGAAAACCCGGCTACGCGGAAAAAGGAAGGCAGGAGCGCAACGGGAGCAGGAGCCTTTGCGAAACAAGAAAGTGAGAGAATACACCGTTTAACAACTTATGCCAATGTTAACTAAAAACAGAGCTATTGAGAAGGAGGTTATCCGCATCATTAGCAAAACCAAGGAGATACGGCCCGGCCGCCTGCAGGCTAACAAGCGCCTGTCCCAGGATTTTGGCTTCGACACCGTGGACTTGGTGGACATCATTCTGGAGCTGGAGAAGAACTTCAGCATCACCATTCCGGACGAGGTGCCCATCGACACCGTCGGCGACTTTATCAATTATGTGGCCATGCACACCGTCCCGAAGGCTGAGTAATTTTTAGAACCTATATAAAACAGGCGGCGGGGAGCATGTATGCTCCCCGCCGCCTGTTTTATATAGACCCCTTTGCTGCCACAGCTGCAAGGTGATGCCAGTAGCGGGTGGTGGTTTTGTAAAGTCTGGTCGATAGCGTGGCGTTAAAAAATGGAGATGCGGAAGTTCTTCAGCTTTTTGTCCAGTTTCTGCGAGTCGGCACAGATGCTGTCCAGCAGGTCCCAGAAGTGCGGCCCGTGGTTTTTCTCCACGGTGTGCGCCAGCTCGTGCAGAATCACATAGTCGCAGAGGTCGTCGGGCAGGCGCATCAGGTGCAGGTTCAGGTTGATGTTGTTGGTGTACGAGCAGCTGCCCCACCGCGACTTGGCATTCTTGATGAACACGCTCTGGTACTGAAACCCGAATTTTTCGGCAAAGTGCGCCACCCGCTGCGGCAGGTGCTGCTTCGCCTCTTTGCGGTACGCCTCCTCAATCGACTTCCGGATAAACTTCTGCACGTCGTTGTCGCGCACATCCTTGAACGCCGGGAAAAACACGTTGATATAGCCATCCTCCAGCAGGCAGCGCATGTCGTAGCGGGCGTGCGTGAGCAGGCGCAGGGTATGGTGCTTGGTCCTGAACTCTGAGTCTTGGGTATACACCGTCACTTTGTCCTCCTGTTGCTCCATGCGGGTCTGGTGCTCCCGTATCCAATCGGCTTTGGTGTAGATAAGCTGCTCTGCCTTCTCAAAGCTGATGTGCGGCGGCACGGCCACCCGCACGCCCTTCAGGGGGCGCACGCTGATGCTCAGGCGCTTTGCTTTGTCGCTGCGCTCAAACAAAACTTTCCCTATTCCATCAATGTGCAGATTGACGGAGGTAAGACGAAGAAATGATGAATTCACTGTGGCTAAGAGTTAAAGTACAAATTCAATGGTCAAATATATAGATTTATTTTCTTAAAAAAAGTCTAATGGCAAATGATTTAAAAGATTTATTTTAAATTAAGGTATCATTATTATGCTATATTTAAGCTATTCGGGCCCTCTCCAAACACGTTATAATCTGATTTGAGGAGAGTGTGAAATTTATGCTATAAGTACAAAAAAAGCGGCGGCTGGCCTAATGTAAGCCTGCCGCCGCCGAAATGTTATACTTTCTATCGATTTAGCGTACATTTCCGCCTGTGGGGCGCTCATCGTTCTCGTTTTTGGGCACGCGGCTGCTGTCGGTGGTGGCGCCGCGCAGGGTGGGCTCGTGGGTGCTGGTGGCGCTGCCCTCTGCACCGGCGGTGTGGTCATGCAGGGAGTGGTTCGCCCCTGGCTTGTCCTGATTCTCCTCTTCCCCGGAGCTGGCTTGCCCGCCCGGCTTGTATGTAGTCTTTAGCTTTTTCCAGCCTTGCTTATCATTCGTTTCCATAGCGGTGTTTTATATATCGTTTCGCGTCTGGGTCTCTACGTCGCTTCCTGTTCTGTCGCTGTACTTGGGGGTTCCCCACGAGGTGTCGGCATTGTGCGGTGCGGCGGGCTCTGTTTCCGCGGGGCTCACCTTTATAGGCTGTGTCATCTCCCACTCCTTGTACTTGTCGAGCTCCGATTTAATGCTCGTCATAAACCATGCCAGCAGTGTGGCGTCGTCCAGCAGGCCGATAACGGGTATCATATCCGGGATAAGGTCAATCGGGGTGATGAAGTAGATGAGCACGGCCACGCCGCCCACCAGCGTGGAAGACGGGATGCCTTTGTAGTCTCCGGCCATCACGGCCTTCAGCATGCGTGTCAGCAGTTGCAGGTTTTCCCACACCTCGCCCGCCAGCGCGCCCACGCCTTTTTTAGAGGAGGCCTTTTTCAGGCTGTCGGATATGAGCTGCGCCACCTGCGAGGGGTGCTTGAGGTAAGTCTCCGCCTTTTTCAGGATATTCTGAAAGAAAGGGCTTTGCGCTATGTTCTTGCCTTCTGGTCTCTGGTTCTCCATTTTATATATGATTTATAGGTGCGCTTACGCTTAGGTTATATATGAAAAATACCCGGACAAAATTAACTTGCTCCATCCATAAAAGAAATACATCCATTTGCCTGCTGTATACCAATCGGATATCGCATCAAAAGCCCAGTGTCCCCGATGCCCGGGGCGGTCCGCTTACGTCCTGATACCTGTGTCTTTTTACTTAACTGATTTATCCCCGCATTATTTTGATGCAACCTGCTTCATGCGCGGTAAGCTTTCTATACTTGCCGCCACCGATTTTGTTATACCGCAGGCAAACAAAAAGGCCCCGCAACGCAGCTGCAGGGCCTTCAGGCGATATAGGCAGGTTTAGTTCACGCGGCCGGCGGCGTAGAAATTCCTGCTGTAGTAAGGTTCTTTCAGCGAGCTCACCATCACGCCGCCGCTGGTGGCGGAGTGGATGAACTTGTTGTTCTTGAGGTAGATGCCCACGTGGTAGATGGGGCTTTTGGGGCCGCGCCGGAAGAAAACGAGGTCGCCGGTGCGCATCATGTCTTTCTTCACCCGCTTCACATCCCCGAACATGGAATGCGAGCTGCGGCTGAGGGAGATGCCGTACACCTCGCGGTAAACGCGGGTAACGAAGCCGGAGCAGTCGGTGCCTCTTTTAGAGCTGCTGCCGTAGCGGTAAGGGGTGCCAATCCAGCCGGAGGCGGTCTCCACCAGTTTCCTGTAATCCGGGTTGCGGAAGCGCAGGCCCAGCTTCTTTATATAATACTCCTCCGGCACAGGGGCCGCCGCCGTGTCGGCCGGGGCGGTAAACTTCAGCACCCGCACCACGTCCTCAGGCGAGTTTATTGCGTAGGGAGTAACAGGGGAAAGTGCGACGGCACTTGCTTCCGGCGCGGGCGGCCGGGCCGGGGCGGCCTCGAAGAGGTAAGACAGCGCCAGCGAAAGCACCGCCAGCACGCTCAGGATAATTGCTTTTGTCATAGGGTTTGGCTTGTCTACGGCTGCCGGGGCAGCTTCACAGTTTCACCTTTTGGCGAACAAACGGGCTCTCAAACAGAGGCCTGCCTGTGCCCCCCGGCTCGCAACTGCACCCCAGGGGACCTGCAAAAATACACAAACTATCCTAAGCGCCAAAACAAACCGCCTTGTATGGGGCTGTAAATGTGGCGCTTCTGCCAATAGCCGCAGCGTATTTACCGCTAATGTATAATTTATTGCCTGAGCTATATTTAGACGGGCCTGTAATTTTATGTGATTGAAAAATGGATTACAAAGTTGTAGAACGCTCCCCTTTCGCCCGGATTGCCCGCACGGTGCTTAAAAGCAGCAATGTGGCCATGGTGCTGGGCAGGAGCATACACCTGAGCGGTGTGAACCGCGACACCTTCCTGAAAGACGAGGGCTGGGTGGCGCACGAGCTGTGCCATATCCGCCAGTTTCAGGAGCATGGCTTCTTCCGGTTTCTGTGGCTCTACCTGCGCGAGTCGATGCGGGTAGGGTACTATAACAACAAATATGAGGTGGAGGCCCGGGTGGAGGGCATGAAGCACCAGCGGCATATGAGCCCCGCCAGGCGCGCCGGCCACACCATCAGTCCCACAGACATGCCACTCCCCGCCGACAGCAGGCAAAAGGAGTGAGGTTTGGACAAAGTATAAAGGACGAAGGAAGCATATAGCGGAAGAATTCCTGAAGACCTTCGTTTTGCGATTTGTCAAAATATCCTTTGCCGGAGATGCCCGTTTAACAATCCGCCCCCTTCACCCGTTATATATAAAGCGACAAATTGTAACACACGAAAACAAACTTAATAATGGGTAACAAATTAGAAGGAAAGAAGATAGCGATACTGGTAGAAGAAGGGTTTGAGCAGGTCGAACTGACCAAGCCGCTGCAGGCCCTGAAAGACGAGGGGGCAGAGGCGCACATCGTTTCGCCGAACCAAAACAGCCAGATAAAAGCCTGGAACCACACCGATTGGGGCGATAAGTTTACAGTAGACAAAAAGCTGAGCGACGTGAAGGCCGAAGACTACAACGGCCTGCTGCTGCCCGGTGGCGTGATGAACCCCGACAACCTGCGCACCAACAAGGAGGCTGTGCGCTTCGTCAATCACTTTATGGAGTCGGGCAAGCCAGTGGCGGCCATCTGCCATGCCCCCTGGACACTGATAGAGACAGGAAAAGTGAAGGGCAAGAAGATGACCAGCTACCATACCCTGAAAACGGATTTGGAGAATGCCGGGGCCGAGTGGCTAGACCAGGAGGTGGTAGTGGACAAAGGCCTGGTGACGAGCCGCAAGCCGGACGATATCCCGGCCTTCAACAAAAAAATGATTGAAGAGTTTGCCGAAGGGAAACACGACCGCTAAGCGGTATATCCTATACCTTGCAGTAGAGGCCGCGCCGGAAATCCGGCGCGGCTTTTTTTATGCCCCAGCCTATATATAAAGAAGCGAGATAATCCATCCATATATGGTCAATACCAGTTGGTTGGTGCGCTTATCGTTTTACACACTTCCTGGAGATTCCCCTCCTCGGAGGAGTTAGGGGTGTGATGGGGCTGCGCGCAAAACACGGAACGGTTTCATGGCGCCATTTTCAATCGACATGGGGGATTACTTCTCCTCCGGCCTTGCCACCAGGTCTATCCCGATGTTGACTGCAGGGTAAATCGTCTTATCGCCCAAAGAGCGGTCCGACCTGTACACCAGGCCCCAATGGGTGCGGTCGATGTTGAAGTTGGCCTTGGCCCGGAGCAGCGAGTCAATGGTGACGCGGGCCGGGAAGGAAACGCTCTTTGTTTTGCCCTTGATGGTGAGGTTGCCCGTGATGCGGTGGGTCGGGTCTTTTATCCGGAGTTCATCGCCCAGCGCAGGCTCTTCCCTGGCCTCGGCGGTCCGTTCCTTGTCTCCGGTGCTGTCGAGGCGGGCGATGCCCACAAGCTCGAACTGGGCGGTGGGGTATTTCTCCACGTCAAAAAAATCGGCGGAGCGCAGGTGGGTCGTCAGTTTCTGGTTGCTTTCCCTGTCTATGGTTTTGTCGGCAGAAGCCGTGCGGGCGACATCCAGCACAAAATTGCCGCCCGTCAGCAGCTCGCCGCTCATATATAGCTCCCCGTTCCTGATGGGGAACACGCCGTTGTGCCGCCCCGTCATCCTGGCCCCTATCCAGGTTACCTCGCTTTGGGCTGTATCAACCATAAGGATGTGCGTGGGTTCCGGCTCTTCCTTCTTTTGCACAGCCTCAGCAATCACCGCCTCGTCAGTCTTAACGGTGGTGTCGCAGGCTGTGGCCATGAGCAGCAGCAGCCCCGGCAGTAGCCGGAACAATGGATATCGGCGTGTTCTGTACATCGTGTTTTTTGAAAGTGGAACAATAGCCATTATCGCCCCTATTTCGGGAGTACGCGGCAAAAGGCCAAAATGATATGCAACGCGGCGGCGCAGCCCCGGAAGCAGCAGTAAAGCTCTCTTCAGACTGACTTCAGGAAAAGCCGTTGCCCATATACCGGGGGACTCAGATAGCAATACCGATGTACACCTGCACCACGCTGTTGCCGATGTCCTGGGCTATGGGCTCGCCTTCCTGGTTTGCGTTGCGCAGCTGCTCGAAGCTGTGTACATAGCGGGCGCCTACCCTGAAGTGGCTAACGCGGCCCTCCAATCCGGCGGCGGCTCCGTACCCGAAGATGTTATATGGCTGAAGGTCAACCTCGGCGCCTCCCTCGTTGGCTGCTATCATAAAGCCCACCTGCGGCCCGAGATGCACGCTGAAATTGTCTGAGATGCGGCATACCGCCAGCACCGGCACGTCGAAATAGTGCAGGCGGAAAGTCGAGTCGTTGCGCGCATAGCCTTTGCGCGAGTAGAGCAGCTCTGGCTGCACCGAAAACACCTCCCCGACGGCTATCTGGGCAAATATCCCCGCATGGAAGTCCGTGTGGCCGCTCACGGCACCGAGCAGGTCCTTGTCGCTGCCGTGCAGGTTCGCGAAGTTCACGCCCGCCTTAAACCCTATTCCGGCGTTCGGGGCGTCAAGGCCGCTGTACGCGTTGTGGTCCTGCCGGATGGTGGAGGGACCCTCTGTCTGGGCAGAAGCAGCCAGGCTGCAGAGCAGCAACAGGGGAAGCAGGTATAGTTTTCTCATAGTTCCGGGTTTATAGGGGGCAACCCACAGGCAAGTCCTCACCTGTGGGTTACCCCTTGTTAAACAAGATGCTTATATATAGTTATACTGTTTTTCGGAAAGATTGTGTCGCACGCGCGCCCTAACTCGTTACTGCTGCTGCTCATATATTACAGGGTATATACTCAAGTTGCGATATATAAACTCGACCGAATTCTGATAACCGGAAACTCAGCCTTGCCCCTCCGTCGACAAGGGGCCCCAACCCCTGCAGAGAAATTCATTTGAAACGGGGTGTTTCCCCCTTCTTGGGAGAGGCAGGTTAAATACCAACAGCAATAATGAATTGCAACCGGTTTATATATAACTCGTGGAACAACTATCGTAGGTTCTAAACTATATACAGATATTTTGCATGGATATCCGTGTCTGGCCGCTGTGCAACCGCCTCTGCGGGTATTGGATTATTTCGGCAAATAAGGCTATATATAACATGCCGCCTATAAAGTTAAAAAACTTAGCCAATTGCCGACTTCCGCTGACAACAATATGAAATTGTTAAGGGGCAGGCCCATTCCTAACCTGTAGTTAACATGGAATCGTGGACAAGTAGGGGGTACCAACAAAGTTATCCACAAAACCACACAGCAAAAGTGGGGAAAGGCAGCCTCTCTATGAAAGCTATCCACATTCACCCACCGCTCTGTTTCTACTGCTAAGGCTCTTAGTTTTTGCACTGTCCGGGCATTACCTTCTTTAGCAAGGCACCGCGGCATAGGATATTTTACAAGAACATCCAGCCACTTTTCCTGTTAGCTTTGTGCGATGCTCAAAATTGCCTGGACCGAGATCTTTTCCCACAGCCTCCCCGAAGGCCACCGCTTCCCGATGGCGAAGTACGACCTGCTGCCCGAGCAACTGCTGTATGAGGGCACCATCACCGGTGAGAACCTTTTTGCGCCAGCGACATTGCCGGAACAGTACGTGCTCAATACGCACGACGCCGCTTACTGGCGGCGCCTCAGCCAGCTGCAACTCACGCCCGCAGAGATCAGGAAGACAGGCTTTCCGCTGTCGGAGGCGTTGGTGCAGCGCGAGCTGGTGATCATGAACGGCACCCTGCAGGCCACCCTGTTTGCACTGGAGTTCGGCATCGGGATGAACATTGCCGGTGGCACCCACCACGCTTTTACCGACCGCGGCGAGGGTTTCTGCCTGCTCAACGACATCGCCATCGCTGCCAATTACCTGCTCAGGCACAAGGGCCTCCGGAAGATACTGGTGGTGGACCTGGATGTACACCAGGGGAACGGCACCGCGCAGATTTTCGCGCACGAGCCGCGCGTGTTCACCTTCAGCATGCACTGCGGGCACAATTACCCTTTCCACAAAGAGCAATCGGACCTGGACGTGCCGCTCGCCGAGGGCACCGATGACAAAACTTACCTGCGGCAACTGCGCCACCACCTGCCGCGCCTCCTCGACGAGGTGCAGCCGGAGTTTGTTTTCTTCCAGTCGGGGGTGGATGTGCTGGCAACGGACAAACTCGGAAAACTGGGAATGACCATCGCGGGCTGCAAAGAACGCGACCGCACCGTGTTGGAACTGTGCCACCGGCACCGCCTGCCGGTAACGGTGAGCATGGGCGGCGGCTACTCCAAACAGATCGCGCACATCGTAGAGGCGCACGCCAACACCTTCCGGCTGGCGCAGCATATATACTTTTAGGCCAGCAGAGTTATATAGAGACAAGCACTTAGGAACAACTTCAGGGAACGGGTATTACTTCCGGGCTTCAACTATGGCATATCCAAAAAAGAAACGGCTATATATAAAACATTATGGGCTGTAATATTAAAGTCTGACCCATATATAGCCAAACCACGGCGGGCATAGCTCTGGTAGCAGCTAAAACTAACGTCGGGTTTTGAGTTTCTCGGATTCGTCTTTTTTGTCGGGCAGCAGGAGTTTCTTCAGGATGAAGAAAATGACAGGAGCCAGCGCCAGCACCAGTATCACCGCCAATATCAGCTTCAGCGCCTTGACCAGAACGGAAATGATGGCCGCCGAAATGATAATAGAAGCGACAAAAATGAACCAGAAGTAAAGCGTTCTTTTGCTCATAGAGTTGTGATGGTTACAGATATAGGTGGCTTTCAGCTGAATATACGGATAATTAACGCTTATGCAAAAGCAACTGCCACCGGAAAGCCCACATCCAGCGCAGCTCAAATTTCTGCACGCCCGCCTGCCGCACCAACTCCTGTAACTCTCCGCGCTTAAATGCCCGCCACACCGACAGTGGCGCATCGTTCCGCACAAGGGGAGAGCTCGGGAAAATTCTGGTGATGTACTTGATGGAGTAGTAGGCCAGCCAGTGCCGGTGCAGGTCGTTGATGATGACGCCCAGCCGCGCCTGCCGGTGCAGCTGCCCGAATAGCCGCACCAGTTGCGCATCCGTGAAGTGGTGGCAGAACAGGCTGCAGACGGCGATGTCGCAGGGCTGCCGGGCAAAGGCCTCCGAGAAAACATCGTGCTGCTCAATGCGGATCTCCGGGTAGGCCTGGCAGCGCTGGCGGGCGTATTGCACCGTGAAATCGTTGGCATCCACCCCTGTCAACGCCACGGCTATTTTTTTACGGCGCGACCAGCGGGCAATGCGCCGCAGCGTGTCGCCGCCGCCGCAGCCAATGTCGGCAATGTGCAATGGCTGCTCCGGGTGCTTCGCAACCAGCTTGTCCAGCGCGTCCAGCACCACCATATAGCCGCCAAGCCAGCTGTTGATCACCTCCAGCTCGCGCAGGTTCCAGCGCAGCTCCTCCCCTGTCAGCGACAGGTCATCCATCAACTCCTGCTCGTCAGACCGCCGCCTTAGCTTCCGCATAGTGTACCTTCAGTAACATGGATTCGAGGGTAAGGCCGGGGCCGAAGGCAAAGCTCAGCACCGGCTCATTTTGCTCTTCCGTCGTCAGGCTTTCCATCAGCGCCTTCAGCACAAACAGCACCGTGGCCGACGACATGTTCCCGAATTCGCGCAGCACCTGGTAGGCAAAGCGGTTGTCGTTGCGCGTCATGCCCAGCTCCTGCTCAATCACCTCCAGGATGCGCCGCCCGCCGGGGTGTATGGCGAATAGCCTGATTTCCGACACCGTTGTCATCAGCCCCTGCAACAACCGCTCCGTCAGCTCCTTGATGCCTTTCTTGATGAGGTCGGGCACGTAGGAAGAGAGCGTCATCTCAAAGCCGGTGTCGCCGATGTGCCAGGCCATGTCGCGCTTGCCCGCCGGGGCTAGGTCGCAGTGAAACGACTGCAGTTCCAGGCTCACCTCCCCGTTCGGCTGCCCCTGCATCAGCACGGCGGCGGCGCCATCCCCGAACAAGGCATTCGACACGAGGTGGTCCTGGGCAGTGTATTTCTGAAAGTGGATGGTGCAGATCTCCGTGCATACCAGCATCACCTTTGCCTCGGGGCTGGCCT
Organism: Pontibacter russatus; assembly: GCF_009931655.1. NCBI lineage: Bacteria > Pseudomonadati > Bacteroidota > Cytophagia > Cytophagales > Hymenobacteraceae > Pontibacter > Pontibacter russatus. The sequence continues at coordinate 3,168,136 of NZ_CP047984.1, read as the reverse complement.
TGCAGATGGCGTCTGCGAGCTTGATAGCGTTGAAGGCGGCATAGCAGCCCATAAAGTTAACGGCGGTGCGCTGCACGCACGGCGACAGCCCCAGTTTCTCCACCAGCTCAATATCCAGGCCGGGGGCATACATGCCGGTGCAGCTCACCGTGATGAGGTGCGTGATCTCCGCCAGCGAAACCGAGGAGGTCTGCGCCAGGCAGTTGCGAATGGCCTCTCCCGACAGCTCCACAGCGTATTTCCGGTACTCATCCATGCGCTGCTGCACCGTCGGGAAGGGTTCCAGCGTGGGCGTGTTGGGGTAAAAGGTAAAATCCCCGTTTTGGCGGGTATAATCCTGGAGCACGCTGTAGCGCTGCCCGATGCCCGACACGCGGTACAGGGCCTTCAGTTTCCGGGTGGCCTGCTCGTCAAACTGCAGCGCCGCCGCCATAAAGTCCGCGATCTGCATCTGTGGTATTTTATGAGACGGGTTGGCCGTGCCGATGGCGCATATATAGCTCTTCATGTGGTTTCGCTGTACGTGATTTGTTAACCGTTGCCTGCGCCGTCAGAGGCAGCCATATACCCAACACAGAGCCAGGGGAATAGTTATGGCTAACTGCTTTGAGACGAAGAAGCCAAACCGGCAATGATGAACGCTTGTAACTACGCATGCGCCTGCTGATTAGATGTAGGCGGCGGGAAATGCGGCGCTAAAAGGGCTGCCCGTGCGTGCGGCGCATGATAAGCTGCGTGGCAAAGGGCAGGCGCCGCAGCGCGCCTACCGCCACTTCCGACAAGAGGGTGTTGCCGAAAAGCTGCTGCACGGCGCGGCCCGTCTTCAGGCGGCCCTCGAAGTTCTTTTTCCAGCGGCGGCTGTAGCCCTCCTCCAGCTCCTGCCGGTTGCGGCCGTTGCGGAAATACTGCAATATCTGATCGGTCGCGATTTTGCCGGAGTGCATGGCCATGGCCATGCCGTTGCCGCACAGCGGCGTAATCATACCGGCCGCGTCGCCGCACATCAGCATGTGGTTGTCGACACAGGTTTTGGTGGCAAAGGAGATTTCGTTGATTACCTCCGGCTGCTCATATAGAAAAGAAGCCTGCTCGAATACCCGCCGCAGGTGCGGGTTCTGGGAGAGCACGGCCTGCTCCATCTGCCCGATGCTGCCCTGCTGCTTCAGGTTCTGGCGGGTGGTCAGGTAGCAGAGGCAGTAGCGGTCGTCCTCTATGGCCGAGATGCCCGCATAGCCGCCCTTGAAATTATGGAGGGCGATCAAATCTCTGGGCAAATCATAGGAGATGTGGTACTTCACGCCGATATAGGGCGAGCGGGCCCGGAAGAAGCGGCGGTTCAATTGGCGGTCCAGGTTGGCGCGTTTGCCGTAGGCGCCCAGCACCACGCGGGGCTGCAGCACCGCACCGCCCGACAAATGCACAGCGAAGGCATCGTCGGCAAAGGTGACTTCCTGCGCCGTTTGCTGCAACACGAAGCGCACGCCCTGGGCTTGCGCCAGTTGGTAAAGGTAGTGGTCGAAGGTGAAGCGGCTGAGGCCAAAGCCCCCGAGGTCCAGTCTGGCTTCAAGGGTTTTGCCGGAAGGGGAAGAAAGCTGAAAGCGGCTGATGCGGGCGGGGCCGAGGGAACTGAGTTCCACGCCGAGCGCGCGCAGGAAGGGCAGCACCTCGTTCGAGACATACTCGCCGCACACCCGGTGCAGGGGGTAGCTTTTTTTCTCGACTAAAGTTACCTGCAGCCCGGCCCTCGCCAAACCCAGCGCACTTGTCAGGCCAGCCAGGCCGCCACCTATTATAACAACATCCTCCGGCAAATTATTTTGTTTTTATATATGATTTTTATCCAAATCCAATAGCCTAAATTTAGTGAGCAGCGTAATTTCAGGATGTACAATGCAAGAACAAAATATTGTGCCTCCCGTTTTAAATAAGTGGAACAACTTTTGATGATTTTGAATAAGACTTTACGATATAAACCATATGAAACACTTTGTACTTACGCTTTTCGCCTGTATGTCCGTGCTGCTGGCGCACGCCCAGCACCGGCAGCCTGTTCAGGTGCAGGCCAACACCCAGCAGGCTGAGAAGCAGAACCCCCTCAATTTAGAATCTTCAGACGAGAAAATTGCTATATACCCCAACCCGAGCAACGGCGTTTTTACCATAACGGCTAAAAACCTGGAGGCGACCACGGCCAACCTCAGCATTATAAATGTTATCGGCAACGAGATTTTCCACGAAGAGCTGACCCGCTACGACGCCCAGTTCTCGGTGACGGTAGACCTGAACAACTATGCCAAGGGCCTTTACTACGTGAAACTGGAAACGGACGGGTACAGCACGGTGCGCCGGGTGGTGGTGAAATAACTGGATATAAATTTTACGGTAAGACAGGTGAGGCAGCCGCTGCATAGGGCTGCCTTTCTTTATGTCCATGCGGGGCCGCAGCCAAGGCGTCAGGGCTGGCGCTCCGGCAAAATGGCCTTCGGTACGTAGCCGATTTTGGCGGAGGAATTGTGCAGCAGCCGCGCCTTCACAAAGATGCCGCCTGTGGTGTCGATGATGTGCAGTTGCTGCAGCGTGTCGAAATGGGCGAGCACCGTGCCGTCGAAACTGGGGCGGGCATATAGCTTTCCGCTGATGAGCGCCTTCGAAGAATACAGGACGTCGTCGGGGAGCGGCGCCGCAACGCCTGTCTCGCTGGCAATTGTGGCCGCTGCATCGTCGTGGGCTATATCATGGCTGCTGTCGTTGCAGGAGGCAGCCCCAAGCAGGGCGGCGAAAGCTACGAATGCAAAAAAAAGTCTCATCTGCGTCAGGATATGGCTCACTATCTATATATGTATTTCCGAAGATAAGGTTGCCGATCCGGCGCAGTTTTTGGTGGAGAAGCCCGTCTCATATATGGCTGGATTCGCAATACTGCCCCCGGCTTTTCAGCTTCTCCCCTTCCCCGGCCTGCCTCTGTAGCACCGGATCATATATACATGTCTTCAGCACAGAAGATGGCTGCTGCTCATCGCTACATATATAAATGGCACAAACAAAGCGCCCCGCCTTCTGTCAAGAAAGTGGGGCGCTTTGTTTGTGGCCTCGCCCAGAATCGAACTGGGATCTAAAGTTTAGGAAACTTCTATTCTATCCGTTGAACTACGAGGCCGATATAGATGGCTGAAATGAATTCCGCTGCAAATGTACAGCAATTACATCCATTTTACAAGCAGCCACCGTTGCCGCTTTTCAGGTTTAGTAGGTGGCAAAGGCAATGGCAAAACCGATAACCGTCAGCACCAGGCCCAGCATAAAGATGGAGTAAGAGATGCGCAGGATTCTGTACTTCCGGGCCAGCACTTCGCCGAGGTAGTAGATATCGGTGACCATGTTGTTGTAGGGCAGGCTTTTCTCGCGCATGATTTCGTTCATGCCTTCCTGGAAATCCTCCAGCGGCAGTTTGGTGAAGTTGCCGAAAAAGAGCAGGCTGACACTGCGCGTGTTGATCTTTTTCTTCTTCTTTTTGTTGATGTTGAAGCTGGTGATTTCGGGTTGCGCCGAGATGATGGCAAACACCAGCGACCCCAGCGTGGTGAGCAGCAGCATGCCAATCGGGATGATGGTGGTGCGGTGCTGGGCAAAATCCGTCCCGATAACAGCAGACTGTGCACTGAGGTAGGTGATGACGATGGACAGGATGATGGCGTTGAGGCTTATCATCATGTTGGCCTTGTTGTCGGCCATGGCGCTGAGGTCGAGGTGGGTGCGGTACGTGTTCCGGAACATCGTCTCGATGCCCCGCTTCGGCTGCGCCAGGGTCTCGCGCTGCTTCTTGTCCTCCTTCTTCTTCTTTTTATCCTCCTCGCTCAGGCGCTCCCGCTGCTCCTGTATGTTCAGGCCCAGCTGGCCGGCAAACAGGTGTTGCGCCTGGGGCGTGTGGAAACTGGTGGACAGCAGGAAGTCCATCTGAAACTGCGCCCACTCCCTGTCAGAGAAAAACCTGTCCAGGAAAATCTCCCACTCCACGCGCAGCAGTTCGGCGGTGGCCGAGAAGGTAGGCTTGCCGATGTTTGCCAGGTCGGCGTCCACCAGCAGTTCCTGCAGCAGTGTCTGGGGCTCCACATTGTGCCTGGTGGCTCTGATGCAGCTTTCTATCAATCCTATGCGCTCCTTGGGGTAATTGCGCCCTGCCAGCCACTCGCTCGCGATGCGCACGCTCTCCTCCTCGTGGCCTTCATAGGCGTTTATATAGCCTGTGTCATGAAACCAGGCTGCCAGCACAAGGTCCTGCAGTTCGTCGGCGCTTATGCCGCTGTGGCGGCCAAGCTCCTGCGCCACCGATACCACCTCCAGCGTGTGCCGGTAGTTGTGGTACACCAGTTTCTTGGAGAGTTTGTCTTTAAATAATTTAAAAACAAACTCGCTGGCTTGCTTTATCAATGTAGGTTCTTCCATAAAAGGTGGTGCCTGCGTACCGGGCACAGGGCTTTTCCCGGCACACCGAGTGGCATATGGTGCAGATTTGTCGTACGCTGTTTGCGGTTACGGTAAAGTAAGGCTTTTTGTTAGTGAAATGCCGGCTGTGGGCAGGTAAAGGCACAGCTTCGCCCAACAACTAAAAGCGACCTCATTTCGTTTATCAATTTCAGTCCTGCGGTGCCTGCGGTTCCCTTCTATATATATCTAATATTATGGTGAAGGAACAAATCCCACAGCGCGCCTATGCAGCTACGGTACCGGCCCCCGCAGCCGGCGCGCCAATGCAAGGGGCGTTTCGGGGCGGCACCCTCTACAGGCAGCAACCCAGGCAGCAGGATTAAACAGAACGCAGCAACTTATGACCCAACACTTACTAAAATGGCGCCGGCGGCACCTTTACCCCCTCTGCCAGGTCCTTTTATGCCTTACTCTCACAGCCTGCGGCGTCTCCAACCAGCCTTTCTACAGCCGCGAAGCCTCCAACTGGCGGCAGGACGTGCCCGATCCCCAGAACAAAGTCATATATACGGTCTTCCTGATCGGCGACGTGGGCGCGCCCGACCTTGAGAACGGGGAGCCCTCGCTGCTGCTGATGCGGAAGCAGATGGAGGAGGCTGGTTTGCAAAGCGCCACCATTTTCCTGGGCGACAACGTGTATTACAACGGCCTGCCCGAGCAAGACGCCTACGACCGGGAGGTTTCGGAGGCGCGCCTGAATGCCCAGCTCGACATCATGAAAGGCTACCCCGGCGAGAAATACATGATACCGGGCAACCACGACTGGAACCACAGCGGACGCGGCGGCATCGAGGCCATCCTGCGCGAGCAGCGCTACGTAAACGAGTACCTGACAGAAGAGAACATTGTGACGGGCGGTGATTTCTTCGTGCCCGGCGACGGCTGCCCCGGCCCCTACGAGGTGAAGATAAGCGACGACATCGTGCTCATTGCCATCGACTCAGAGTGGTGGCTGCACCCCTTCGACCGGCCCTACGGCGACGACTCCCCCTGTGAGGCGGGCACCGAGGTGGATTTCCTGGTGCAACTGGAGGACATCATCGAGAAGAACAGCGGCAGCGACATATTGATAGTGGGGCACCACCCCCTGATGAGCCGGGGGGCGCACGGCGGCTTCTTCTCGCTCAAAGACCACTTCTTCCCACTCACCATGCTGCGCGACTGGATATACCTGCCGCTGCCGGTCATCGGCTCCATCTATCCCTTTGCCCGGAAGTACGGCGGCATTCTAGAGGATATTCCCCACCCCCGCTACCAGGCCTATATAGAGGGGCTGCTCAACATTTTCGACAAGTACGACAACATTGTATATGCGGCGGGCCACGAGCACGCGCTGGAGTATTACAAATACAAGAATCTGTCGCACATCGTGAGCGGGTCGGGCTGTAAGGTGCAGTATGTGAACCCGGGCGGCGGTGAGAGCTATGTGCAGAAGGTGAAAGGCTTTGCCAAGGTGATGTACTACGAAAACGGCGAGGCTTGGGTAGAGTTCTGGGAGCCCTCAGAAGACGGCACGACCGGCAACATCACCTACCGCACGCCGCTGTATGCCAAGAAGCCCCGCAGGGAGGTGCCCCTGGTGGCCGACACCACCAACTACGCCGACAGCACCATCACCCTGGCCGCCAGCACCGAGTACCTGGCTTCGGGCCTGCGCGAGAGCCTGCTGGGCGAGCACTACCGCGAGGTGTGGGCCACACCGGTGGAGGTGCCGCTCCTGGACATGAAAAACACGTTTGGCGGCCTGACGCCCTACCAGAAAGGCGGCGGCAAGCAGACCGCCTCGCTGAAAGTGCGCAACCCAGACGCCAGAGAGTACTCGCTGCGCACCATCAACAAAGACCCGGCTAAGGCCCTGCCGGAATACCTGCAGCAAACCGCGGCGCGCACCCTGCTGCAGGACCAGATATCGGCGCAGCACCCCTTCGGCGCACTGGCCATCCCGAAACTGGCCGACGCCGCCGGCGTGTACCACACCAACCCGCAACTGGTCTATATCCCCAACACGCCTTACCTGCGCCAGTATATCGATGAGTTCGGCAACACCCTCGCCTTTCTGGAAGAGGACGCCGACGAGAACCACGAGGAAACAGCCAGCCTGGGGCACGCCGAGAACCTGATCGGCACCGAGAAACTACTGGATGAGTTGGAGGACGACAACGACAACGAGGTGGACCAGCAGGAGTACGTGCGCGCCCGCCTCTTGGACATGCTCATCGGCGACTGGGACCGCCACGAGGGCCAGTGGCGCTGGGTGGAGGAAGAGAAGAAAAACGACAAGGGCAAGCTATATACCCCGGTGCCCGAAGACCGCGACATGGCCTTTTTCAAGGCAGACGGCTTCCTGCCCTGGCTGGCCACCCGCAAGTGGGGCGTGCGCAACGTCCAGAACTTCGGGCATGAGTTTACCGACGTCATCGGACTGAACCTGAGCGCCCTCACCCTCGACCGCACCTTTACCTCCCGGGCCACCCGCCAGGACTGGATAAATATAGCGCAGGACATCAAGGAGAACGTGACGGACGAGGTGATTGAGGAGGCCATCGCCCAGTGGCCCGACAGTGTGCGTGAGCTAACCGGCCCGGAGGTGGCCGCCAAGCTGAAGTCCAGGCGAGACCAGTTGCCGCAGGTGGCCGAGGAGTATTACAGCTTCCTGGCGCAGTACGTGGATATATCGGGCAGCGACAAGCACGAGCGCTTTGTGGTGGACCGCCTCGACGATGAGCGGGTGGAAGTGACGGGCTACAAAATATCGAAGGAGGGGGAAGTGCTGGAGGACTTGTATCATCGCACCTTCTTCACCGACGAGACAAAGGAGATCCGGATATATGGCCGCGACGGCGAAGACGAGTTCAAGGTCACCGGCGACGTGGACGAGAGCATCCTGGTGCGCATCATCGGCGGCGGCAACGAGGACGAGATCGTGGACAGCTCGCGCGTGAGCGGCCCGAAAAAGTACACGGTTATATATGACACCAACCCCGGCAGCGTGCTGGCGCTGGGCCCCGAGAGCAAGGACAGAACCACCCCCGACGAGGAAGTGACCCGCTACGACCGCGACAACTTCCAGTTGCCATATATAGGGCCCCGGCTGTCGGCGGAGTACAACGTGGACGACGGGCTTTTTCTGGGGGCGGGCGTGCTGCTGCGCACGCAGAAGTTCCGGAAGTCGCCTTACGCCGCCGAGCACCTGCTGGAGGCCAACTACGCCTTCCTGACGAAGTCCTTTAACGTGCGCTACACCGGCGACGTGCGCCAGGTGATGGGCGACTGGAGCCTGGCCATGAACGCCGCGCTGCAGGGGCCACAGTATCAGCGCAATTTCTACGGCCTCGGCAACCTGACACAGCAGACCTCCGACTCCGACGACAGCTATTACCGGGTGCGGTTCAGCCGCCTTTTCCTGGACGCCTCGCTTTACAAGGACCTTACCTCCTTCCTGAAAGTGGGCATCGGGCCAACCTACGATCGGTTTCAGGTGGAGACGCCGGACAGGCCAAACTATCTACTGGACCAGGCGCGCGCCGGCCAGCTGGAGCCGGGCACCTATGACATGGAGGAAGGGCAATTCGGGGTGCAGCACTATGCCGGCGCGACAGCCTACGCCAACCTCGACGTGATTGGGGCGGGCAGCAGCACCGACGCCAACCCGCGCATCGGCATCCGCATGCATAACCGCATCAGCCACAACCGGCAGTTGGGGGGCGAGCGCCTCAGCTACACGAACCTCAGCTCCGAATTCAGTTTCTACATCAGCCCCAACTTCCCGCTGCAGCTCACGTGGGCGGGCCGGGTGGGCGCGGCCCACAACTTCGGAGACTTCCGCTTTTACCAGGCCAACACCCTGGGGGGCACCTCCAACCTGCGCGGCTACCGCCGCACGCGCTTCGGCGGCCGCAGCAGCCTGTTTGCCAACGCCGAGGCGCGCATCCAGCTGTTCGACTTTAACCTCTACCTGACGCCCGGCAAAATCGGGGTGCTGGGCCTGATCGACGCCGGGCGGGTGTACCACGACAGCGATCCGAAGCAGGCCTTCTTCGGGAGCCTGCACACCGGGTACGGTGCCGGGGTGTGGGTCGATTTGCTGAACCGCACCGTCTTTTCGCTTACCCATGCCATCGGCGAAGACGACGAGTTGACCATGCTGAATTTCGGTTTCTTTTTTTAACAGAAAACTGCTAAACCAGTATATAGAGAGAGCCGCACCGCTCCGGCGGCCCCATAAGACACAAGCCGTACCATGCTGAAACAACTATGAAAAAAATCAAACTACTCCTATATGCCCTGCCCTTGCTGTGCTTTGAGCAGCAGGCGCAGGCCCAGGACACCGACAGCGAGGCCGAGGCCATCAGCGACATCATTGATTATGCCTCGCCCTCCGTTACGGGGATGGGCCGGTCGCGCGGCGTGGTGGTCGGTTACGAGCGCCTGCCGCAGTTCGACGTCGACTCCGAGTCCGATGACCCGCGCGTGGGGAATGGCAGCGCCCATGTGCGGCGCAACAACCAGTTTTTCATGCGCTCGCTCGCTCCCTTGATGAACAGGCCGCAAACCAAGCTGATACTGGGCATTGGCTACAGCATAGAGGAATTCAACTTCGACGAACTGACCAACGGCAGCTACCCGCTCTACAGCTATCTGGAGGACCGGGACCTCAAAAGCCTCGGGCTGCAACTGGCTTACCTGCACTCCATCGATGAGCGCCGCTTTTACCTCATCCGCATCAAAGGCGACCTGAACGGCGATTATACGCGCGACGACATCAACATTGCGGATTACCTGAAAACGACCATTGACCTGGCCTACGGCTGGAAAAAAAGCCCGGACTATGTGATTGGCGTCGGGGCGCAGCTGGGGTACACTTTCGGGCGGAAGAGCATATATCCCGGTATTTTATACAACCGCACCTTCAACCCAAAATGGGGGGTGGAGTCCATTTTTCCGGCCAATGCCCGCCTGCGCTACAACGCAAACGAGAAAACCCTGTTTTATGCCGGCTACAGGCTGGAGGGCGCCAGCTACAACCTGTACGCAAGCGAGCCGCCGCTGTCGGAGTTCGGGGACCTGGAACTGCGCCGCACGGATATAAAAGGGCTGGTGCGCATGGAGCGGGAGATATACGATTTTCTGTGGTTTGCCGTGGAGGGCGGTTTCCGGCAGTACTACCGCAACCGGGTATATGATAAGGTTGGCTCCAGGGACGAGCTTATCCACAACGACCTGGCGGGCGCAGGGTATATAGGCGTGGAGCTGTACCTGGTGCCGCCGCGCAGTTGGGTGGATGAGAACTAGCACGAATAAGCAGGGGCTATATATAAAAGAGGGAGCGGCTTCATCAAGCCGCTCCCTCTTTTATATATAGCCTTCTGTTACTTTTTCTTCTCCCGGTAGGGATGCACGCCCTCCGGCACAAGGCTGCGCAGGTAGTTGTAGGTGGCGTACTGCGAGCGCACGTCGGTGGGCGGCGAGGCGGGTATATAGGTGTTAGCCACGTCCCGGGCTTTGTTGTCGTCAGACAGTTGCAGGCCGATGATGGTGCGCACCTGCTCTACCAGGTCGGGCTGCAGCAGCGGGAAAGCCACTTCCACGCGCCGGTTCAGGTTGCGCGTCATCCAGTCGGCCGAGGCCACGTAATACTGCTCCTCACCGTTGTTGTGGAAGATATAGACGCGCGCGTGCTCCAGGTAACGGTCCACGATGCTGCGCACCCGGATGTTCTCACTCACGCCCTCCACACCCGGCACCAGGCAGCAGATGCCGCGCACCAGCAAATCAATCTGCACCCCGGCCTGGCTGGCGGCATATAGCTTCTTGATCATGCGCTCGTCCTGCAGCGCGTTCATCTTCAGAACCATGCGGGCAGGGAGCCCTTTCTTCGCATGCCTTATTTCCCTGTCAACCAGCCGCACAAACTGTTCCCGCATGTTCAGGGGGGCGACCAGCAGGTGCCTGAACTCCTTGTCGGGCTGCCCGTCTATGAAAAAGTTGAACACCTGCTCCACATCCCGCGTGATGCGCCTGTCGGAGGTGAACAGGGCGTGGTCGGCATAGATGGTGGAGGTGTCCTCGTTGTAGTTTCCGGTGCTCAGGTAGGCGTAGCTCTTCAGTTTGCCCCCCTCGTTCCGGGTAATCAGCCCCAGCTTGGAGTGTACTTTCAGGTCTGGCACGCCATATATGACGTTGGCGCCCGCCTTCTGCAGCTTCCCGGCCCAGAAAATGTTCGCCTCCTCGTCGAAGCGCGCCTTCAGCTCCACCACCACCGTTACCAGCTTTCCGTTTTTAGCGGCCCTGGCCAGGGCTTTGGCGATGGCCGAGTCGTCGGCCACCCGGTACAGCGTGGCGCTCATGGCCGTTACCTTGGGGTCCTCGGCGGCCTCGTTGAACAGGCGCAGCACGTAATCGAACGACTGGTAGGGGTAATGCACGAGGTAATCCTGGCGCTGCATAGCGGCCAGCAGGCTTGGCTCCTGCTCCAGCAGCGGATGCACCAGCGTGGGCTGCGGCTCGTACTTTAGCCCGGGCAGGTTGAAATCAGGGAACTGGAAGAAATCGCGGAAGTTGTGGTATTTGCTGCCGTCCACCAGTTCGTCCTGGGTGATGCCAGTGTGGGCCATCATCATGTCCAGCAGGTCCTGCGGCGTTTCGGGGTCGTAGAGCAGGCGGGCCGGGTAGCCGGTTTCGCGCTTTTTCAGGCTCTTGCGTATTTTGGCCATCAGGTTGCCCGACACCTCCTCCTCAATGTCCAGTTCCGCGTCGCGCGACACTTTCACGGCGTGGGCGTCGAACTGCCTGTACGCGCCGAACATCAGGGGCAGGCAGAGGCGGATGACATCGTCGATGAACATCACATAGCGCTTGTCGCCCACCGTCGGCAGTTTTACGAAGCGGCTGCCGTGTTTCTTGGTCGGGATTTCGAGCATGGCGAAACGCTCTGGCTTGCCCTCCTCCCCCGCCTGCGGCTCCCACATCTTGATGCCGAGGTACACGGTCTGGTCTTTCAGGAAAAGTTGCGTCTCCGTTTCGTCGAGGATGATGGGCAGCAGCAGCGGCTCCAGCGTTTTCTCATAGTAGGCGCGCACCCACTCCTGCTGTTCGGGGTTCAGGTCATGCTCTGTCAGCAGGTGGATGCCGTGCTCCCGCAGGTCCTTCAGGATGCCCTCCCGGAACACCTCCCCGAACTCCTCCTGCTGGCGCCTCACCTCCTGCATCACCTGGCCGAACGTGTCGGAGGGGTCTTCCTGCAGCTTCCGGCGCGTTTTTTCATTCAGTTTGATGAGGCGTTTGAGGGTAGCCACGCGCACCTTAAAGTACTCGTCGAGGTTAGACGAGAAGATGGCCATAAACTTGACGCGCTCCAGCAGGGGCACGCGCGGGTCTTTCGCCTCCTGCAGCACTCTGTAGTTAAAAGCCAGCCAGCTCAGTTCCCTGTCCATGAGGGGGTAATGCGAGGTGGCTGTCTGTACTTTTTCTTCTTCCATAAGGGTTTCCTTTTCTGCTTTCTGCCGCTCCCACAGGCCCGCCGCTGGTTTATTTATAGTTTTTCGGGAAGTCGTAGAACAGCATAGATGCGTTTTCTTTGCTGATATCGTGCCAGCTGCCGCATTTAAACTCCAGCGCCACCACGCCCGCCGTGGGCAGGCTGCTGATGCGCTCCGGCGCCAGCAGGTTGGCAAACTCGGTGATGGCCTCGTTGTGGCCCACCAGCATCAGGTAGTCCACGTCGTCAGACACGCCCCGCACCACCTCCAGCAGGTCTTCTTTGCCGGCGCCGTATATACGCTCGTCCACCGCAATGTCATCGGGGTCGTAGCCCAATTCCTTGCCAGCGAGCGTGGCGGTGGTGAGGGCCCGGACGGCGGGGCTGGATATAATCAGGTTTGGCTGCACACCGCGGGCTGCCAGTTCCTGGCCCATAAGCGGCGCGTCGCTGCGCCCCCGCTTGTTCAGCGGCCGGTCGTGGTCGCTGAGCTCGTTAAACTCCCAGCTCGATTTGGCGTGCCTCAGAATATATAGCGTCTTCATACAGTGTTCTCTAGCATACGTGCCGGCTGCCGGTCAGGAGCAGCCAGGGCATTGCTACTTACTGCAACTTCCGGCAAATGGTTGTGCCCCGGCGGGCAGGGCCGCCATGTCATGCTTTCTATATATAATACTCATGATATACAGGCCATAGTTTTGCCAAAAATTAAACAATTGGTTGTATTTGCTAATACTCGTATAAACATTTATATAGTGCATTCAAAAAACGTATTGTAGCGCAGGCAATGCTTAATCGCGAAGCTTCTGAACGCACAGGTATATAGCGGGGCCAGCGGCACCCAGAGGAATTTAATTTACCCGGATTATCATGGTCATGGAAACAGAATTTGTTTTGGCGCTCGATGCGGCAAAATTCAGGTCGACGAACAGCGCCTGGAACAGCCTGATGCTGAACGACCCCTGGTCGGTGGGCTACGTTACGACGCTCATCGAACTCAAGCCTTTCACCGAAAAGGAGGAGTGGGAGGCTTTTTATTACCGCAGCGGCGAGGAGAGGGAAGTGATCATATCAAGATGGGATGAGGCCACACAGGCCATCCTGCACGACACTCAGTTGATCAGAAAGGACGCGGTTTATGTTCGCGGCCTGAGTTGGAACCTGAAGAACCTGAACACCCAGTTCGGCAGAACGCGTGAACGGCTCCGCGAAAAAGGGGAGATACTCTACAACCACGTTAAAGACAACGGGCACGGGCTGACGGTGGAAGACTGTGTGGAGTGCGTACGCTACCGCGTGATATGCGAGACCTGGAACGGCGTGATCATCCGGGAGCGGAACACGGTCAAGACGCTGCAGGCGCTCTACCCGCAGGTGGATTTCCGGAAGGTGGAAGGTGTGATCGACCATAGCTACGCTGTGGATTACGAGGCCTATGTGGGCGGGCAGTTGCGCTACGCGCTGCAGGTGAAACCGAAGTCTTACACGGGCAACGCTACTTACCTCCTGAACGCCCGGCAGGCCAACAGCCGGAAAAACCAGCTGTACAAAGCACGCTTCGGCGCACCCGTATACGACATCATTGCAGACCATAAGGGCAACATCCTTAACTCTGAGGTGCTTCTGAATCTATAGCCGCCTGCCTGTTGCTCTTTTTCTTCTGAGAACCTGTGACCGCGTTGTCTTCGCTGAAGTCTGCGATGCCGGCAGGGAGATACTGTGCCTCAAACAGCAAATCTGCTGCTTCGCTGCGGCGGATGGCGCTGACAAACGAGAGCGTCATGGCGCGCTCCTGCGAGGTGATGACGGGCAGGCCGAGGCTTTGGTTGAAATGCTTGATGGCGTCCTTCTTCGGGTCTGCCTGCCTGCTCCGGATAAACTCCCGGTGCTGCATCACCCGGTTGCGGATATAGCTGTTCAGCTGCGCCACATCCTGGTTCAGGATATTGCCGCTGACAATTTCGGTAAAAGCGCTGTCTATCTCATAGCCCACGCTATGGCGTTCGGCGGCGAGGGCGGCCACGGTGGTGGTGCCTGTGCCCAGGAACGGGTCCAGCACGGTGTCGCCCTTCAAAGAGTACATGCTGATGAGCCGGTAGGGCACCTCGAAGGGGTAAGCCGCACTGCGCGCCCTTGTCTCTGCATTTTTAATGGATTGTTTCGTGCCTTTCAAATCCCATATATCCGAGAACCAAGCGTTGCGCTCTTCCCAGAAAAAAGCGCTCTCGCTGCGCAGCCGCTTCTCCTCCGCCGTCTTAAAAAGCCGCTTGCCGCCCTTCCGGAAAATCAGAATCCACTCATGCTCCAGCGTAACGTAGGCGCCGGCCGGCAACATGCCCGAGCCCATAAATTTATTGGGGGCGTTGGTTTGCTTGCGCCACAGGATGTTGGGCAGGTTGGTAAGGCCCAGTTTCAGAAAAGCGGAGAGGATGCGGGCGTGGTTCGGGTAAAGCGCAAACTTTCCGCCGAGGGTGCGGGTGGCGTCGCCGATGTTGATGCAGGCGAAGCCGCCCGGTTTCAGCACCCGTTCCACCTCGCGCCACACCTTGTCCAGTTCCAGGTGCATCAGCTCGAAGGCCTCCTCGCCATTCATATCGGCCAGGGCCGCCGCAATGCCGGGGCTTTGCTGCGCCATGATGCCGTCCCACATCTCGATCATCGGGTAAGGCGGAGACGTGACCACCAGGTCGATGGAGGCGTTGGCCAGGGCTTCCATTTTTTGGGCGGCTCCGGAAATGATGCGGTGTCGGGTCGTCATATATAGCAGGGCCAACCGCCTGCCACGTTTATATATGATTTATATATACCGTGGCGGGTGATGCGGGCTGTGTGGATTTACACGTTGTTCGGGTAGCGCTGGTAATGGATTTCTGCCACTCTTCGTTGCAGTTCCTCGCGCAGCTCTTCGATGTTGATCTTGTTGGTGGCGGAAATAAACAGGGCCGGTGCGTGCATCTTCGCCATATAGGTCGCTTTCAGGTCTTCGATGGACGGGCGCACCTCGGCCCCCTCCTCCGCCAGTTCCTGCTCCCGCTGCTGCAGGTACAGGTCCACTTTGTTGAACACCAGCAGCACCGGCTTCTCCGCCGAGTTTATATCCTTCAGCGTCTCGTTCACCACGGCTATATGGTCCTCAAACGAGGGGTGCGACACGTCCACCACATGCACCAGCAAGTCGGCCTCGCGTATCTCGTCCAGCGTGGATTTAAAGGACTCAATCAGCTTGGTGGGCAGCTTGCGGATGAAACCCACGGTGTCGGAAAGCAGGAACGGGATATTGTCGAGCACCACCTTGCGCACGGTGGCGTCCACGGTGGCGAACAGCTTGTTCTCGGCAAACACCTCTGATTTGGAGAGCAGGTTCATCAGCGTGGATTTGCCCACGTTGGTGTAGCCCACCAGCGCCACGCGCACAATGCCCGAGCGGGCCTTGCGCTGCTCAAAGTTCTGCTTTTCGAACTTCTTCAGGCGGTCGCGCAGCAAGGCAATCTTGTCGCGCACGATACGGCGGTCGGTCTCAATCTCGGTCTCGCCCGGTCCCTTCATCCCGATGCCGCCCTTCTGCTTCGAGAGGTGCGTCCAGAGGTTGGTGAGGCGGGGCAGCAGGTACTGGTACTGCGCCATCTCCACCTGGGCGTGCGCCTGCGCCGTTTTGGCCCGCAGCGCGAATATGTCCAGGATAAGCAGGCTGCGGTCCACGATCTTCACCTGCAGCTCGCGCTCGATGTTGCGCACCTGCGAGGCGCTCAGGTCATCGTCAAAGATCACCATGTCCACGTCGTGCTCCTTCACATAGGCTTTGATCTCTTCCAGTTTACCGGTTCCCACAAAAGTGCGGATGTCGGGCCTGTCGAGCTTCTGCACAAAGCGCTTCAACGTGGCGGCTCCCGCCGTCTCCGTCAGGAAGGCCAGTTCGTCAAGGTACTCCTTGGTTTGCGCGTCGGTTTGGCGGTGGTTCGGTACGGCCACCAGCACAGCGGTCTCCTGTGGCTTGGCCGTTTCATAGAAATGCTGTTTCCCCATTAATTATTCTTTTTTCAGCGTGATGGTATAAGCTGCCAGCGCCTCCTGCTCCTGCTCCGTCAGTTGGTCGCCGAAGCCGGGCATCAGGCCGCGGCCCTCCTCAATAACGCGAATCCTGTCGTTGAGGCTGAGATGGCACGCCGTTAAAATTGCGGCCCCTCCCATCCCCTTCGTGCCGTCCGCACCGTGGCAGTTGGCGCACAGCTGGTCATATATGGCTTTGGCGTTGGCCAGCTGCGCCTCGCCCATGGCGGCCACAATCGCCGCCTGCGCGCTTGCCGATTGGCTGAGGCCAGCATCGCCGGTTTCGACGGCATCCGCCTCTGGTGTGGCAGGCGCAGTGTTTTGGGCCAGGCCGCTGTCTTTGCCCATCACCAGGGTTTTTGTCTCCGCCACCCCATATACGTACAGGAAGATGAGCAGCGTCAGCGTGGCCAGCACTTTGTTTTCGCGCCTGATGCCCACCATGCCGAGCGGGACGGCCACCAGCACCAGCGCGATTTTCAGGATAAGCCAGGTGGGGATGCCGCCGTTGTAGAGGAACAGCAGGTAACCGCCCGTTAGCAGGATCAGCGTGCCGAACAGCATGTCCAGCGCCCTGGTTTTGCTCCTCACCTTGTGCAGCGCCGCGCGCTTGTTCAGCAGCAGCAGCAGCGCCTTTGCGGCGAACAGGAAGAGGAAAAGCACAACTGCCAGAACGTGGGCGTGCAGGAAGGCAACAAAAGGCATTGGTATATGTCAGGTGTCAGAATTGAGTCGGATTTGCTGCAATTTACTTTAATTTTTCTGATGCTGCTGCTAAAATGCTAACTTACGGCTTTTCAGCCATCGCCCCGGCGCTGCCTCGGGTTGATTTGCACTTTATGCGGATAGCCCTCGTCATCAACACTTCCTGGAACATCTACAACTTCCGCATGAGCCTGATAAAGGCCCTGCTGGCGGAGGGGCACGAGGTGGTGGCCATGGCACCGGAGGATGCGTATTCGGAGCGGCTGGTGGCGGTAGGGTGCCGTTTTGTGCCGGTGCGCATGGAGCAGGGCACGAACCCGCTGGAGGACCTGCAACTGGTTTGGCGCCTGTACCGCGCCTATAGGCGGGTGCGGCCGGATGTGGTGCTGCACTACACTATCAAGCCCAACATATATGGGGCCGTGGCCGCACACTGGGCCGGTATTCCTGCCATCAACAACGTCTCGGGGCTCGGCACCGTGTTCATCACCAAGGATTATATATCCCATATCGCGCTGCGCCTGTACAAGTTCGCTTTCCGGTATCCGGCGAAGGTGTTTTTCCAGAACAAGGACGACCGCAAACTGTTCCTGCACCACGGGCTGGTGCGCGAAAGCATCACAGAAGTGCTGCCGGGCTCGGGCATCAACCTGCAGGAGTTTGCTCCGGCCAAAGAGTTTAAGCGGCAGGAGCCGTTTGTGTTCCTGATGGTGGCGCGGGTTTTATATGACAAAGGCGTGGCGGAGTTTGTGCAGGCCAGCGGGCTGGTGCGGGAAAAGCACCCACAGGTGAAGTGCCAGCTATTGGGGCAGGTGGATGAGCGGAGCCGGTCGGGGGTGAAGCGGCGGCAACTGCAGGAGTGGCTGGCAACCGGTGTAGTCGAGTATCTGGGTGCCACAGATAACGTGGCCGCCGTGGTGCGCCAAGCCGACTGCGTGGTGCTGCCCTCTTACCGCGAGGGCACGCCCCGCACGCTGCTGGAGGCGGCGGCCCTGGCCAAACCCCTGATTGCGACGGATGTGCCCGGCTGCCGGGAGGTGGTGCAGGATGGGGAGAACGGCTACCTTTGCCAGGTAAAAAGCGCAGCCGACCTGGCGGATAAGATGATGCGGATGCTGCAACTGCCAGACGGGGAGTTGCAGCGCATGGGGCAGGCCAGCCGCCAGTTGGCCGTCACCCGCTTCGACGACCGCATCGTCATCGGAAAGTACCTGCAGGCGATAGATTCAATTTTGAATGAGTGAATATTTACAACAGTATTCTTTTTCTTTATTCAGTTATTCACTCAATCACTCATTCAAAACTTGGTTGATTGACGCGATAACCATTAGCCGTCAATCAACCTATATACAAAGAACGAAAGCATAAGAAATACCAACCATGGAACACAGACTTTTCCACATTGAGGGCCTGATAGAGTTTTTGCCGCGCGTGTTCCGGGACGACCGGGGCTATTTTCTGGAGACCTTCAGCCTGAAGTGGTTTGAGCCGCTGGGCTTGCAGCCGAATTTTGTGCAGGACAACCAGTCGGTGTCGAAGAAAGGAGTGCTGCGCGGGCTGCACTTTCAGAAGCCGCCGCACGCACAGGGCAAGCTGGTGCGCGTCACCTCGGGCAGCGCCCTGGATGTAGCCGTAGACCTGCGCAGGGACTCCCCCACCTACGGGCAGCATGTGACGTGCGTGCTGGATGCCGAGAAGCACAACCTGTTTTATATCCCCGAGGGCTTTGCCCACGGCTTTGCGGCGCTGGAGGATAACACCACCTTCCTCTACAAATGCACCGACTTTTACAACCAGCCCTCCGAAGGCGGCATTCTCTGGAACGACCCAGCCCTCGGCATCGACTGGGGAGTGACGCAGCCGCTGGTGTCGCCGAAGGACGAGGTGCTGCCGCCGCTGCAGAATTTCACTTCCCCTTTTTAGGGTCGAGACGCAAGACGTTAGACATAAGACGTCGGACAAAAGAAGGATATTATAAACAAAACGGGAGGTCCGGCCATATATAGCCAAGCCTCCCGTTTCACATTTTCAAATCTTCGCATCTCCAAATCTTATAATCTACAACACCTCCAGCAGCGTCTCCAGGCCCATGCCGCGCGAGCCTTTCACCAGGATATAGCTGTCCTTAACCGGGTGCTCCTGCAGCCACTGCTGTAGCGCGGGCTTGGTTTCGAAGTGCAGGAAGCTGGTTTTCACCGCTGCCGCGTGCTGCATGTCCTTGCCGCAGAGCAGCACCGTATCGAACGCCTGGGCGGCTACTACTTCGCCCAAAGCGCGGTGCTCGGCTGCGCTTTCCGTGCCCAGCTCAAACATATCCCCCAAAATCACGACTTTGCGCGGCGCGTTCATGCTGCCGAAGTTGCGCACGGCGGCAGCCATCGAGGTGGGGTTGGCGTTGTAGGCATCCAGGATGATGGTGTTGCTGCCCTTCTGCAGTACCTGCGAACGGTTGTTGACGGGGCTATAGGCTGCGATGGCTTCGTTGGCCTGCTGCAGCGGCACCCCGAAATACTTTCCGATACAGGCGGCGGCGGCCATGTTCTCATAGTTGTAGCTACCCACCAACTGCGTTTTCACCTCGTTGCCTTCCTCGTCTTTATATACCACATATGGCGAGGCCTCCAGCAGTTCGCTGTGGTAATAGTCGCCGGGGGCCGGGTAGGTGACTTTGTTCTCGAGGCGGCGGCTCATGCGCATCAGGTGCTCGTTGCCAGTGTTCACGAAGGCGGTACCACCGGAGTGGAGCAGGTGTACATATAACTCGCTCTTGCCGCGCGCCACTCCCTCCAGACTCCCGAAGCCCTCCAGGTGCGCCTTGCCGATGTTGGTGATGAGGCCGTGCGTGGGCAGGGCGATGCTGCAGAGCAACTCAATCTCGCCTATATGGTTGGCGCCCATCTCGATGATGGCCATTTCATGCTCGGGTTTGATGCGCAGCAGCGTGAGCGGCACCCCTATGTGGTTGTTCAGGTTGCCCTGCGTGTAGAGCGTGTTAAACTTCCGGCTGAGCACCGCATGCACCAGCTCCTTAGAGGTTGTTTTGCCGTTAGAGCCCGTAATGCCAATCACCGGGATACTCAGCTGGCGGCGGTGGTGACGCGCCAGTTCCTGCAGCGTCTGCAGCGTGTCCTCCACCACAAACACGTTGTCAGCGGCCAGGGCGGGGTCATCCACCACGGCATACCTTGCCCCCTTCTCCAGGGCGGCTGCGGCGAACTTCGCCCCTTTAAAGCTGGGTCCGTTCAGGGCGAAGAACAGGCTCTGGTCCTGCGCCGCCCGCGAGTCGGTGCTCACGTGGCGGCACGCCAGGTACTTCTGATATATAAACTCAATGCTGTTCTGCATGAAATGCGTATTTTTAGCGTTAACAATGCGTTTCCGGCTGGTGTTATCGTTCATATAAGCAGCAGCCTTCCGCAGTGGCAATATACATTCAAAACCTTAAAAGCGACAGCACCCGCCGGCGCCACTGCCGAAATTGAAGCAGTGGCCTGAGAGCTAACGACGGCCTCCTCCCCATGAAGAAGTATCTCACTTTTATATACCTTGCGCTTTGCAGTGTGGCCATGGCCGTTGCCCAGGAAAAGGAGCCGCTGCAGTTTCGCTTCCGCCACGATGTGCCCGTGTCGGTGCAGGGCAGGCAGCTCAGCAGCCCCTGGGGCGGCGGCCTCAACACACCCCAGTTCTCCACCATCGACCTGAACCGGGACGGGCAGGAGGACTTGTTCGTCTTCGACAGGCAGCTGCGCAAGGTATATACGTGGCTGGCGGTGCAGCAGAACGGGCAGTGGCAATACCGGTACGCACCATCCTACGAGGTGTTTTTCCCGGCGGAGCTGGAGAACTGGGCCTTGCTGCGCGACTACAACTGCGACGGCCTGAAAGACATTTTCACCAGCAGCCCGCTCGGCATCAAGGTATATATGCAGGAGGCAGCCCCCTCAGGCCAGTTGAAATTCTCGCTGGCGGAGGAAGCACTTTACTACAAGGACAACAAAGTGAACATGCAGATGCAGGGCGCAGACGTACCTGCCATTACAGATGTGGACGGCGATGGCGACCTCGATATCCTCATCTCAGAGTTCTCCAGGGGCTTTACGCTGGAGCTTTACCGCAACCAGCGGGCAGAGCAGAACCTGGCCTGCGGCAGCCTGCGGTTCGAGCAGCAGACCAACTGGTGGGGCGGCATAACCGAGTGCGACGGCTGCAACAGTTACCTCTTCGGTGCCTTCTGCCGCGTGGCCGCCCCCCTGCACTCGGGCCACGACGGCTCCGCCTTGTTGCTGCTGGACATGGACGCCGACGGTGACAGGGATTTGGTGATGGGCGGTGTGCAGTGTAATAACCTCGTGCTGATGGAGAACGAAGGCACGGCGGAAAATGCCCTAATGACCAGCTTCTCGCCTTCTTTCCCGGCGGCTACCCCGGCTTCTTTCCCGATTTTCCCGGCGGCATTTTACGAGGACGTGACGTTTGACGGGGTGCCGGATATGCTGGTGGCCCCACAGGTGGCGCAGGGCACACAGGATGCGCATGATTTTGTGGCCGTCAATTACGAAAGCTCCACCTGGCTGTACCGAAACGCGGGGGCGGACAACAAGCCTGATTTCCGGTTTGTGCAGGACGACTTTCTGCAGGGGCAGATGCTGGATATAGGCGAGAGCGCCTTTCCTGCCTTTGCCGATATAGACGCTGACGGCGACCTGGATATGCTGGTGGGTAACGCCGCTTCTGCCAAAGACGGAAACTATAGCGCCTCCCTTCATTTGTACCGCAACACCGGCACGGCCACGGCCCCTGCTTTCGAACTGGAGACAAAAGATTATCTGGGCCTGCAGCAGGCGCAGCTTTTCAACATCAGGCCAGCTTTTGCCGATATCAACGGAGACGGAGCCACAGACCTTGTGCTTACATATAGCACCTCCGCACACAACTCCACCCGCATCAGCTATATCCCAAACAAAGCCGCCACAGGACAGGCCGCGCTATATGACTTTTCGGATGTGCAACTGGTGCAGGCTATACCGGATAATGCCGCGCCTGCTTTTGTGGATGTGGACGCCGACAACGACCTGGACCTGCTGCTGGGCAAAAGCGACGGCAGCCTCGCTTTTTACCGCAACACCGGCAACGCAGCCGCGCCGGTATATGCAGCAGAAAACACTCCCCTCGTCAGCCTCGGGCAGGACTACACCCGCCACTCCCTTTATCCTGCCACCGCAGATGTGGACGGCGACGGCGCACCAGACCTGCTCACTACAGACGAGAGCGGCACACTTCGTATATACCGGAACCTGCCTTCCATCCTCCAGGGCAATGCCCTCACCCCCGAAACGGAATTGCTGGAAAATGAATTGCTGGAGGGTCTTCAAGCTACACGCTTCGGCAAAGGGCTAAGCATCACGACAGCTGCGCTTGGCGGCGAGAACACACTGTATCTACTCATCGGCACCAAGGGCGGCGGGTTATATATGCTGGAGCAGGTAAGCGGCAACTCCGGATCGCCCACCACGCCCGAAACTGGCCTGACGCTGGAGGTATACCCTAACCCGGCCGATAGAAGTGCCGCAGCGGGTGTGCAGGTAAAAGCCACAGAGCCCGTAACGTTGCAGGTATATGACGCCATCGGAAGGCGGGTATATATAAACGCTGGTGCTTACAGCCGCAACCATGTCGTGCCGCTGCAGCACCTGCGGGCAGGCATGTACATCATCCGGGCCACCTCCGAAAGCGGGAAGCATGTCTCATCAAAATTCGTGGTGAGGTGATGGAGGCATTCCTTTACCTGGACCTGACGGCTGCCGTTGCTTACCGGAAGGCGCTGCCGGAGCAGGTGCAGCAACAGCTGCCGGCGTTGGCAGTGCTGGACATAGACGCAACCTCAGGCGAGTTGGTGCTGCACTACGCCCTGCGCCTGCTCCGCGAAAGCGAGAAGGCCGTGGTATATATAAAAGCCGATGCTGCCGTGACTGGCTTCGGTGCCATGCTGCCGCTGCTGGAGGAGCTTTTTCAAAGCCAGGGAAACAGGATGATTCTACTGGAAGGCGAACACCCGCGCCTCCTGCGCATGCTGCAGGCGCGCCCGCAGGTACGGTTTGCACAAACAGATGAGGAGAACGCGCTGGGAGAGGTGAGGCTGTTCCTATATAAAAAGGCTTAGCCATTGCAGCCGCCCTTCCTGGATCAGGAGTCGCAGTTTAACCTGATATAAACAATATCCGCTCTCACATTAAAAGAGCTGAAACCCATCCGCATCC
Source organism: Pontibacter russatus (assembly GCF_009931655.1). Lineage (NCBI taxonomy): Bacteria > Pseudomonadati > Bacteroidota > Cytophagia > Cytophagales > Hymenobacteraceae > Pontibacter > Pontibacter russatus. Next base: position 3,145,165 of record NZ_CP047984.1, on the reverse strand, counting down.
CTGTGTGCCGGGAAAGCCTCCCGGAAATCTGTCAGCTCCTGCTTGCTCAGAGTAACCGTGTGAACACCCTCCGCCTGGCTTGTCTCGAGTAGGTGGTGGCCTTTTGGATGGATAATGGCGGAGTCGCCGGAGTAGGGATGGTTGTTGCCGTCGGTGCCCACGCGGTTCACGCCAACCACGTAAGCCAGGTTCTCGATGGCGCGGGCCTGCAGCAGCGTGCGCCAGGCAAGGCTGCGCGCCTGCGGCCAGTTGGCCACATACAGGAGCAAATCATAGCCGCTGCCGGTGTTGCGGCTCCATACCGGGAAGCGCAGGTCGTAGCACACCAACGGACATATGCTCCAGCCGTTCAGTTCAACAATTAAACGCTCTGTGCCAGCCGTGTAGGTGTGGTGTTCCTTCGCCATCCGGAAGAGGTGCCGCTTGTCATATAGGGCGTGGCTGCCGTCGGGGCGCACCCAATACAGGCGGTTAAAGAACTTCCCCTGCCCCTGCACCATCACGCTGCCAGTTACCACCGCCCGATGCTTTCGCGCTTCCTGCTGCATCCAACTGAGGGTCGGGCCCTCCGCCTCTTCTGCCAGCGCGGCCGCCTCCATGCTGAAGCCGGTCGTGAACATCTCGGGCAGCACAATCAAGTCTGTCTGCGGAGCGGCGGCAGCCAGCTTTCCTGAGAACATGGTGCGGTTCGCCCCGGCGTCCTGCCAGTGCAGCTGTGTCTGAACGATGGTTACGCGTAAGTCCATTTGAGTCGTTTTTCGTTGTTCGCTTTTCGGAGGAGGTTTCAGCAGGAAGATTTATATATGCTATGGTGGCAGGCACGGTATCGGATAACTCACGCCTGCATCTTTCGCAGAGGTTATATATAGCACAGCCAGTAATTACAGCCGCACCAGCTTTTCAGCAGCGGCCTGCAGCGTTTCCTCGTCTTTGGCGAAGCAGAAGCGCAGGTACTTATGGTCGGTTTTATCGTGATAGAAAGCAGAGACGGGTATCGCCGCAACACCAATATCTTTTGTCATCCGCTTTGCAAAGTCCAGGTCATGCTCCTCCGATATCTGGTTATACCGGGCCAACTGGAAATAGGTGCCTGCCGACGGGATGATTTCAAAGCGGGAGCCTTTTAGCTGCGCTACGAAAAAGTCGCGCTTGGCCTGGTAAAAGTCCGGCAGGTTCAGGTAATGTGCTTCTTCTTCCAGAAAGTCGGCGATGGCCATCTGGAACGGGGTGGGCGTGCTGAACGTGATGAACTGGTGCATCTTGCGCAACTCTGTGGTGAGCGGAGCCGGTGCCACGGCATAGCCCACTTTCCAGCCGGTGGCATGGAAGGTCTTCCCGAAGGAGGACATGACGATGCTTCGCGCGCGCAACTGCGGGTGCTGCAGGGCGCTGTAGTGCTGCTGCCCGTCGAACACCATGTGCTCATATACCTCGTCGCTGATCACCAAAATATCGGTCCCCTCCAGCAGGTTGGCGAGCATGTCTATGTCCTGCTTCGCCATCACGGCGCCGGTCGGGTTGTGGGGCGTGTTGATGAGGATGAGGCGCGTGCGGGAGGAGAGGCGGCGCTTCACCTGGTCCCAGTCCACGCTGAAATCCGGCAGCGCCAGCGGGACATATACGGGCACGCCGCCGCACAGCCGGATAACGGGCGCATAGGAGTCGTAGCAGGGCTCCAGCAGCAGCACTTCATCCCCGGCTTTCACCACGGCGGTAATGGCCGCGTCCAGGGCTTCTGTCGCGCCCGACGTGACCGTCACTTCCGTCTCCGCATCAGGCCGGTAGCCGTATAGCTTCTCTGTTTTCAGGCTGATATTCTCCCGCAGCTTCGGCACACCGGCCATCGGGGCATACTGGTTAAATCCCTCCCGCATATAACGGTAGACGAGCTCCAGCAGGGGGTCGGGGCAGTTGAAGTCGGGGAAGCCCTGCGAGAGGTTGAGGGCCTTGTGCTCATTGGCCAGAGCCGACATAACCGTGAAAATGCTCGTGCCTGTATCCGGCAGCTTGCTAAGAGGGTAGTTCATGGGCTGGGTAGTTTTGTCTGAAGCGTACTAAGCTGCAACGCGAACCGGCGCGCTAGGTTTTTACCACCAGTTGCGCCACGAGTTGCTGCAGCGCCGGCACCGCGCCGGCCTCGAACCACGGGTTGCGCCGGAGCCAGAACTGGTTGCGGGGCGACGGGTGCGGCAGGGGCATATACCGCGGCAGGTACTCGTGCCAGTTGGCCACCGTTTCCGTGAGCGTGGGCCTGGCGGTGCGGCCTAAAAAGTAATCCTGCGCATACTTCCCGACCAGCAGCGTGAGTTGGATATCGGGCAATAACGCGAGAAGTGACTGATGCCAGTGCGCGGCGCACTCCGGGCGGGGCGGCAGGTCGCCGCTTTTCCCCTTGCCGGGATAGCAGAAGCCCATCGGGATGATGGCAACTTGTGCCGCATCATAAAACGCGGCGGGCTCCAGCCCGAGCCACTGCCGCAGCCGCCTGCCGCTCTGGTCGTCCCAGGGAATGCGGCTGGCATGCACCTTGGTGCCGGGCGCCTGCCCCACAATCAGGAGTTTGGCGGTGGCGCTGGCGTGCAGCACCGGGCGCGGGCCCAGGGGCAGGTGTGCTTCGCAGAGGCGGCAGGCCCTTATCCTTTGCAGTAGATCTTCTAATTCGGGCATGGGCAAAGATACAAAGGAAAGCGGTAACCGGGCAGTATCGGCACATGCCGGCAACCTCCCTCCTATAATTTAGTAAAAATGCCTGATGCTTCCGCGTAACCCTATGCCTCGCCTGCAGCCGCTTCTTTTATATATCCTCCTGCTTTGCCCGCAGCCCTTGCTGGCACAGGAGCCGGCTATATATAAAAATGCGGTTACCGTTAAGTTTTTTGGCGTTTCGGTGCATCTGAAGGAGAGTCCTTACCCGGAGATGTTTCCGAACCGCCTGGACGACAAAGGCATCATCGCATTTAACTACGGGGCTATTGTGGGGTACGACCGGTTTGTGGTGCGCGACGTCATCAGCGTGCGCGTGGAGCAGGGCCTGTATGCCGACTGCGCCGCAGAGTTGGCGGGCTTCACCCATATCGGCTGGCGCGGGCTCATCCTGCGCAAGGGCAGGCACTCGCTCAACGGCGGCATTGGCCCCACGCTGGTGTACCGCCACGACTGGGCCGACAATGACGCCTACGTGGACGACGGCTACTTCAAGCGCCGTGGCAAGTGGCAGTACAAATTTTACTGGTACGCCGGCGAACTGGAATATAACTACAAATTGAAAGAGAGAACAGACCTGTCCATAAACCTGTTGCCGGGCATTCCGGAACTCATATCATTCGGAATCGGTCTGCGGAAAAGGTTTTGAGGGAATCATCAAAACAGCGATAGCCGGATATATGTCCGGCTATCGCTGCGCGAGTGCCGTTAGCGGCCGCTAACGGCGGCTTCTGTCGTCTCTTTCGCCTTCATCATCCCAGAACCTGTCCTGGTCAGGCAGGCCCCGTCTGTGACGGCGACGGTCATCCGGGTGCGGCAGGTCATCGTGCCGTTGCCAGCGGTCTTCGGCCCGCTGATTATCCCTGTCGAAATTTACGTCGCGCTGCCGCCACGATATGTCACGGTCACGCGGATGGTGCTCGTGTTGCGGATGCTCATATTGCGGATGCTGGTGCCGCCGCTCGTTCGGCAGCCACTCTTCCCGGTGCTGATGGAACCTGCCTTCCTGCTCAAAGCGACCGGCTTCGCGGGGCTGCCACTCTTCCCGGTGCAGATTCAGGGGCGGCGCAGGCTCTCCCCAGCGGCTCTTGAAATCATTGAAGTACCGGTCACGCGCAAAGTCCTCCGGCTGTTGCTCCCGGCGGTGGCGCGGGTCCCGGTAGTGTGGGTGGCGTGGGTCGTTTTCGTCGTGATGCATGGTAGATATCTTTAATGTGAATATAGTAGTTCGTGTGCCCTTTGTAAATATGTACGGGCTGGTAATGAGGATGTTTGCGCGAGGATAAAACAGGAAGTTACGGAAAAACAACGCCGGCTGCAAGAGCCGGCGTTGTTTTTCCCTGTTTTACAGAATGCTTGGTTTAGCGTCGGTAGCGGCTGGTTCTGTCGCTGTCGCGGCTGTCGTGCCCTCTGTCCGACTCATCCGCCCAGCGTGGGCCGCCTTCATAACCTCTGTCAAAGTTGCGGTCGCGGTAGGCATCTGAGCTGTAGCGCGTGCGCGTGTCGAGGCGGTCTGCGTTGGACTGGTGCCGGTGGCGGGGCTGATAATCCTTGTCGTCTGAATGCCAGATGTCGTTCCAGGTGTCTTTCACCCGGTCCATGATGCCGCGCCCTTCGCCCTGAACGTGGCTGCGGTGGTCGGGCGTGTACCTGTTTTCCCGGTACCAGTTGTGCGAGCCGCTGCCGTAGCGGTAATCCGACTCCTTGTAACGGCTTCCGCTGCCTGGCCCTTCCCGCCACGGGTCGTTCTGGTAGCTGTTCAGGTCGTCGTAGTTGCCTTGCAGCGAGCCTCCCGGTGTATGGGGCCGATGCATGCTGTGCCTTTCATCGTGCTGGAAATGACCGCTGCCGTGGTTGCCGTGGTCTATATAGGAGCGCTCGTTGCGGTACGTGCTGTCGGAGCGGCTGCCGTAGTGATCGCTCAGGTGAGCATTCTGCCCCTGGTTATACGAGCTGTGGCTGCTGCCTCCCCTGCGGTACTCGTTGCCGGAGGGGCCGGTGTGTTCGCGGTCCTGGGCGCCGCGGGGGCTGGGGCCGGTGTGGAAGAAGTTGCCTTCGTCCCACTTGCGGTCGTTGTCGCCCCGGTAGCCGTAGCGGCGGCTGCTGCCCTGGTTCTGCTGTCTGTCCCTGTTATATAGTTCACGGCCTATTTCGTGGTTCTCGCCCTCATTGCGTTCGGGGTTCATGGGTCTGTCTGCCATAGCTTTATTCTGTTTTAGATGTTGCGTATATATACACCCGGCCAGTAGGCGGGTAAGTTATATTTACGGCATAGTGGCGGCGATTGTTAAGACGGTGCCGCCCGGCCCCAAAACAGCGGCGCCCCTGGCCTGCAGACATGCCGCGGCCAGGGGCGCCGGAAAGTGTGCTGCGTTAAAAGTAGGTCTGCAGGATTTCGCGCACATCCGACTCGGTCAGGGGCTTGGAGTAGTGGCGGCGCACGTCGGGAAACTGCTTCAGTTTTTCGAGATCGTAAAAGCTGGCCGAGGAGGTCAGCATCAGCATCACGGTTCCCTCTTTCTCGTCGGCGGCGAGCCGCTGGTACTCCTCCAGGAACTCAAACCCGTCCATGCCCGACATCTTGATGTCCACGAAAATGAGCTCAGGGCGGGGGTAGTCTGTTGAGGCGGCGAAAGCCCGCTTCAGGTAATTCATCGCCTCCTCCCCGTCTGTCACCACACGGATGTCGGAGGCAATCTCCATGCGCGACAGCAGGCGGTGATTCAGATAATTCGTTGTCTCGTCGTCGTCCACCAGGAGCACGGTATTCAGTTTTTTCATCGCTTCATCGTTTACGTGCAAGTAAAGCTAACGCTTTTTCAGCTCAAAGTACAGGGGAAAAGCAGTGTCTTCGCGCCGGTCACTTTTATATGCTGGTGCAGACCTTGGTTCGTCAGGAGCTTGTTACGGTATATAGCCCGTGGCCGGTCCGTCCACACGGTTATGAAAACGCCTGGGCAGTTGGAACAGCTTGTGCCGGCATTTGTTCAGGGTTGCCTTTTGCGCCCGGACCAGGGTAGTTTAGCTGCGGCACTTCAGGGTGTGTTGCGGAAGAGGTTGATGGGAGTGGTATAGGGCGGCGCAGGTTTTATGGCGCTGCAAGCCCCCGGCGCCCTGCTGTGGCGGGGAGGGCTCTATATATGATTTCCCGCCACATCCCCCCGCATACGGTCGCCCGTGCAGTGCCGGGCGCTACTGGCGCCGCTGCGCCTGGGCAAGGGCCTCCGCCCTTCTCTTTGCCTCCACCAACTCCGTCACCTCCACGGCAGATATCAGGATACCCTCTACCTCGCCATTTTCCAGCAGTGGCTGGTACTTGAAGTTGAAGTATGCTTCCTGCAGCCTCCCGTTCCGGTAGCGGTCAACCTCTGCCTTGAATTCACTGATCTGCACGGTGTCCCCTTTCTGGTACACCTGGTCCAGGAGGTCCTGAAAGCCGAGGCGCTGCAGTTCGGGCCATATCTCGCGGGCGGTGCGGCCCAGGTACTGCCGGTTGCCATAGAGATTGTATACGCCAGGCGTGACGTAGCGGCATATATGGCTGGGCCCCTTCAGCAGGCACAGGTGTGCTGGGGAGAGGCGCAGGACATTCTCCATCTGCAGGTCTTTCTGCTGCAGTTGCTGCAGCGCCTGCTTCTGCTCCTCTATATCGGTAAAAGTGCCCATCCACAGCGTGGGCCTGCCATCGGCACCCGACATGGGCACGCCGCGCTCCAGAAACCAGCGGTAGCTGCCGTCCAAGGCGTTGCGGACGCGGTACTCCATCTCAAACATCTGGCCCTTCACGATGGCCTCATGCCACACCGTCAGCACCTGGGCAGAATCGTCCGGGTGTACCACGCTGATCCAGCCGTCGGTCTGTCCTCGCCGCATGCCCGTGTAGCTGTACCAGTTCTCGTTAAAGAACAGCGACCCGCCCTGCGCGTCGGCGGTCCAGGCCATGTGCGGCAGCACCTCCAGCAGGTGCCGGAACCGGCTGTTGCTTTCCTCCAGTTCCTGCTCTGCCAGCTTGCTGCGCGACACATCCATGATAGACCCGATGGTGCGCACGGCGCGGTTGTTCTCGTCATATATGATGTACCCCTGGTCCAGCACGTGGGCGTAGGTGCCGTCGGCCTTCAGAAACCGGTATTCGCCCGTCCAGGTCTTCTCGCCAGCGGCCGTGGCTTTGGTGATGCTCTCCTGCATGGCAGCATAATCCTCGGGATGTACGCGGCTGTTCCAGGAGTGGCCATCAAGGCCCATCTCTTCCGGAGTATAGCCCAGCACCTCCTTCAGACCGGTGCCCCAGTGCAGGCGGTCCTGCAGCAGGTCGTACTCCCAGGCCACCGCATGCGCGGCGCTCGTCAGCATGCTCAGTTGTGCCTGGCTGTAGCGCACTTTCTGCTCCTGCCGCACCTGGTGGGTAATGTCGCGGGTTTGCTGCAGGATGTAGGCAATCTCTCCCCCGGCCAAAAAGACGGGCGTATGGGTCGTGTTCCAGTAATGCTGCTCAAAAGCACCTCCGTTCTCCGCCGGAAGCGGCAGGTCATAGCGCAGCACGGGCATGGTGTGCGGCTGCCTGTGCCGGAGCACGTGGTCCAGGGACTGCTCCAACTCCTGCCTTGCATTGGAATGGGATGCATTTGCTGTGTCCGGGAAAGTAGCCAGTATATTTTTGTTCACAATGTCCTCACGCCTCAGAAAGAGCGCCCGCAGGTAAGCTTCTGTGACGTCCAGTATGGTCAGGTCGGGCGCCATGACCAGGTATAGCCCAGGCAGGGCATGAAAGACAGACCCGAAGCAAATGTGAGGGGGTATGGCGTTACTTTCGGGCATAAGAATGTAGATACATCACTTATTTGCTTTTTATTAAAACTGAGGAAGCAGTAATGTAATAAAAAGGTGCAAAAGTGCCATCATAAAAAACGGCCCTTCTCCCTGTTTTACGGAAAAAGAGCCGTTTTTTACCTGTTTCTACTTTTAAATGCGGCGCTGCCCCGGATCAGGGGCTTTGCACCGGGGCAGTTTCTTTCACACCAAGCCCCTCAAATACCGCTTTCGCGTCTTTTATGCTCCGGATATCCTCCACCGTCACCACCAGTTTGTGCTTTGCTTCTTTCAGGCGCGAGCGGCGCGGATGCTGCTGCACGTACTTCAGGATGTTACCAAAGGTGTCGGACTGGAAGTAGGCGTCGTTGTTCTCGGACGGGATATAGCCTTTCATCACTTCCTTTTTGATGGTGAGCTTCTCGAAGCCAAGCTGCTGGGCCTGCCAGCGCAGCTTCACAATGTCCACCAGTTGCTGCACCTGCTCCGGCAAGGGGCCGAAGCGGTCCACGATGCTGTCACGTAGCTTTTCGAGTTCGGACAGGTCCTTCGTGCTGTCGAGTTTGCTGTAGAGGCTCAGGCGCTCCGAGATGTTGCTCACATACCAGTCCGGAATCAGCACCTCCATATCCGTTTCGATAGAGCACTCGCGCACCGGCTCCACAAACTGCTCCAGGTTGTCTTTCAGGAACAGGTCGCGGAATTCCGTTTCTTTGAGCTCTTTGATGGCATCGTCAAGCACCTGGTGGTACATCTCGAAGCCAAGGTCAGTGATGAAGCCGCTCTGCTCGCCGCCCAGCAGGTTACCCGCGCCGCGTATATCCAGGTCGCGCATGGCAATCTTGAACCCCTCGCCCAAATCGGAGAATTCTTCCAGCGTGCTCAGGCGCTTGCGGGCGTCCGAAGGCAGTCCGGCCACCGGCGGCGTGAGCAGGTAGCAATAGGCTTTTTTGTTGGAGCGGCCCACGCGGCCGCGCATCTGGTGCAAATCCGACAAACCGAACATATGGGCGCGGTTGATGATGATGGTGTTGGCGTTCTCAATGTCGAGGCCCGACTCGATGATGTTGGTGCTCACCAGCACGTCGTACTCGCCGTTCACGAACTTCATCATGCGCTTTTCAAGCTTCTCCGGCTCCATCTGGCCGTGGGCGTAGGTTACGCGGGCGTCGGGCACGTGGCGCAAAATCATGGCAGCCATCTCTTCAATATCTTTGATGCGGTTGTGTACAAAAAAGACCTGCCCGCCGCGCTTCATCTCGTACACAATGGCATCGCGGATCAGCGTCTCATCAAACACGTGCAGCTCTGTTTTGACCGGCTGGCGATTGGGCGGCGGCGTGGCAATCACGCTCAGGTCGCGGGCGCCCATCAGCGAGAAGTGCAGCGTGCGCGGAATGGGCGTGGCCGTCAGCGTGAGCGTGTCCACGTTGATTTTCATCTCCTTGAGCTTCTCCTTTGTTTTCACCCCGAACTTCTGCTCCTCATCCACGATCATCAATCCGAGGTCCTTGAACTTCACATCCTTGCTCACGAGGCGGTGCGTGCCAATCAGAATGTCGATTTTGCCCTCCGCCAGCTTCTTCAGCGTCTCTTTCGTGTCCTTGGCCGTTTTGAAGCGGTTGATGTAATCCACCGTGACCGGGAACTGCTCCAGCCGCTGGTGGAAGGTGCGGTAGTGCTGCATGGCCAGGATGGTGGTGGGCACCAGCATGGCTACCTGTTTGCCGTCGCAGGCGGCTTTGAAAGCGGCGCGGATGGCCACCTCCGTTTTGCCGAAGCCCACGTCGCCGCACACCAGGCGGTCCATGGGGTGGGGCTGCTCCATGTCGGCTTTCACATCCTCCGTCGATTTTGCCTGGTCGGGCGTGTCCTCATATATAAACGACGACTCCAGCTCGGCCTGCAGAAAACCATCCTTGGTGAAGGCATAACCCGGCGCGGCCTTGCGCTTGGCATAGAGGCTGATGAGCTCGGCGGCAATGTCTTTTACCTTGCTCTTGACCTTCTTCTTCTTGTTTTCCCACTCCGGCGAGCCCAGTTTGCTCATGCTGGGCGGGCCGCCCTCTTTGCCGCTGTACTTGCTTATTTTGTGCAGCGAGTGGATGCTGACGTACAGCAAATCGTCGTCGCGGTACACCAGCCGGATGGCCTCCTGCAAGCGGCCGCCCACCTCCACTTTCTCCAGCCCCGCAAAGCGCCCGATGCCGTAATCGACGTGCGTCACATAGTCGCCGGGCTGCAGCGAGCGCAACTCTTTCAGCGTCATCGCCTTGGATTTGGAGTGCCCTTCCTTGGCCTTGTGCTGGTAGAAGCGGTCGAACAGTTGGTGGTCGGTGTAGCAGGTGATTTTGAGCGTCTGGTCGATGAAGCCCTCGCGCAGCGAGATGGGCAGGTGCTGGAAGCGCACGTCGTGGTCCAGCTCATCGAAAATCATGGTGAGGCGGTTTATCTGGCGCGGCGAGTCGGTGGCGATGATATTCACGAAGCCTTTGCCCTGCTGCTCGTGCAAATCCTTTACCAGCCGCTTGAAATCCTTATTGAACGAGGGCTGCGGCTTGGCCTGCAGTTGTATGGTTTCGGCGCCTTTGAAGTGAAAGCGCTTGCCGATCTCCACCACGTTGAAATTGTCGAGCAGCTTTTTGAACTGTTTCTGCGTCTGGAACAGCTGCTCCGGGTCTGATACAATCTGGGTGCCGCCGCTGCCCGCCAGCATCTTCCCGAAGTTGTGCGCGGCCTTGTCGAAATACTCGTCTATCACGTCCAGCGTCTGGCGCACGTCTTTGAACCAGAGGGTGGTGTTGGCGGGGATAAAATCGAGGAAGGCCTCGCGCGTTTCCTGCAGCAGCTTCGTCTGCACGTTGGGGATAATCGAGATGGTTTTTTTTGCCTCCACCGACAGTTGCGTGTCGGGGTCGAAGGTGCGGATGCTCTCAATCTCGTCACCGAACAGCTCGATGCGGTAGGGCAGGTCGTTGGCGTAGGAGTACACGTCCACGATGCCGCCGCGCACGGCGTACTGGCCCGCCTCATATACAAACTCGGTGCGCTCGAAGCCATATTCCGCCAGCATCTCGCTCAGGAAATTCACGTCCAGCTTCTCCCCCACCTTCGCGCCCAGCGTGTTCTCGACCAGTGATTTTTTGTTGATTACCTTCTCCGTAAGCGCCTCGGGGTACGTCACGATCAGTTCGCCTTTGCCGGTTTTCTGGTTGAGGCGGTTGAGCACCTCGGCCCGCATCAGGATGTTGGCGTTCTCGGTGTCGTCGAAGCTGTAGGGGCGCTTGTAGGAGGTCGGGAAAAGCATGATTTCCTTTTCTTCGCCGAGCAGGTTTTTGAGGTCGGTATAAAAGTAAGCAGCCTCTTCCTTGTCGTGCAGCACGAAGAGCTGGTGCTGCGGCTGCAGGGTATATATGGCCGAGGCCAGCACGGCGTCCTGGCTGCCCGCCAGGCCCTTCAGTTGCAGGCGATAACTCTTGTTGGCCTTCAGCCGCTCGGCAATGGTCTGCACCACGCTGTCGAGACGATACAGTTCTAAGAAATCTTTAACTTTCATCCAATTCTATAACAAAACAGCAAAGGCAGAACACCGGGCTTTTCGGATAAGCCGTGTTCTGCAGGTAGTTCTTGTGCAAAGATACTACAAGTTAATGTTTTATCAGAACTGGGAGGAGGGGGAGAAAGTTGCGGGGGGAAGGAATTATGAATGTGAGAATCTTTGATTATTTTAATTTAAGTTCTATAACTTTTTCATCGCCTACATCAAAAACAAATACTCGGCTAAAGGCAGTGGTATATATAATGTCTAATGCTTCATAGAGATCATCGGTTACATAGTTGGCGTCATACCTAAATCCATTGATTGTTAATAACAGCCATATACCAGAATACTGTTCTTTATAGCTCTGTGGTTTAGAATTCTTCTTCTTGATGGATTGGCTAATTAGTTCAGGAGTTAGCCTTGGACATACACCTGCATAAGCATTAGTCCAAAATGATGGATGCTTTCCTGTGGTATTATATATATGTATAAAATTTACCTTTGGAGATAATAAGTTAAAAAAGGATGGGTTGTAATGATCTATCGCTGCTTGCTCCCCATCTATCCAAGGCATATTATTTACGACTAAGCCAGCAATTTCAAGTGCTAAACTTTCCTGCTCCTTCTTGTTTCTTATAAGATTTCCAACCTTATAATTTGTAGTACCAGAGTGATCAGCATAGGAAATACATACATCCAACTTTTGCTGCGTTTCATAACTATCAAATATTTCTTTTGCTCTTGTAGTAATGGCTTCACAGGTTGAAATATATTGGGGTCGACTGAAACCTTTACAGTCAATATATAAAATCTGTGTTTCTTCGATACCAATTATCCTATCATCTATATATAGTTTGAAATCAGGTTCTGGCAGCATATTATCCGTTAAATATTCTGAGTCATAATTTATAGCTTCAAGAAACCTTGTTACATAATGGCGCTCGCGTCGTCTCTTTTGTGATTCATGCCCTTTCTCCATATTTAAATATAATGAAGTTAAGGTATAAGCTCTAAATCTTTGTGTTCCCCATGCCCGCCCATGCCGCAAGTTTAGCGCCAGCGCAACTTGTGGCTGCCCATGATGCCAGTTTGCAACTGGCGTTCCTCCAGTTCCCGTTCCGCCTTGACAAACTGGCGGCCATATATAACCACCTTTACCGCTTCGCTCAAACTGGCGGTATGTGGACTTGCGTTAAAGTAAAACGTATATTGCTGAAGACAAGGAAAATTATACCAAGCTTATGAACCTGCAGTTTGTATCGAACGAGAGCGGAAAAATTACGGCAATTCAGATACCCATTCAGGAGTGGCGCGAAATCGAGCGCAAACTGAAATCAATCGAGGCACAGGAGTGGCAGGGCGTTTCGGCTGAGGAGATAGCCGCTATTGAAGCTGGCATCAGAGACGTGGAGGAAGGGCGCGTGGTGCCGAATGAGGAAGTGCTGTTGATAAGCCGCGAACTGCGAAAAAAACGCGCTTAAATGCCTGCCGGGGGAAAAGCCGTCGAATGGTCGGCAAGAGCTACGAATGAGTACCTGGCAACACTCGGTTATATTCTGCAACATTGGGGCAACGAAGCTGCCGAAAGATTCGAAGATTCCATTTTCCATCAGATAGACCGTATAGCGCGTAATCCGGCACAGTTTCCGCTGATTAACCAGACCAGGGCAATCAGAAGGTGTGTCGGTACACCCCAGAACTCGATTTTCTTCCGCGAGCAGGAAAAGCACATCCAGCTACTTTCTGTTTTCGACACCAGGCAAAGTCCGGATAAATTAAAGCTTTAACACAGCCATAATCGCAGCCTACGAATGTATGCCCCATACCGCAAGTTTAGCACCAGCGCAAATGTGGCTTGCCATGAGGCCAGTTTGTAAAGGCGTTACCCAAAGCCTACTTTCGCCTTTACAAACTGGCGGCCATATATAACCACCTTTACCGCTTCGCTTAAACTGGTGGTATGGTTTGCTTAAAAGCGAGAGCTGAGAAAGACCATAAAAGCTCACGCGCGCGGGGGCCTTACCAGTAAGATACGGTTGCCGCTTGAATCCTGAGTTCAGAATAGCATTAGTAGGTATAATTACAGCCATTTGCTATCCTGCTGAATCTTCGGCTGCGTCTAAAACATCCGGATTTCAGGAGGCAAAATCCCTTACTGCGTCGTAAGTGACGTTATACTTGGATAAAATTTTTGAAGTCGGATCGTCTCTGTCTCTAAGTATGGCAAGCAAAAGGTGTACAGTGCCGATGACTTTACTATCATCGAATTTGGCTTCCAGGTAAGTCGTTTTTATCACCTGCTCTGCCTGTGTGGTGAGAGGAATACTGCCGTTCGTATTTTGGCGCTGCGTATAGGCACTACGTGTGGCGTCCTCTAAAGCATGCTTTAGCTCATTTACCGAAACTCCCAGGTTTTTGAGCAGGGAGATGGCACTCCCTTTTCCTTCCCAGATCATGCTCAATAGCAAGTGTTCGGTACCGATATGGTCATGTCCATATCGTAATGCTTCCTCGCGGCTGAGCGAAATGACTTCTTTCACTCTTTTAGAAAATTTGGCTTCCATATATAATTTGCTGTTTGTGATATACTACATCAAGATAAGGTAATTTTATTTGGATACAATAATCTTTTTCGTAGAATAGCTTCTGCATTCCCATGCCGCAAGTTTAGCGCCAGCGCAAATGTGGCTGCCCGTGATGCCAGTTTGTAAAGGCGTTCTCCAAGGCCTACTTTCGCCTTTACAAACTGGCGGCATTACTTCAATATTCATATATCATTACTTCAAACTCCATATATAAAACAAGCATGAGTCATCCCGGAGTTTGCAGGGATAGATAGAGTAGATTCCAGAGGTTGGCCAGTGCCAGCCGGATACGGTAAAGCGGTGTAGGAGTTTTCCTGCACCGCTTTCCTGTTCTATGGCAGCCCTGCCTAAGGAGATGGGAGACCGCCTCCCGCAGCTCTTTATCCAGCAGCGAGAGCAGAAAAGCATACACCAGGGTGACCACCTGCAAGAGCTTCATGCGGCTCGACCAGAACCAAAGCCGGCACGACTCCATGCCCATTTCTGATTTGTTGAAGCGGAAGGCCTGCTCCACCTGCCACCTTCTGGCGTAAGCAAAGACCAGGCGCCAGGCCTGGCGATCACTCCTGACTTCTTCACTGGTGAGCAAATACCAGGGTTGGCGGCCTTTCTTACCTGGCCGGCAGATCAGGAGCGTGAGCGGCTGGTCATAGTCCGGGTGCAGGCAGGGCTGCCACAAGAGGCTGCGCCGGTAAGTGATCTTTCGGACCATGTCCCTTACTACTCTTGAGGAGGTGGCTTTGCGGCCGACCGAAAAGCGGTAGGCATTCTTTAGAAGCCCACGCCCATCCACGAGCTTATACCTGGAGGGCCAGCGCAAGAGGAAGCGGTCGTGGCGGCCTAAAAGCAGCCCCAGCCACTTAGAGGAGGCATAGCCGCGGTCAAAGACGTGCAGCACGGCCTGGCCGAAGGTCTGGCGGGCCCACAAGAGCAGCGTGAGCTTCACCTGCTCCAGGGAGGTGGCCTCTTTGCCCCGGCTACTCCACCAGGCAAAGCGGGCGATGCGTGGAGCCTGCCACAGGCCGCAGCACAAGAGGCCCACCCACCGAAAGCCTGGCACGTGCACCGGCTCCCGGGTGGGGGGATCATAATAGCCCTTCTTGATTCTGAGTTGCCGTTTAGCTTTGACGCTGCGCACGGCGCATAAGCCCTCGCTTTGGAGGCTTTCGCACTTTTCCTGCACGCTCTCGTCCCACAAAAGCAGGGGCAGCTCACGTTCCGCTTCCAGCAGCTGCTCTACGTATGTTTGGGCCTCTTGACTCAGGTAGTCGGTGATGAGTTGGGCAGACCACTTCTTACTGCGCAGCAGGTTAGACAGGCGCTTGGTGCCCGCCGGGGCTTTGTCGGGCGAGAGCACAACCCCACCCAGCTCGCTTAGAAGCAGACCGGTGGAGCGGCTGCGGTGGCGCACCAGCGCCCGGCATAGGTTCTGGAAAGTGTAGACCAGGCGGCGGTCCAGCAGCTCATCGAGCCTGGCAAGGAAAGGAGAAAGAAATCCTTCGAGGCGGTAGGAGAAAAACAGAGCCTGGGAGAGAACCTCGGCTTGGCGTGCTGCGTTTTTGAAAGTAGTAAACATAAGAACCTCCCGTCTTTGGTGATACATAGACTGTACCACTAAAACAGGAGGTTCTCCTTTTTTATCCCAGTCCTAAACTCCGGGATGACTCATGTTTGTTACTGCTGCCATATATGGCCTTAGTCCCAATAGGCGGGCTGCGTTTGCTCCTGGCCGTCGGCAGAGAAAACGAGTTTCTTGTCCGCGCCGCTGTCGTCCAGTTCCACCTGGTAGTATTCGCTGTTGCCCTGTAGCAGCTTCTCGGCGTCGTCCAGGCGCAGGTTGCTGTAGCTCTGGCTGATTGCCGTCTTTACGGCCTCCGGCAGCTCTGCCTCCGTGATATCGTACTTGTACTTCAGCATCTCGCCGCTTGCGCTGATCAGGGCCTCATGGTCCACGGTGTCCACGTCAAAGTCTGCCTCGTAGTCGTTTCCTACCTTCTCCCACTCCAGGCCAACGGTGTTCGGGAAGTTAGCGGCAAGGGTGGTTTTTACGGTTTCCGGCACGCTGTCCGGCTTTACGTCGTTGTCTTTGTCATCGTCGCATGAGAACTGGATCAGGCCCAGGAGCAACATCAGGCTGGCTGTTAATTTCATTGTAAGTGTGTTAGGTTAAACAAATGTTCCCACAAGTTTAAGGCGCGAATCTGTATGCAATCTGGAGCAAACCTGTACACAATCTGAAGCAGCGCAGGCTATATATGGCCCGGGCCGATGGGCTTGCAGCGTAAAGGTGAGGCAACCGGCTTTGATTTGATTGGCCCTCCGTAGCACGCCCGGGCTGCGCGCACTTCGGAGTTCCGCGCCGTTCAGCGGCTATATACCTTCCCTTGCTTACCTTTGCTGAAGACAAACCCGTATATTTGCAGCACAAAGCACAACACGCATGTTTCGGCACGTAGAGAGGGGCAGAACGTACAGGCACAACATCAAACTGGCCGGTTTGCTGTCGTTTATCGCGGGCATCGTCAATATTTGCGGGGTGCTGTCGGTCCATACGCTCACCACCAACGTTACCGGCCACTTCGCCTACTTTGCCGAGCAGTTGCAGCAGAGAGAATATGGCCCGGCGCTCAACTTCCTGCTCTATATCCTGGCTTACTTCCTGGGTTCGTTTCTGTCGAGCCTGGCCATGGAGGCGTCGCTGCGCAATGGCTACAGAACGGTGCACGTGGTGCCAATGCTACTCGAAATCGCGATTTTGCTGGGACTGGGCTTCGCGGCGGACGATATGCTGCTGGCCGGGGTAAGCGGCATCGACATCGCCCTGCTGCTGCTGTTTGCGATGGGCCTGCAGAATGCGCTGGTGACGCGGGTCTCCAAATCAGTTGTCCGGACCACGCACCTGACCGGGCTTTTCACGGACCTGGGCATTGAGCTGTCGCAGCTGCTCTTCTACAAAAGGGAGGAGCAGCAGGAGAAGCTGACACGCAGCGTGCATCTGAAGCTCGTCATCATTTCCTCGTTTTTTGCGGGCTGCATAGTTGGCGGTTATGTTTATAAAACCCTAACTTTGCACACTTTGGCCGTAGCGGCGGGGCTGCTGGCCGTAGCACTCGCTTACGACACACTGAAATTCAGGTACTACCGCCTGCGCAGGGGGCGCAATCGGGCCTAAGGCAAATTTCACGTACCAGCATGAAACACATCAAACTTCTCACTACCTCATATTTGGAAATCGAGTACAATATGATAGATGATTTTGTGGTGGCCAACTGGACCGGCCCACTTGCAAAAGAAGAAATTGTAGACGGGTATGAGCACATCAGTTCCTTTTTGAAGAAGCAGTTCTGCCACAAGCTGCTCGACAACCACCTGGAGGTGCAGGGCATGTGGGTGGAACAGGCCGAGTGGATGGCCCGCAACTGGCACCCCAGGGCAGAGGCGCTGGGCCTCCAGTACCACGCCTGCGTGTACCCCAGCGACATCTACAGCCGCCTCTCAATGGACAAAGCCATCCGGATGGTGGAAAAGGGGATAGTGAAGGGCTTCGACACCATTGCCGCCGCCGAGGGATGGCTCAAGGCCTTGTAGGCGGCGGCAGTATCCTCTATAAGAAGGCTTCTATATAAAAAGCGCCCGGGGCCACGGCCCCGGGCGCTTTTTATATAGAAGCTGTTTCGTTAGTCCCAATAGGCGGGCTCCGTTACTTCCTGGCCATCTGCCGTGAAAACAAGCTTGCGGTCAGTTCCGTTCTCGTCCAGCTCCACCTGATAGTAGGTTTCGCCACCCTTCTCAACCTGTTCCACATCATCCACGGGCATTCCTTTGTACTTTTGGTCAATGGCGTTTCGCACAGGCTGCGGCAGTTCGCTCTGCATCATATCGCTTTTGGCCATCACTATTTCGCCCGAAGGGGCAATGAGCACCGTATGGTCCGTGCGGTTTACATCGAACTCCGCCTCATAGTTGGCGCCGTCCATCTCCCAGTCAAGGCCCTTGGGATCCGCATATTTCTGCGCCAGGGCGCTTGTTACGGCCTGCGGCACATCTGCCGCTTTTATATCCTGCGCATTAGCTGCCAGGGCAGCGCTGCCAGAGAAAAGCACTGCCAATAAGATCGTCTTCATGTTTGTAAAATTAAAGGTGAAATAAATTGTTGACAGGTGTAAAGGTATGGCCCGAATCTGAAGGAAATCTGGCACTTAAGCGGGATAGTGCCTTTCCCAGTGAAAAGAGATTTGCAAGGACTGCGTAATTTTAAGAAATAGCGGCCTGTCCCGCCCTGCCCGGGCGGGCGGGACTATAGAACGGTGCTTTACCGGTACTTCACGAAAGGAACAGCTATATGAAGAAGATAGGCTTTTATGTTTCGAACCTGGTGCAGCGGGTGCTGCACTACGGCAAATTCAGGAATGAGTTTCTGAGGCGGCTGCCGCAGAAATTCCACGGCGCGGCCAAACTCCTCTTCTACTTTACCTTCACGGCGGAGGAAAAGAAACTGGCGGGCGAGATCGAAAGCTTTCGCTCCAGAATCCCGTCCGTAAGCACGGCAAAGGAGGTCTACAGCTATACCTCGCCCCACTCCAACACTTTTAAAACCGACGAGAAAGGCAAGGCCTTGCCCGGGGAATATATAGGCAGCTCGGTAGAGGGCCACATGAAAACGGGCTCCTCCACGTTCAACGGCATCCTGCTGCGCCGCATCGTGGCCGGGGCAGGAGTGAAAAGAATCCTGGAGCTGGGCACCAACACCGGCTTTTCCGGCTGCTATTTTCTGTCTGTGCCGGGCACGGAGCTGGTGACCATAGAAGGGTCGGAGGCGCTGTGCGAGATCGCCAGAATCAACATGGACCGCTTCTCAACCAAACACCGCATCATGAACATGCTGTTTGATGAGGCCATTGATGTGCTGCTGGCGGAGAAAGCCACCTTCGACTGCGTGTTTATTGACGGGCAGCACGAGCAGAAGGCCACCCTGCACTACACGCAGCGCGTGTTGCCCATGCTGAAGCCCGGGGCGCTCATCGTACACGACGATATTTACTGGTCGGATGACATGCATGCGGGATGGCAAAAGATGGTGCGGGACCCGCAGTTCTCAGAGACAGTCGACCTCTTCTACAAGGGAATCTGCGTGGTGGGCAGCGGCACGGGCCCCAAAGCCCACTACGACATGGGCGAGTGTCTGCCAAGGCCGGAGATTTTCCGGGAGAACTGGTAGCCAGGTCCGGGAGGGCGGAGGAGTTGCACGCATTGTGGAGTCATTAGACACGACATATAAAGCCGGGAGCTCTTGCTTTAAGAGGACAAAGGACCGGCGTGGGCCATATATAGCGGAGCGGGAACCTCCTGCCTGCCAGCGTCCCTTTGGAATCGGCGGGCTATATGACTAACTTCGTCAAAATCAAGGGAGCCATGCGGGCTCCTCCTTCCTTCATCGTCCTTCGCACCCATGGAAATCCTGCTTGAAAACCTGCCCAACCCCTTCGTCTACGTCTTTCCCGTTTTTGTCATTTTCATCCTGGCGGAGCTATATATCAGCTACCGCGAAGACATAGAACTTTACGAGAAGAAAGACACCGTCGCGAGCACCTGGGTGGGCATCGGCGCCGCCGTCCTCAATACCCTCACCAAGGCCTACCAGATTGGGTTCTTCTTTCTGATATATAAACTGTTTGAGCCCCTGCGCGAGCAGTTCCTGGGCTACGAGAGCCTGGGCTGGGCCTGGTGGGTGTGGGCGCTCTGCCTCATCGGCGACGACTTCAGCTTTTACTGGCACCACCGGTTCTGCCACACGGTCCGGCTGTTCTGGGCGGCGCACGTGGTACACCACTCCTCCGACAAGTTTAACCTCGGCACGGCCTTCCGCAACGGCTGGACCATTTTCCTGTACAAACCCATCTACTGGTTCTGGCTTCCGGCGCTGGGCTTCAGCCCGGTGATGCTGGCCCTGTGCATGTCCTTCAACTCTATTTACCAGTTCTTCCTGCACTCCACGCTGGTGCCGGATATAAAGGGCGTGAACAAAATCTTCAACACGCCCTGGGTACACCAGGTACACCATGCCTGCAACACCGAGTACCTCGACCGAAACCACGGCGGCATCTTCATCATCTGGGACAAGCTTTTTGGAACGTACCAGAACCGGGAGCACCATATAGCGCCCAGGTTTGGCGTGCTGCACCCGCCGCAGTCGCACAACCCAGTCAAGCTCAACTTCCATGAATTTAGCGACATATGGAAGGACGTGCGGAAGGCGAAGACGTGGGAGCATAAGTTCAAGTACATCTTCTACCCGCCAGGCTGGAGCCCCGACGGCAGCACCAAAACGGCCAAGCAGATGCAGCGTGAGCTGGAGACGCAACGGGCGGCAGGGCATGCCTCGCCGGCGCCAGACCGAAAAGAAGAGGCGGTGGCGTAAGCCGGTATAACTGCTGCGGAGCTTTTGCCTGCAGCGTGTTTCAGCGCGGATCAACTTGCCGGAGATTAACAGAAAAGGTCAGCGCCTGCGCTGGCCTTTTCTGTTAATCTCCGGCTGCTGCTGCTCAAGGTCGGTATTTGGCAAAGTTGCCGTAGCTTTCCTGCTTTGGGCCAACTTCTGATTCAAGATTTACATAAGTTTATATTCAACTATAACGCTACTTGTATTAAAATTCATATATTCAGGAGGTTTTATATATTATATAGCAAATGAAGAAGGTGCTTCCTTACCTGTTGTTTCTGTTGGTAGTAGCGGGTTGTAAAAAAGATGATTACATACCTATGTGGTTCTTGATAATAAATGACTCTGGCTACGACATAACGCTCAAGAGCACGAAGGGTGAACCCAGTATAGAGCTTAAAAAAGGAGAAAGAAAAGAGGTCGCTACCAAGTTTGGGTTGAAATATGATATCGTACCTGGCGAAACTACCACTAAGGTGTTTGAATTCCGCACCGGGCCAAGTATAACAACGATAATCTCTTACGATTATAAATTAGAGTATTTGATAGAAGGAACGGCTGAAAGAGCTGATATCGAATATTTAACTGAAAACCGGACTACACGCACCATCAAGAATGTCAGTTTACCTGCTAAGTATCAGTTTAAGGCTTTTTGTAACTGCATTGCCTACATTTCCGCAGCCCGGGTAGGCGATACCGGTGCGGTAACAGTTACACTCTTAAAGAGAGGAAAGCAAGTTAACCAAGCCTCAAGTAGCAGCCATAGGCCCGCAACAGTGTCGTTGAACGATTGGAACTAGCTCAGGACATGAAGCCTTGCCAAGTTTATTGATCGGGAGGAACTGCGGCGGTACGAGGAATAAAAGAAAGCCTCTCTATTGTTGATAGAGAGGCTTTGTGGCTGTAGGGGGAGGAATCGAACCTCCACGGAGCGGTTAGGCAAATATCTTTGCACTAGCGTTAGGTCAAAAAGCTGCTTTGTCCCGGAACCTCCACCCCCGAGATCGGAGGGCTTGTCTGCCAGTTTCAACACCCTACATTGTATGTTGATGTCTCAAAGGTAGAGACTCTATTTCTGTTTTGCAAATATTTCAACAAAAATAAATTTTATGTGCGATTATATCACATATAACGCCATTTTAGTTAATTAGTTTTAATTATATGGCCATAAATAAAATTTAATGATAACCAGGAAAACTGCTTCAGATATATTAGTTAAGCTTAGACGGGGCTGATAGCCAGCTAGATGATTTTGAGGGGCAGCAGCGAACCAAGGGGCTTTCGCCGGTAACCGCAGCGCTTTGTGCGTAGGGGATATATAGCCTGAACCCAAACCATCTTCCTATATGGCCACTATCCAAGAACTCAAAACAGACCTGGAGGAGAAATCGATGCGCTCGCTCCTCGACGCCCGCACCAACAAAGACCGTAAGGTTGTGGCCGAGGGCGACTCCTGGTTTTCTTACCCTGTGGTGAAAGACGTAATCGACCACCTCCGGCAGATGGGCTACGCCATCAAAAGGCACAGCAAGCCCGGCGACACGCTGGAGAACATGGTATATGGCACCGACTTCGCGATTGCCACGCGCGTACACCGGGCCAATAACTTCGGCCCCGTGAGCATGCGGGAGACGCTGCGTTCCATCGAAAACCTGAAGCCGAAATTCGTGCTTCTCAGTGCCGGCGGCAACGATGTGGTGGGATCGGAGCTGGTGCAGTACCTCCACCACAAGCGGTCGGGGCTGCCGCTGTTCAGGGAAGCCTTTTTCAGGGACAGCGTGAACGGGTACATCCGGAGCGCCATCGTCAGTTTTCTGGAGCAGGTGTGGCAGGAGGACCCGGAGATCCATGTCCTCATGCACGGCTACGACTACGCCATCCCCAACGGCACGCAGTACGAGCTGGCAGGCATCCGGTTCTCGGGCCCCTGGGTGCTGCCAGCCTTCGCCCGCAAAGCCATCACCGCCCGAAGCGAGCAGGACCGGATTATCCGCCGGCTGGTGGATATATACAACGAGCTGCTCATCGGCCTGGGCCATCTATACCCTAACTTCCACCACATCGACCTGCGCGGCCGCTTCCCGGACGAGGCGCAGTGGCACAACGAGATCCATCTCCGGAAGGAGGGCTTTGAGCAGGTGGCCAGGCTGTACCATCAGCGGATGGTGGAGATCCTGAATTACAACCCACTGGTGTGAGCCTGCTTTTGCATGCCAGAGGCCGGAGGTAAATTCAGCATATATAAACCCGCCTTTCAACTGTATATAGCTGCGCTACTATTTTATTGCGGGCTGTTGCTTCTGGGCCGTTGCTTTAGTACCTTAACCCTGTGCAGCCGCTGCTTTCTAAAACACGGCCGTTGCCTATATAGCAGCCAAATGCAACCCCTATGAAGCCCCACATCACGCGCGACCTGCTCTATAGCATTGCCCGGCACAGCAACTGGCGGGCCGGCGGCATCGAGGCCATGCTCCGAAGCGCCGGTATATATGCCAGCGCCCGCAACTGGGCCACGCTGGTGCGGGCGCTCCTGCTGGGCGCCGGAATCAGTTTTCTGGTGGCGGGAGTCGTGTTCTTCTTCGCCTACAACTGGGCGGCCATGCACAAGTTCCTGAAGCTGGGGCTGCTGCAGGCGCTCGTTCTCGGTGTCACGGCTTATTTCCTGCTTTCGAGGCGCAGCGAAGGCACCAAAAACCTGCTGCTCACCGGCAACACCGTGCTGGTGGGGGTGCTCTTTGCCGTGTTCGGGCAGATTTACCAGACGGGCGCCAACGCATATGACTTTTTCCTGGGCTGGACCTGCTGCGTGGCGCTGTGGGTGGTGGTGGCGAAGTACCCGCCGCTGTGGCTCCTTTTCATGGCCCTGGTCAACACCACGCTCATCCTGTATGCCCAACAGGTGGCCACGCACTGGCCGTTTGCCGTGCTGCTGGACCTGCTTTTTGTGCTGAATGCCGCCACCGTGCTGGCCTGGGAAGCGCTTACGGCGAGGGGGAGCGTGAGCGCCGCCACCCGCTGGTTTCCGCGCGTGTTCGCGCTGGCCGCCGTCACGGCCATCACCCTTAGCATGGTGATCAATACGTTTGAGACGCTGGAGGAGGACCGGGGCCTTTGCTTTCTGCTGGCGGCGGCAGGCTATGCCGCAGGCATCTGGCACGGGCACCGCGCCCGCGACCTTTTCTACCTGTCGGCCATCCCGTTCAGCGGCATTGTGGTGGCAGCCTCGCTCCTGGCCCGGTTGTCCGACAAAGCCCCGGAGCTGTTCCTGCTGCTCATCGGCCTTTTTGTTATCGGGGCCACTACCCTGCTGGTCCACGGCATTATCCGCATAAACAATAAATGGCATGGAAAACACTGAGCCCCTCGACACGCTGCTGCGCCAGCTGCGCGAAACGGAGGGAGAGACTTTTATATATGACCGGGCCCGGATCGACGAGGAAGTGAAACAACGCACGCCGCTGCTCGCCAACCTGCCCGTGAAGCTGCTGACAATATTCGGGGGCATCCTTGCCAGCCTGTTTTTGCTGGGCTTCCTGCTGGCCACCGGCCTGTACGACTCGCCCGTGGGCATGCTTGTTACCGGACTGCTGCTGCTGGCAGGGTCAGTAGTGGTGCTTCGTCTGAGAAACGATATCATGGTGGAGACATCCTGCGTCTCTTTCCACATCTTCGGCTATTTTCTTTTTAGCCTCGGCTTCTCAGAGTTAGTGCAAAACGAGCCCGCGTTATATATGCTCCTGGCCCTCATCGCGCTGGGTGTTTTGTATACCGCCGTTAACAGCATCTTCACGTTTCTGGCGGTGCTTGTTTTCTGCGGGAGCCTGGCCGCCATCATACTCGACCTTGGGGCATATAACCTGCTGCACGGCTACATTGGCATTGTGGCGGGGCTGCTGACCTATATGAGCCTGCGGGAAGCGGCGCTGATCAGCCAAAGACCTTGGTTTAGCCGCCTCTACGGCCCTGTGCGGATGGGGCTGGTGGTAACGCTTGTCGCAGCGCTGGCGCTGCTGGTGCATCAGCGGCTGGCATCTGCCAACATCACGCATTACTGGCTCTCCGGGCTTCTGCTGGTAGCGGCGGTGTTGTTGGTGGTGTCGAAGGCGGTGCGGCAGGCGGGACTGGCAAACAGAAGGCAGCAGGTGCTGGTATATGCCTGCTGCGGACTGGTACTGGCACCCACCGTGCTCTCGCCTGCCGTGCCGGGCGCGCTGCTGGTCATGCTCACCAGTTTCTACATCGGGCACAGAACCAGCTTCATCATCGGCCTGCTGGCGCTGATTTACTTTGTTATCCTCTACTACTACGACCTGCAGTTCACGCTCCTCCAGAAATCCGGCCTGCTGGTGCTGACCGGCGCCTTGTTTACAGGGGGCTACCTGCTCCTCCAGAAACACCTGAAAGGGTATGAAAACTAAGAAAAGCCTCCTTATCCTGCTGAACCTGGTGCTGCTGCTGGGCTTCTTTAACTGGTCGGTGCTGGAGAAGGAGAAAACCCTTGCCAATGGCAAACTGGTGCTGCTGGAGTTGGCCCCGGTAGACCCGCGGTCGCTGATGCAGGGCGACTACATGCGCCTGAACTACGCCATCAGCCAGGTGCCTCAGCCTGATAGTCTGCCCGGAAGAGGCTATGTGGTGGTGCGGGTGGATGAGGACAGCGTGGCGCACCTGGTGCGGTACCAGCCGGAAAAGACGCCGCTGGCAGCCGGGGAACAACTGATTGGATACCACAAAGGGGATTGGACCTTGCACATCGGGGCAGAGTCTTACTTTTTTGAGGAAGGCCAGGGCGACCTGTTTGCGGGGGCGGCGTTCGGCGGCCTGAAAGTGGACGCACAGGGCAACAGCATCCTGGTTGGCCTGTATACGGCCGATCGCCAACTTATCCAGCCCGGCAGGTAAATGCTCCTCAATCTTTTTCTGATGAAAATAATGCAGTGCCGGGTTAGCTAAATTATATAGCCTGCGTATACTAAGGGCTGAAACAAAGGCTGTGGCAAACAGGCCATACGCATTGGCTCCTTTCTTACGTTCATCTTTTAACCAAACCAAAGCTAATTACTTATGAAGCACACACGTATTTTCAATTCGCTGGCATTGTTGCTTGTCTGCCTGTTGGTTTCCACCGTATCCTGGGCCCAAAACGATAACGCACAAAAGCCAAGCCCGCCCGCCGAGGCAACAGGCAAAATAGGCGATGCCACCGTTACGGTAAATTACAGCAGCCCGGCCGTGAAGGGCCGCGAGATATGGGGAGGCCTGGTGCCCTATGGCAAAGTGTGGCGTGCCGGGGCCAACGAGGCCACTACCTTTACCGTGGATAAGGATGTGATGGTGGAGGGCAAGGCGCTGCCAGCCGGAACCTACAGCTTCTACACCATCCCCGGGGAAGACGAGTGGACCGTGATTTTCAACAAAACCGCCAAGCAGTGGGGCACGCAGTACGACGAGAAGCAGGACGCGCTGCGCGTTACGGCCAAACCGACATCCTCCTCTTCTATGAACGAGCGCCTCGCCTATGAGGTGACAGACGGCGGCCTTGTGCTGCGCTGGGAGAAACTGGAACTGCCCATTGCCATCACACCGGCTAAGTAGCGGTTATATATAAATGATCAACATCTGATACCCTGCGCTACAAGCCCCGAGCTTGTGGCGCAGGTTTTTTTATGCCCATACTCCCTCAGGCCAAAATGAGGCTTGCAGCACACAGGAATCACACCAACTACCTTATGCTCGTTGCTTTCGTCCTGCGCCACTCCTCCACGTAGGCGCGGCGCAGCACCATCTTGCTGTTTGGGTAAGCATTCCGGAACCACTCCCTGAACGCCATTAATTCATCTTTTGTCATTGCCAATTCACTTAAATTCTGAATACTGTGCCCGCACCAACCATCAAATGAGAAGGCGTGCCCTGCGGCCTACTTGGCTTCCGGGTTTCCGTACCTTTTCTTTGGGTTGCTCTCGAGCATGTTCATAATCGCCCTGACAAACAGGAAGCAGAACAACAGGACGGGATGCATAAGGCTAAATTTTCTATATACCTATATACTCCTTTATATATATAAAGGTTTAATAAAATATTAGAATATTTACAGGTATCGTTATTCTTTGGCAGTAAGCGCTGCACCGGCCTGCCACGGACCTTTCAAATCAAGTCTGGCAGCAGGCGGAGCCCTGGGCTATATGGCTTCTATATAGGCATCTTCACAAAGGCGCGGTGCCTGCTGTTAAGCGGATGCTACTCGTGCGTGGGGCAGCCAAGTGGATGATAAGCATGGTTTAGCAGGAGTAGGTCTGGGGAGGGAAAAAAGAAGCCTCTCTATTGTTGATAGAGAGGCTTTGTGGCTGTAGGGGGAGGAATCGAACCTCCACGGAGCGGTTAGGCAAATATCTTTGTACTAGCGTTAGGTCAAAAAGCTGCTTTGTCCCGGAGCCTCCACCCCCGAGATCGGAGGGCTTGTCTGCCAGTTTCAACACCCTACATTGTGTTTGATGTCTCAAATGTAGAGGAAGATTCTATTAATTCAAAATTTTTCAACAAAAAACCTGAAAAAATATTTTATTAGCAATCTGCTTAATAACCATCAACCATTTTCCCATATATAAGCCATTTCTATTATCAATATGTATTTCATGCTCGGATATAATGGGTCTACTTCTGATGTTCCTGATATATGGCATCCAGATCACAGAAAGCTACTTCTCTCACCAGCCTTTCCGTTTCTTCAGTTCGGTAATATGGGCTAAATGGTGCTCCCCGTGCCAGGCATACAACCCGATATGCTCCCGGAGTCGCTGCTCCCCGCCAACCGGGTGAATGAACCTCCGCTCCAGTTGCTGCGGCTGCAGGCTCCTGAGCAGCAGCACCCAGCGCTGGTGCAAAGCTGTCAGCAATGCTATCGAAATTTCTGGCGCGCCCTGCAGGCTGTCCGGCAGCATGGCCCACTCCCCCTCCCGGTATGGCCTGATGGTGGGATTTTCTTCCGTCAGGGCCAGCTTCTGGCGGGTGTAGCCGTTCAGGTGACTGTCGGGGAGATGGTGGACCACCTGGCGAACCGTCCAGCCGCCGTCGCGGTAAGGCGTGTCGAGTTGCGTGGGCGTGAGGTTTGCCACTGCCTCCTGCAGCCTGGAAGGCAGCCCGGCAATGGACAGGATGGCTTCCGCTACCTGCTCATCAGTTAACGGCGTGGCATGACTGTACTTGCCAATGGGGTAGCGCAGTCGCTCTGTTTCTTCGGTTGATGTCATCGTTGAGGTGTTTTGGACAAATTGATTTTACGGAATATCCGGCCGCGCCGCAACTGTTTTGCCGCCTTTGTATATAGCAGGCGGAGCAAGCCGTACATTTGGCGCGCCAGCACCAACCGGGCAGCGCACTGCACGCGTATGCAGGAAGATGAAGAAGACAACAATTTCCCTGGTGGTGGCCGGTTTGCTGCTTGTCGGGTTGCGGGCCGACGCGCAGCTGAAACCTATGGAAGCCGACCTTGAAAAATATAAATGGAAGAAACGGCCGCTGCTGCTTTTCTCCCCTTCAGGAAGCAACCCCGACTATCTCCGCCAGAAAGAAAACATTCAGGCGGATGCGCCGGGCCTCCGGGAGCGGGACATGGTGGTGGTGGTGGAGCTGGTGGGGCCGGACAAAGTATATATAGACGGCGCGCTGCAACGGCGACGGCGGAGCCAGACGCTGCGCGCGCGCTTCCGGGTGCCGCCGGAGTCGTTTACCGTGCTATTAATTGGCAAAGACGGCACAGAAAAAAGTCGAAACACTTCGCCTGTCGGCCTAGATAAGATCTTCGGCCGCATTGACCAGATGCCGATGCGCCGGCAGGAGATGCGCAGCGACACCGACTGATCCCGCCCCAATTTCGCTACGGCCACACTCCTGCGTAGCGGGTTAAGCTATATATGGCAGCTCTGGTCCGTGAGCTGCAGTTTCTCTACCGGGAAGCCTTTTTGCCGCGCCGACTGGACCAGGCGGTTATATATGGCTGGGTCTAACCGGGGCGTGCGGGAGAGCACCCAGAGGCTGGCGCGGTCTGGCGCCCCAACGAGCACGTGCTGGTAGTCAGGGTCCAGTTCCAGCACCCAGTAGTCGCCGCGGAAGGGCCAGAAGAACTGTACTTTCAGCTTGCTGTTGTGGCTGCCCGCCAC
This sequence comes from Pontibacter russatus, assembly GCF_009931655.1. NCBI lineage: Bacteria > Pseudomonadati > Bacteroidota > Cytophagia > Cytophagales > Hymenobacteraceae > Pontibacter > Pontibacter russatus. The sequence continues at coordinate 3,116,932 of NZ_CP047984.1, read as the reverse complement.
CGGAAAGGCCTTGCCTTTGGCGGTTTTCTCTTTGCCGCCGGGCCCGCCCTTGCGGCAGTAGTTATATACCTCCACATGGCCGTCCGGGTGCCTGGTATACTCGGCGAAAACGCAGTGGCAGCCCTTCTCGAAGCGCTGCGGCAGCCGCGCGATCTCGTACCAGCGGCCCTGATACAGATCCAGGTCCACCTCGGGTACTGTGTCGAGCGGGTCGTTTTTCTTGCTGTATTTGCCCACAGCGGCGGCAGCGGCCACCAGGCCCCCGGCAGTCAGCCAGTATTTTGTTCGTTTTTTCATAGCCTATAGGTTAGCTCAGTTGCTTGGTCATCAGGTAGTGCTGCATGGTGCCAAACAGGATATAAGATTCTTTTACTACCTCATACCCGTTCCGGCGGTAAAAGTTAACGGCGTTCGGGCGGGCGTGCAGCATCAGGGTAATGGCCCCCAGGGCTTTGGCGCGCGCCTCCATGTACTCCATCAGCCGGAAGCCCAGTTGCTGGCCCCGCTTGTCTTCCCGGATGCCCATAAAGCGCAGTTGCCCCTCCTGGGGCGTGTTCAGGTGCAGGCGGCAGACGCCCACGACCTCGCCGTTCTCTTCTACCAGCATGGCGTGTATGGCGGTGGCGTCGTCCGGGGCGCGCTCGCTTCCCTCCGGCTCGCCCCAGGGCTGGCGCAGGACTTCGTAGCGCAGGCGGTAGTATTTCTCAAATTCTTCCGGCGTGGCGGGCTCTATTACTTCCATTGTTTGATAGTTGGTTGATGGCTGTTGATTGTTAAGTGGCTGTTTTTGATGTTGTAGCAGATCGGGCTGATATTTATATATGACTTAAGCTGCAATTTACGGCCCCTGCCGAAAAATGCCCCTGAGGGAAAGCCTATATAGCCATATATGGCGCTTGCGTCCCAATGCCGTCCACTTAAAGACGACTACAGGTAAATTGTCGTTCCGAACATGCTTGAGGCGTGAGCCGATGAGAGCCACCGTAGCTGAGAGAAATCTACCTGGAATTCTGTTTAGATCTCTCACGTTGTTCGAGATGACAAAGAAAAATTTCTTAAGTGGGCGGCATTGATATATGGCCCTAACTCACCGATCATAAAAAACTGCTTTACTTTTTTGCGTAGCGCCCTGTACCAAATATAACGTCCTGTATCAGCCATAAAGCCAACCGCCCTTTCCTGTAGTACGTGCGTTGCCGCTCTATCACTGCGTCGGCAGGTCTTTTCAATTCTTTAACCAGGAAGCTATTCAAAAAACAACAACCTGCAGCCAAGGCAGGTAGCAGAAGGCCCCGCGCCATTTATTTTGCACCTGACGGCTAAAAAAATAACTTTGTCGGCTTTATAGCGTGTAAATCTAAATTCAGACACAACTTCAACAATAAAACTATGGCATCTTTCGACATCGTGAGCAAGGTGGATCCGCAGACCATGGACAATGCCGTGAACACGGCCCGCAAGGAGATCATGAACCGCTACGACTTCCGCGACACCAAGGGCAGCCTCGAGTACGACAAAAAAAGCAACGAGGTACACATCTCCATGGAGAACGACATGCGCGTGCAGCACACCGAGGACGTGCTGCTCGGCAAAATGGTGAAGCAGGGGCTGGACGGCACCGCGCTCGACTTCTCGAAAGAGGCGTACCAGTCGGGGGCGATGGTGAAAAAGGACATCAAGGTGAAAGCCGGCATCGACAAGGAGACCTCCAAAAAGATCATGAAACTGATCAAGGACAGCAAGGTGAAAGTGACGGCGGCCATCATGGACGAGCAGATACGCGTGACGGGCAAGAAAATAGACGACCTGCAGGAGGTGATCGCCCTGCTGCGCGGCAACACCGAGCAGATAGGCATGCCGCTGCAGTTCATCAACATGAAGAGCTAACGCTGGCTGCTGGTTGTGGATTGTCAGTTGCTGGTTGTTCAATGGTGAACGGCTTCCTGACGGGGACAAGGGGCACCGCCGTTTCCAAAAACAATAAAACAGTTTAACCATTGAGCCATACAACAACCAGCAGCTGACAATCAACAATTAACAACTAACAAAAAATCCTATGGAAATTTTTGCTAATCCGGACACCTGGATAAGCCTGCTGACGCTGACCTTCATGGAGGTGGTGCTCGGCATCGACAACATTGTTTTTATATCGATTGTGGTGGGCCGGCTGCCGCACGACCAGCAGGCCAGAGGGCGCACCATCGGGCTGGCCCTGGCGCTGATCTTCCGCGTCATCCTGCTGCTGTTCATCTCCTGGATTGTGAGTGCCAGCGAGCCCTTGTTCAGCATCAACCTTCCTTTCACAAACGAAGATTTCGCGGTTTCCTGGCGCGACATCATCCTGTTCTTGGGCGGTCTGTTCCTGCTGGCGAAGAGCACCACCGAGATTCACAACAAGCTGGAGGGGGAGGAAGAAGGGCATGCCACCGGGGAGGGAAAGGCCACCCTCAGTAAGATTCTGGTGCAGATTGTGCTCATCGACATCGTCTTCTCCTTTGACTCCATCCTGACGGCCGTGGGGCTGGCGCAGGAAGTCATCGTGATGATCATCGCCGTTATCCTGGCCATGGGCATCATGCTGGCGTTCGCCAAGTACGTGAGCGATTTTGTGAACAAGCACCCGACGGTGAAGATGCTGGCCCTTTCGTTCCTGATTCTGATCGGCTTCATGCTGGTGGTGGAGGCGCTGCACCAGCACATCCCGAAAGGCTATATCTACTTTGCCATGTTCTTCTCGCTGGTGGTGGAGGTGCTGAACCTGCGGCTCCGCAAAAAAACGGAGCCGGTACACCTGCGCCAGAGCGAGGTGCTGGGCCCGGAGAAAGAGCAGGTTCTTTAGCAGCCCTACATAAGCCTATCTATGAAACCGGCACCGCCTGCAGCAGGCGGTGCCGGTTTGCTTTCGGGCCACGGCTATATGCGGAATAATTTATATCTTAGAAAGCGTTTATATCTTCGCCAAATCGCCTTCTGCCTATGCAGTACCGCCATTATGCCGCTGCCGCCTTCCTGCTGCTGGCGCTCACGGGGTTTGCCCTGCTGAGCATCTACCTGCTGCAGCCTCCCAGCCCAAAACCTGCCGATGCCCCTACAACCGAATTCGCGGCAGGCAGGGCCATGCAGCACGTGCGCGAGCTGGCGCAGGAGCCCCACGCCATGGGCACCGCCGCGCACGCCGAAGCAAGGAAGTACCTGCTGCAGGAGATGCGGCAACTCGGGCTGCGCCCGCAGGTGCAGGAGGCGACGGCCGTGAACGAGGCGGGCAAAGCGGCTTACGTGGGGTATGTCTACAACCTGATCGGCAGGCTGGAGGGAACTGGCGCCGGCAACGAAGCCATCCTGCTGATGGCCCACTACGACTCGCAGCCCAACGCGCGCGGCGCCGCAGACGATGGCGCGGGCGTGGCCGCGATTCTGGAAACGGTGCGCGCCCTGCAGCAGTCGGAGCCGCTGGCGCATGACGTGATTGTATTGCTGACGGACGGCGAGGAATACGGGCTATATGGCGCCAAGGCATTTATGAAACACCCCTGGGCGCAGGACGTGGCGCTGGTGCTGAACCTGGAAGCGCGTGGCAACGAGGGGCCCAGCATGACCTTTGAGGTGAGTCCGCAGAACGGCTGGGTGGTGAAGCAATACATCGCCGCGGCCCCCTACCCTTTTGTGAGTTCGCTGGCCTACGAGATATATAGCCGCATGCCCAACAACACCGATTTCACCATCTTCAAAGACGCCGGGTACACGGGCCTTAACTCCGCCTTTATAGCGGGCTTCGTGCATTACCACAAAGCCAGCGATGCGCCCGAGAACCTGAGTCAGCGCAGCCTGCAGCACCACGGCAGCAACCTGCTGGCCCTCACGCGGCACTTGGGCCATATATCCCTCACGGACACCAAGGCCCCCGACTCCGTTTTCTTCAATTTCATCAACGGCTGGGTAATCCGTTACAACGCAAACCTCAACCTGCTGTGGGTGGCAGTCTCCACGCTCTTGCTGGTGGTCACGGTGCGGGTGGGCCTGCGGAAGAAGGCGGTTTCGGTGGGGCAGGTGGCTGGCGGTTTCTTTCTGTACCTGCTGCTGCTGGCTGTTATGGTGGCGCTGTTCTTCCCCATCAACAGCCTGGTGCTGCGCCTGCTGCCGCTCTCCCACCCCTTCAACGGCTTATACAGCGCCGATTACTTTTTTATCGCTTACCTGCTGCTGGCGCTGGGCCTGTTCCTGCTGCTGAGCTGGCTGGTGTCGCGCTGGCTGCGCCTGTTCTCGCTGGTGATGGGCGTGCTGGTGTTCCAGTTTGTACTGATGGTGGTGCTGTACGTGCTGGTGCCCAATGCGGCCTACCTGCTGCTGTTTCCGCTGCTATTCTCCCTGGCGGGCGTATTGGCCGTTTTCCTGACGGGGCTATACGCATTGCCAAAAGTAAACTTCCGGTTTGCGCTGCTTCTGCTGGCGGCGGCTGTGCCTGCTGTTTTTCTGATGATGCCGATAGTGCAGGTAGTGTTCGTGGCATTCGCCCTGCAGTTGCCCATGGCGATGGTGGCGCTTTTTGTGCTGCTGCTGGGCCTGCTGCTGCCCCTGCTCCGCGTCATCGAGCGCAGCTTTAGCTGGCGCGGTGTGCCGCTGCTGCCCCTGGCGCTGCTGCTGGCGGGCGGCCTGGAGGTGGCCCGCGCCATCGACCACGAAAAGCCTTCTCCCCAGCGCCCCCTGCACAGCCACGTCAGCTACTTCCTCAACACCGACACCGGCAAGGCTTACTGGGCCTCCGCCTTCCAGACCACCGACGACTGGAACACCCAGTTCTTTAAACAGGCTACCACGGGGCCATTAACAGAAATTTACCCGCACGCCGGCATCCAGTACCTGAAGAGCGGAGCCGAAGCGCTGCCGCTGCCCGCCCCCAAAGCGGAGGTGATGCTGGACTCGGTGGCAGGAGGCGAGCGCCTGTTGCGCCTGCGCCTGTCCTCCCCGCGCCGGGCGGCCCACCTCGAACTGGTGCTGGCACCGCAAACGCCCGACGCCCTGCTGGGTGTTTCGCTGGCAGGCGAGCCGCTGCAACTGCAGCCGCTGGAAGCGCCGCAGGGACCGGTGTTTTTTACACGGTTGCACGGCCTGCCTACCAACAAAGAGGTGGAACTGGAACTCCGGCTGAAGTCCGGCACTCCGCTCACCCTCCACCTCTACGACCAGCGCATCGGGCTGCCGCAGCAACTGGTGAAACAGCCGAAACCAGCCCACGTGATTGCCGAGCAGGGCCGGGAAAGCAACCTGACCGTGGTGCGGAAAACCTACACCTTCTGACGCGGCCGCCCCAAAGCGTGTGGCACACCAGGCAGGCATGGCTGTACTTTTTACGGAAGTTTTCGCTGGCCCCAACCAAACTTGCAGCATACGTAGTATAGTCATAAAACCACACTGCCTGAACCTGTCCATATGTTAGCTGATAAACTTCGACTTATCCCTTTTTACGCTGCATTCCTGCTGCTGCTTGCCTGCGGCAAGTCCTCTCCCGAAGGTGAGACAAATACAATTACCGTTGCCCAAAGCCTGCAGCACGATCCTGCCTTCTGGGACTATGCCGCCAGCAGCAACCTCCTGCAAACAGAGATAAGCGATATGGCCACAGAGAAAGGAGGAACTGAAAACATACGGAACCTGGGCAGGCGGTCAGCCGATTTCCATACGCAGGCCCTGGAGCGGCTACGGAGGCTGGTGGCGAAAAACAAGCGGATACAACTGCCCGACAGCCTCGGTGAAGCGGATAAAGGCCTGGTGCAGGAATTCATGCTGCTGGAGGGCGAGGAGTTCGACACCCGCTACCGCGACTTCATCGTCAGCACGCACCTCGCGCAGCTGGACCGCTACGAAGAGGCACTCAGCAAAGCCGACGACCAGGAAACCCGCAATTGGCTGATGGGCATGCGGGCGCATCTGCGGGAAGAGCTGGACCTGTTGGCCCAACCTGACTCTGTGGTGGTGGCGGAGCAGTAAGTTGTGTGATTTATATATAAATCGGTGTGCAGGAAGGTCCCTTTTGCCGCTGCCCAAAGGCTTGCCTCGCAGAAATTAGCAGCCTTAAACAATAAGGGATATACAGACAGTGGGATGGCAATACCGGAATTCAATATGAGAGGCCTGACTTTATATAGCCGCGCAGGCCGATGCCCGAGGACAGGCATATAGGAAAAGCAGCCTACTTCCAGAGATCGGCGGCTTTACGGGCCATCCGGAAGAAGAGTTCTTTTTCGAGACCGGCCACCTGGCGGGCCTCGCCTTCGGAATAGCCGTTTTCCACGGCGTTCATATAGTCGTAATACAGTTGGGCAAGCTCCAGTGAGTCATCCTCAAAGCAGTCCACCAGCTCTTCGTGTATGATTTTCTCGGGTTCAAACACCTTGGAGGGATACAGCTTGTCGAGCTGGTAAATCAGGTACTTCTGCTGCGTCTTGTTGGGCTTCCCGCCGAACAGCTGCTCTATCGGCAGGTCCTCGTCCTCTTCGTCGTATTCTTCGAAATCGTCTTCCACGGCCATGGGCTCATACACGATGATGTCGTGGCTCGTCAGCTCCAGGTACTCGTCGAACTGCTCTTTGATGGGGATGAGCGTGGGCACATCATACGGCTGGTTGAGGACGTTGGCCATGTGCAGGGCGATCTCCTTCCCCTTGTCGCCGGCCGCAATCAGTATTTGGTTAAACTGGCAGAAATCGCAACCCAGGTACACAAACTTATACTCATCGTCGAGCACGGTAAAACACCAGAGCGTGATAAACTCTGTGTCGTCTATCACCACCGTGTCGATGTACAGCTCATTTATCTGTATGTAGAGCGGCGAGTATTCCTGAGCATCCATGAGCCGTCGGGGTTAACGTTGTGTTTTGTGATGTTGGTATAGTACGGGTGCTGTAAAATGATATACGGAGTTTTGGCCCGTATGGCAAACGTTCTATATATTATTTTATGCCCTGGGCACCGCCGGAGTCACGCTTCAGCCCCAAAGGGCATCTCTCTCCTGCAACCCTTCTTGCCGAACAAGGCAGCCGCCACAGCCTCCTTCTATCATAAGCATCTAAAAACCAACAACCTTTGTATTTATCCTCCTTTATATATAACGATGCTCCTGCTAAATTAACGTAAGCGCAGGAGCATTGCCCGGAATTCAAAGCAGAGGAAAAAAATTGAGGAAAAACCAAGCGGTGTTGCAGTAGCTGTTCCTTCAGCGTTGGCAACACCGCCTGGTTTTGCCGAAAGTCACCTTACTCAAATCAGGCAGCTGCTCTCAGAATGGGGAGAGTGAACAAGGCTGAGCTGGCCAGCCCCTGATACGCCTATATGGTCTGCTTGCCGCACCCTTTTGCTGATGCACGTTAGGCGCGGCGGATAAAATACAGAAAATTTCAGATTGGCCTAATCGTCGTGGCGGCGCAGGTAGTATATAATTCCGCCGAGCAGCGTTACCCCGATGCGGATGGCCAAGCTGCCTGTTTCGCCAAACTGGTCCAGCCAGTTCAGCACGACAAGGTTGGCTCCGGTAAATTCCAGAAGCAGCGACACGATACCTGCCAGAAACAGGAGCAGCCCGATAAATTTCATAGGTGTAGGTTTATTGGTTAGACAGAAGCCACACAGGTTTAAGCCAAAGGATTTCGGCAAGCTATATATAGCATCGTATAAATATAATAAATTCCTGATACAAACCAATACCTCCTGATCGAGAATAAAGTTGCGGGCAAGTGAGCATAAAGCCGCTGCCTCTATATAAACAAGGAAAAATCAGCTCCAGATGCGCTCGATAAACCGCTGTGCGTTCTGGTAAGCCAGCCGCGCCAGTTGGTCCTGCGGGAGTTCCTGCTGCAGCCGTTCTAGTATATACCCGTAGCTGGTGGCCGCCTCCTCGTGCGCCTTGTGGTAAAACGGGAAACGGCTGGGGTCCGGGCAATCCGCGAAATAGAAGTAGTCGGCGCCAAAGCAGATGGCGTCCTGCGCCCCTTGGCTCAGCCCGTAGCGGATGTGGTGCAGCAGTGCCTCGGGGTCGTCAGTGTGCAGGAAGGCACGCACGAAGTTTACCCCAATCAGGCCCCGGCGGTGGATGATCTCCTGGGTCAGTTCGTCGGGCAGGTTACGGTTGTGCTCCCACACCGGCCTGAAATTGGAGTGGCTGGCGATAACCGGAACATCAAGGCGCTCCCGGTCTATATGGGTGAGGATGTCGTGGGCGAGGGCATCGCTGGTGTGGGACATATCCACGGCAATGCGGCGGCCGTGCAGGTAGTCGAGCAGCATTTTCCCGTCGCGCGTGATGCCTTTGTGGCTCATGTTGCCCCCGCCGAAGCGGTTCTCGGTGTGGTGTGTGAAGCTGATATATAGCACGCGGCCGCAGGCGGTGATAATCTTCTCCAGCTTTTTAAACCCGTCCTCCAGCGGCTCGTCGGCCTCGCAAAACCCGGCGGCATTCTCGATGGCCGCCACCATCCCCACGCCGCTCTCGCTTTGAAGCGCCTGGCGCAGGCTGTTTATATCGTTGACGGCGGTCAGGCAGTTGCTCTCCGCTTCGGCCAGTTGCCGGAACATGTCGCGCTGCAGAGCAGCGTAGTCGCTGCTGCCGGGGCCCGCCGCGGAGTAGAGCGCCATCACCTGCAGCTTCACGTTGCCTGCCGCTAGTGCCGGCAGGTTGCAGCCAATCTCCTCCACTTTTTCCAGCGTCGAGCCGGGCACATCCGTCAGGTATACCAAAAGGTCGCAGTGCATGTCGATGATGGGGAGGCGGCTCGGTGTGCTTGGCTGCATGTAAAGTGGTGTTGGTTGGTGTTAGATACGGGAGCGGGTGGCGGGCTGTTGGATTCTATATGGTGTTGGCATGTATAAATCCGGCCGGATAGAGTTTAACGTTCCATCTGACCGGATTTATATATAAGCTGTCGCATGAATCAATTTACATGAAGTGATATACTTCAACTCTCTCCTGTTTTGGGGCAGGGGCCCTCTTCAAAAGGAGAGGGCCGGGGTGAGGTTCTACTCAAATCCCTCGTCCATATCGCCGCCTTGCTCCTGGTCGTTGCCGTTGCGCTGGCGGCGGTTGTTCTGGTTCTCGTCGCTGTTGATGCGGTAGGTGAAACCAAGGTAGATGATGCGCGACTGGCGCCTGTTCTCGCTCTCTGTCCTGAACTCGGGGCCGTAGCTGAGGAAGTTGAACTGGCGGGTGTTGAAGACATCCGACACGCGCAGCGACACCGTGGCCTTCTTTTTCAGCACGTCCTTCTTCATGGCAAAATCAGTGCTGAACATCTGCTCCCGGCGGCCCTGTATATCGGCGGTAGGCGCGCGGTAAAAGGCGGAGAGTTGGATATCCAGGTCTTTCCAAACCGTCATGGTGGAGTTGAGTTTCGCGTCCCAGCTCAGCTGGCTGCTGCTCAGTTCTGTGTCGCCCTGCATGGTGCTCAGCTGCGTCCGGAAGCCCGAGGCGTTGGCGTTGACCTGCCACCACTTCGCAATCGGGTAATTCAGCCCCAGCTCAATCCCATAGGAGGAGTTGCTCGCCAGGTTCAGGAAAGTAGTCTTCGTGCCCGGCACCTCCACGCTATCCACGATTACGGTGGTAACGGTGCGGAACCAGTCTATCTCATCGGTGGTGTGGCGGAAGAAGACGCTTGAGTTAAAGGAGATGTCGCCCCAGTAGCGCAGGTAGCCCAGTTCCAGCGAGTTGATGAACTCCGGCCGCAGCTCCGGGTTTCCAAACCGCGTGTTGTACGGATCTGTCATGTCCACGAAAGGATTGAGGAAGCGGCTCCGCGGCCTGTTGATGCGGCGGCTGTAGCTAAACTGCACCTTGTTGTTCTCGTCGAAGTCGTTGGTGATGAAGAGGCTCGGGAACAGGCTGAAATAGTCGTTATGGAACACCTCGTCGGAGGTGCGCTGGTCGGCTTTGGTAAAAGTCTGCTCGGCCCGAAGCCCCAGTTGGAAGCTCAATGACTTGAACTTGTTGCTGTAGTTGCCATATATGGCGTACACCTGCTCGTCATACACAAAATGGTTGCTCTGCAGCGGGTTGTACACCAGTTCGTCAGTAGTGTTGTCCAGGTCAAAAAAGCGGGAGTCCTCATCCAGTTGTTCATACGTGGTGCGGAAGCCGGTTTCGAGGCGACTGTCTTCCGAGATGGGATGCACATAGTCGGCTTTGGCCACGAACTCGGTGTTGCTGTCATCGACGAACGTCTGCTGCACCTCGGGCAGTGACTCCGAGTCACCATTTTCATATAGCTGCCGGAAAATGCTCTCCTCCACATCCACGTTGGTAGTATATACCGCGTCCGCCGTCAGTTCCTGCCCTTTGCGGCCGAAGGTCTGCCGGTAGCCCAGCGTCAGGTCCATCGCCTGCTCGTCTTCCATATCCTCGGTGATGCGGCGGCTGGTGCTCTGCAGCAGGCGGTTCTCGTCCTCGAAGCGGTACAGGATGTTGTTGGAGCCCTCGTCCTGGCCGACACGGTACAGGGCCGAAGCCGACAGCGTATGGTTCGGGGTGAGGTAATAGTCGGCGCCGATGCGGAAGTTGTTTGACAGGTCAAGGCTGTTGCGGTCCCCTTCCTGCAGGCGGTAACTGGTGCTGTCGATGCGGCCGGTCAGGCTGTCGAGGTAATAGTTTTCGGTGAAGCTGTCGCTGCTGCCGGGCCGCGTGCGCTGCCTGAAATCGTAGCCCCCGTGCAGCGACCACTTGTTGTAGCGGTAGTTCAGGTTCAGGGAGGCGTTGTAGTTGTCGTAGGTGCCCGCCGTTACAGAGGCAACGCCGTTGAAGCCGGGCTTCTTCTCTTTCTTCAGCACCAGGTTGATGATGCCGGAGGTGCCCTCGGGGTTATATTTGGACGATGGGTTGGTAATCAGCTCAATGCTTTCGATGAGGTTGGCCGGAATCTGGTCCAGCGGAATATTCGAGAGCGAAGACTGCTTGCCGTCTACCAGGATGGTGACGTTGGAACTGCCGCGCATGGCCACGTTGCCGTCTATATCCACTGTTACCGACGGCAGGCTCTGCATCACCTCGGCCACCGTCCCGCTCTGCGCGTTGATGTCCTGGCTCACGTTCACCACCCGCTTATCGAGCGCGTATTCCACCAGCGCCTCCTCCGCCGTCACCTCCACCTCGCTCAGCTGGGTGGCGCCGGCATTCAGCGACACACTCCCCAGCGCCACCTGGGGCTGCGCCTGCGTCACGCGTATGTCCGGCACATAACGGGTTCTATATCCCACTCTGGATGCACGCAGCACGTACTGCCCCAGCGGCACGCGGTCGAGCAAAAAGGTGCCGTCCATACCGGTGGTGGCGCCCGTGGTCAGGCTGGAATCCGGGAGCGCGAGTAGTACCACGTTGGCGAATCCGACGGGGCTTTTCGCTTCGCCCTGCACCAGAGTGCCGCTGACGCGGCCCTGTGTGGTGCCCTGGGGGTTTTGCGCCAGCAGGGCAAGCGGAAAAAGGAAGAGTAACAGGAAAAGGGAATGATGATGTGTTTTCATAGTTTTGGTGGCGGTAGTTTGTGTTCAATCGGAAACAGTAGCAGGCAACTCGGGCAATAGGCTGGTACAGCCCAAATAATTGGCCCCAACGGTGGCAAAAGCTTTCCCCCTGTCATGCAGGGCTTGGGAAATTCTGATTATATGACAAGGCAGCGCGACGAAGGTTTAATGATGGGCGCCTTTTTTTACGAAGCTGCCGCCGCATATATCGCATATGGTGAGAAATCGGCAATTCCTTACCATTGCCTGCTCCTGAAAAGAAAAAGCGCCAACCAGGCCAGTGCTTTCTATATAACTCAGGTTGCCATATATAAATTTGAGCGAATTCCGATAACTCGAAACCCACCCCTACCCCTCCGAGGAGGGGAATAATACTCTGCTCGGGCTATATATGTATTCCAACAGCGCATATATAGCCGGGCTAAGCCTGCTGCGCCAGTGTCTTGCTCAGGAAATCCCACACCACAACGCCTGCGGCCACGGAGATGTTTAGTGAGTGTTTGGTACCGAACTGCGGAATCTCCAGCACCACCTCCGCCACGCTCACCACCTCCTGCTCCACGCCCATCACCTCGTTGCCCAGCACAAAAGCATATGGCTGCCCCGGTTCCGGCTGAAAGCCGTTCAGCATCGTGCTGTTCTCCGCCTGCTCCACGGCGCATATATGGTAGCCGTCGGCCTGCAGTTGCTTCACCAGTTCCAGCGTGTCGGGCGCGTGCTCCCACGCCACCGACTCCGTTGCGCCGAGGGCCGTTTTCTCGATGTCGCGGTGCGGAGGCGTGCCGGTAATGCCGCAGAGGTATACTTTCTCCACCATAAACGCATCGGCCGTCCGGAACACCGAACCCACATTATTCAGGCTGCGCACATTGTCGAGCACCAAGACTAACGGTATTTTTTTCTTATTTTTGAAGTCCTCCACCGAGTCCCGGTTGAGTTCGTCCATCGAGAGTTTCCGCATATTTTTTAGACGCAAGACTTTAGACATAAGACCTTTTGTTTCCAGCGCTGCTGCAAAGGTCTGGCGGTTTTGGGCAAAAGTCAAACGGGATACTGATTGTGGATTGGCGGCTGTGGATGGTTAAATGGCTCGATTGTGAAAGGCTTAAATGGCTTAACTGTTGTATAGCTGTTTTGGATTGAAAAATCCGAAACCCATCCTGTCGGACAGGAATGTTCGGGGAGCAAACCATATAGCTCTTCCGGATTTATAATCCGGAAGTATAATAGCTTCGGATTTGCAATCCGCTACCGAAACCAACAGCTACGGCAGACAGGGGGATAATTAACCCGCCACTCATGAAGTTTCGGATTACAAATCCGAAGCGGTAACATCAGGAAAGAATACCAGGGTTTAGGAATCCCCTGAAGAGCAACAGAGGGGTTTATCTATAAAAACCTCCTCTGATATATAACTTAGACATTATCATTGCTTGCGCATCTGCGAAAGCATCAAATATAGAAGTATGAAGGCAGAAAACGGCAGCGTTACCCCGCTCATGAAACAGTACAACGTCATCAAGGGGAAGCACCCGGGGGCGCTGCTGCTGTTCAGGGTGGGCGACTTTTACGAAACCTTTGGGGAGGATGCCATTAAGGCCAGCAAAATCCTCGACATTGTGCTGACCAAGCGCGGTGCCGGTTCCTCCTCCGAAGTGGCCCTGGCCGGTTTCCCGCACCACTCCCTCGACACCTACCTGCCCAAACTGGTGCGGGCCGGGGAGCGCGTGGCCATCTGCGACCAGCTGGAAGACCCTAAATCGGTGAAAGGCATCGTGAAGCGGGGCGTGACGGAACTCGTTACCCCCGGCGTGTCCTTCAACGACCAGGTGCTGGAGAGGCGCAGCAACAATTACCTGGCGGCCGTGCATTTCGGCAAGACAGAAACTGGCATCTCTTTTCTGGATGTGTCCACCGGGGAGTTCATCACCGCGCAGGGCGACAAGAGCTATATCAGCAAACTGCTGCAGAGCCTGGCCCCGGCCGAGGTGCTGTTCTGCAAGCGCGAGAAAGAAACCTTCATAGAAAATTACGGCCCCGACTTCCGGTATTATGCGCTGGAGCCCTGGGTGTTTAACCACGACACAGCCTACGAGTCATTGACGCGCCATTTCAAGACCGCTTCGCTCAAGGGCTTTGGTATCGAGGGCATGGCGGAAGGCATCATTGCGGCGGGCGCTATCCTGCACTACCTCTCCGAAACGCAGCACCACGAGATCAGCCATATCGCCACCATCTCGCGCCTCGAGGAGGATAAGTATGTATGGCTCGACCGCTTCACGGTGCGCAACCTGGAGCTGCTGTTTCCGCAGCACCCCGAGGGCGTGCCGCTCATACAGGTGCTCGACCAGACCGTGACGCCCATGGGGGGGCGCCTGCTGAAGAAGTGGGTAGTGCTGCCGCTGAAAGACGTGGCCCAAATCCGCCGCCGCCTTGACACCGTGGAGGCCCTGACAAAGCACAGCGGACTGCTGGCCGAGCTCACGCAGCACCTGAAGCAGATAAACGACCTGGAGCGGCTGATCTCGAAAGTGGCAGTGCGCCGCGTAAACCCGCGCGAGCTGGTGCAGTTGGCAAAGGCGCTGGAGGCTATTCTGCCCATTCAAAAGGCATTGGCGCTTAGTGATATACCGGCCCTGCAGCGGCTGGCCGCGCAACTGGCTCCCTGCGACGGGCTGCGGGAGGAAATCCGGAACGTGCTGAAGCCGGAGCCGCCCATGCTCACCAACCAGGGCAACATGATAAACGAGGGCGTGAACGCCGAGCTGGACGAACTGCGGAGCATTGCCTTCTCGGGCAAGGACTACCTGGCGCAGCTGCAGCAGCGCGAAGTCAAAAACACGGGCATCGGCTCCCTCAAAATTGCCTACAACAAAGTGTTCGGGTATTACCTGGAGGTCAGCAACGCCCACAAAGACAAGGTGCCCGCCTCCTGGATACGCAAGCAGACGCTGGTGAATGCGGAGCGGTATATAACGGAAGAGCTGAAGACCTACGAGGAGAAGATCCTGAACGCCGAGGAGCGCATCTTCACCATCGAATTCGGCCTGTTCAACGATCTGGTGCTGCACGCCCTCGACTATGTGGCGCAGGTGCAGCAGAACGCCCGGGTCATCGGCATCATCGACTGCCTCAGTTCCTTTGCCGGAATTGCCCTGAGCAGCCACTACGTGAAGCCCGACGTGAGCGACAGCCATGTGCTGGAGATAAAGAGCGGCCGCCACCCGGTCATTGAGAAGCAGTTGCCGCTGGGGGAGGCCTACGTGCCCAACGACATCTTCCTCGACCACGAGGCCCAGCAGATCATCATCATCACCGGCCCCAACATGGCTGGCAAGAGCGCGTTGCTGCGCCAGACGGCCCTGATTGTGCTGATGGCGCAGATTGGCTCCTTTGTGCCGGCCGCCGCCGCCAACCTGGGCATCATCGACAAGATTTTCACCCGCGTGGGCGCCTCAGACAACCTCTCGAAGGGCGAGTCTACGTTTATGGTGGAGATGACGGAGACGGCCAGCATCCTGAACAACCTCTCAGACCGCAGCCTGGTGCTGATGGACGAGATTGGCCGCGGCACCAGCACCTACGACGGCATCTCCATTGCCTGGGCCATCGTGGAGCACCTGCACAACCACCCGAAGTTCAGGGCCAAAACACTTTTCGCCACGCATTACCACGAGCTGAACCAACTGGCCGAGGACCTGCCCCGCGTGAAGAACTTCAACGTGTCGGTGAAGGAGGCAGGTGGGAAAATCCTGTTTATGCGGAAGCTGGTGGAGGGCGGCAGCGAGCACAGCTTCGGGATACACGTGGCGCAGATGGCGGGCATGCCCAACAACGTGGTGCTGCGCGCCGACGAGATCATGCACCACCTCGAAAAAGAGAAAGTGTCGGAGCAGGCGCCGCAGCAGAAGATGAAGGAAGTGCCCAAAAGCAATTACCAGCTTAGCATGTTCGAGCTGCACGACCCGCAGCTGGTGCGCCTGAAAGAACTGATGGAAAACCTGGACATCAACACTATCACCCCGGTGGAGGCGCTCCTGAAGCTGAACGAGCTGAAAATGCTGCTACAAGGGAAGTCGGTAAAGCATTGACACCTCAGCTGCCTGCTGCCGTTTATATACAGCCCTTTACCTGACGCGGCAGGGCCTGCCGGTTTATATATAATTTTGAGGGCTGTTATATATATAGAGTGGCTGAAAGGCAGTGTTATTACTTCAGCGGCCATACCGGTGCAGCAGGCGGCTTCTGAAAAGTTTAATCCTGAAAATCAGGAATAAAGGGCCGGGGAGGAGATTTTTTTGGAGGCGGCTATTGACAAGTAAGATTTTGTCTATATCTTTGCAACACTAAATCACTGCGTGGTTTGGGAATAACAAAAGCGGGAGTAGCTCAGTTGGTAGAGCGCGACCTTGCCAAGGTCGAGGCCGCGGGTTCGAATCCCGTCTCCCGCTCAGCACACAAAAGCAAAGACGTTGTAGACCACAACGTCTTTGCTTTTTACAGTCTACACTTCGGGGCCCGCCCCTGGAGCTTGCCGGGATGGTGGAATTGGTAGACACGCAAGACTTAAAATCTTGTGGCCGCAAGGCCGTGCGGGTTCGATTCCCGCTCCTGGTACACTCTAAAGCCGCTTTCTTTGAGCGGCTTTTTTATTGGGTTAAGCTCTGTCTGCCCAGCCTCAGGCAACCTGAGGCGCCTGCATTGCACTGGAGGCCTCTCCTTAAAGTTTCGGCAGCTGCAATAATCTAGGCACTGCTGCGTATATCCTTTGGTAGATTGCCCCTGCAAGTTCTCTGAAACGAGTGCCAGTGCAGTAAGTGCCTCTCTCCCAACGAGCAACCAAACAAGGGGGCAGCATGAAGCTGTTGCCCGGTTGTCGCAGTCAATTTAATACATGGCAGCGAAGCTTATACCACCCAAATAAAGAGGTATAACTATATAAACAGCAAGCCGTATTAAGTCATGATCCGCAAAAGCCGTCATATCACCTGATCGTTTAACCCTTTTATTATCAATTATTCTTTAACAATTACGCTCATGAAAAAAATATTATTGCTTCCCCTACTCCTGTGCCTGTTCCTGACTGCCTGCCAAGATGACGAGGCTGATACGGGGCCACAGGAAACCACGATTGATGTTGAAGTAAGGAAAGAGGTGAAAGCATCCTCCGGCTCAATCAAACGGGAGCCTGCAAAAGCCATTATTCATATATGGCCCGCCGAGGACAGGGATTTTGATGTGGAAGCCTCGGGTTCTGACATACACATCGGCTCTCTCTACGACAAAAATTCCGGAGAATACAAGTCGGCAAAGTACGGATCGGTAGGCGACCATATGAACGAGCCCATCGAGCCCGGAAAGTACTTTGTTTACGTGGTTCTGATGAAATCCTCGCAAAGCGGTAGTCTGGCCTATTCTTACAAGTACTTTGATATCAAAGATGGCGAAACGCTGGAACTCAAAAAGACCTTCAGCCATGATGTCCCCTCCGAGACGTTTGAGGCCTGGGACAAGAACCAGTAGAGAGCACAGCCTGCCGGGTTTTCTGCGGATGCTATATCAGCAGCCAGTCAGAACTTCAAGCAAGGACCACCGTGACAGGCTATATATAAAAGAAGCGGGGCAGCTGCATATGGCTGCCCCGCTTCTTTTATATATAGCCAATGGTTTCCTGCCCGGAAAGCAGCTTGCTTTACAGGCAGGAATGTGGTGCTAACGGGCCAGGTCCTGGCTGCGGTTGGCGTCGATGGCGATGAGGATGAACAGCAGAATGGTGAAAGACCACAGCGAGGAGCCGCCGTAGCTGAAGAAAGGCAGCGGGATGCCCACCACGGGCGCCAGCCCAATCGTCATGCCTACGTTCACCAGGAAGTGGAAGAAGATAATGGAGGCCACGCAGTACCCGTAGGTGCGCCCGAAAACAGATTTCTGCCGCTCTGCCACCCGCACGATACGGATCAGCAGGAGCACGAACAGGGCAATCAGCACGGTGCTGCCCACCCAGCCCTGCTCCTCGCCGATGGTGCAGAAGATAAAGTCGGTGCTTTGCTCCGGCACAAAGTCAAACTTGGTCTGGGTGCCCTCCAGGAATCCCTTGCCCCAGAAGCCGCCGGAGCCAATCGCTATTTTAGACTGGGTCACGTTCCAGCCATAGCCCAGCGGGTCCGCCTCCGGGTTGATGAGCGCCTTGATGCGGTTCTGCTGGTGCGGCTGCAGCACGTTGTTCACAAAAAAGTCCACGCTGAAGATCATCCCCACGATAAGGGTCCACAGAGCGATCATCGTCTTGTAGCGGCGCAGCAGGCGGTAGTCGAGCCAGGTGGCCAGCGCGAGCAGCACCGTAAGCGCCAGAATCAGGTACAGTTTCGGGATGAGGAGCGTGAGGATGAAAATGGCGGCCACGGAGCCGCCGATAATCAGGATCAGCGGCGACATGCCCTCCCGGAAGTAAGCCAGGATAAAAGCGGCAAACACCAGGGCCGAGCCTGTCTCGTTCTGCAGGATGATGATGGCCGGAGGCAGCAGCGTAATGGCCGCAAGCTTCATCTGGTCTTTGAAGTTCTGCTGGCGCAGGCTGATGGTGCTCAGAAACCTGGAGGCGGCCAGGGCCGTGGCAAACTTTGCCAGCTCGGCCGGCTGCAGCCGGATGCCTCCCCCCAAATCGAGCCACGACCTGGAGCCGGCAATCGGCTCGGCCACTGCCAGCGTCACCAGCAAGAGCAGGATGACAGCGCCATATATAGGGTACGCAAGATGCTCATACACCTTGTAATCCACCACCAGCAGCACCACGATGAGCAGCAGCGAGGCCGCAATCCACACCAGTTGCTTGCCTGAGTTGATATCGAAGCTCATGATGTTCACCACATTGTCGGGGCTGTACACGGCGGCGTATATGTTCATCCAGCCCAGCGCCACCAGCAGGAAATACAGCAGCACCGTTACCCAGTCCATGTTCTGGAGCAGGCGGCTGCCGGACGTATGCCTGCCCGCCACAGGCGACACAATCCCCCTGCTGCTGCCCAGTACTTTCTGCTCTACTCCCATTCCTTAGTCAATATTAAGATACTCTCTGCTCAGCACCCAGTCTTCCTTCTTCTTCTGGGTAACGGAGTCTGTCAGGTACTGCTCTATCATCAGGCCCGCAATAGGCGCCGCCGACTGTGCTCCGAAGCCCGCGTTCTCCACATACACCGCAATGGCTATCTTTGGGTCATCCTTCGGGGCAAACGCCACAAACACCGCATGGTCCTTGCCCTGGGGGTTCTCGGCCGTGCCCGTTTTGCCGCACACCTCAATGCCCATTTTCTCCAGCGACGCGTTCCGTCCCGTCCCCGACTTCACCACAGCCGACATGCCTTCTATCACCGGGTCAAAGTGGCGTGACTCCACGGCGGTGTAATGTCGCTCCTGGTACTCCGGCAGCGGCTCCCCCCTCTCGCCGATGGAGCGGATGATGTGCGGCGTGATGTAGTAGCCCCTGTTTGCAATGGTCGCCATAAAATTGGCCATTTGCAAAGGCGTGACGCCCAACTCGCCCTGCCCGATGCTGAGGGAGTATATGGTGGAAAACTTCCAGCGGTTCTCCCCATATATGCGGTCGTACATGGCGGTGGAGGCGATGATGCCCTCTTTCTCATTTGGCAGGTCGATGCCGAGCTCCCTGCCGAAGCCGAAGGTGGTGATCTGCTCGCGCCAGTCGGCCAGGCCGATGGCGGTGTCCTTGTAAGTGTTTTTGGATTTCCCCTGGTTCACGATGGCCCGGAACACCTGGTAAAAATAAGGGTTGCAGGAGGTCTGGATGGCGGTGCTCAGGTTGGTGGGCGCCGCGTGGGCGTGCGAGCACTTCACCAGGCTCTGGTTGCAGGGGTAGCCGGTACCGGGTGTGATAACACCCTCCTGCAGCCCCACGAGCGCCTGCGCCAGCTTAAAAATGGAGCCGGGCGGGTTGCTGCTCGCCATCACCGGGCGGTTGAACATCGTTTTGTTGGGCTCGCTCAGCAGCTCCATATAGTTCTTTCCGTAGTCCTTGCCCGTGAACAGGTTCGGGTCGTAGAACGGGGCTGATATATAAGCCAGCACCTCGCCGGTCTTGGGCTCGATGGCCACCACGCTTCCCTTCGCCCCGTTCATCAGGAACTCGCCATATTGCTGCAGGTCAAGGTCGATGGTGCTGATGAGGTTCTTTCCGGCTACGGAGAGCGTGTCGTAGGCGCCATCCTTAAACGAGCCCTTCTCCACGCCGCGCACGTTCACCATCTTGTACTTCACGCCGCGCTTGCCCATCAGGTACTCCTCATACTCCAGCTCAATGCCGCTCTTGCCGATATAGTCGCCGGGGCGGTAGTCGCTGTAGGCCGAGTCCTCCAGCTGCCTTGGGCTGATTTCGGCTATATACCCCAGCGCATGCGCCAGGCTCTGGTGCGGGTAACCCCGGGCCGTGCGGGCGTTTATATAGAAGCCGGGAAAGTCGATGAGGCTGCCCTGGATGCGGGCGAACTCCTGGGTGCTGAGTTTCTGGTAAAAGGCGGAGGGCTGCACGTAGGAGTAGGCGCGGGCCTTCTTCAGGCGCTCCCGCACATCCTCCAGCGGCAGGTTCACAAGCTCCACCAGGCGCATGGTATCCAGTTCCTGCACCTCTTTGGGCACCACCATCATGTCATACACAGGTGTGTTCTGCACCAGTAACTCCCCGTTGCGGTCGTAAATCAGGCCCCGGAAAGGGTATTGGATAACCGGCTTGATGGCATTGGTTTCGGCCGCCTGCTTGTAGCTGCTGTCCACCACCTGGATGTAGAACAGCCGGAGGGCAAAAACGGCACCCACCAGTATAAAGATGCCCTGAATGACGTATTTGCGGTTTTCTAAATAGTTCATCGGTAATCTATCCGTTCCCGTTTAGGCGAAAAGAACAGGAGTTGCAGTATCACCATTACAATAGCCGTGAAAAGCGTGCTGAGGAGAATCTTGCTCAGGGTGTACAAAGCCGCCTGAAAGTTGATTGTTTCCAGGAAGAAAACTGCCGCATGGTGGAACAGAATCAGTGTAAACGAATAAGCCAGAAACCAGCGCCACCCCATCACGTGTATGTTAACAGAATCACTGGTATCGTAACCATCGCGGGGCGTCAGAAGGTTCAATACGTGGGGCCTTAAAAAGGCCAGCAGCACGCTTGCCGCGGCGTGTATGCCCACTGTGTCGTAAAACATATCCACCGTGAAGCCAACCAGGAACCCGAGCAGCAGCAGCCACAACCTGTTGATACCCAGCGGGAGGAACAGCAGGAAAGCCACATATACAAAGCAGAAGCCGGTGCCGAAAAGCACGAGGTTGTCGAGCAGCAGAATCTGCAGCGCCACGAACAGAAAAAACTGTAGGATATATTTTATGCCAAAGCTACTGATCATCCGTCACCACGCCTGCTTGTTGTTCTAAATTCTCCCGCTCGTACATGGTCGTGTTCTCCACCACGTACACATAAGACAGCTGCGCAAAGTCGACCGCCAGCCGCACCTTTATCGTGTAAAAGCTCTTGTCCTGCTCCTTCTCCACCGAGGCGATGGTGCCCACCGGGATGCCCTCCGGAAACACCGTGTTGAAACCGCTCGTCACCACCGTGTCGCCTTCCTCGGGATGCACGTGCAGCGGGATGTACTCGAGCATCGCGGTGCGGTAGTCGCCGCCGGTCCATTTGATGGTGCCGAAGGTGTCGTCTTTCTTGATTTTGGCGGAAACCAGCATCTGGGAGTGCAGCACAGAGGTAACCGTGGCGTAATGCTCGGACACCGTCTTCACGCGGCCCACCACGCCGTCGGGCGAAATCACGCCCATGCCCGGCTCCACGCCGTCGGCCGAGCCGATGGCAAGCGTCAGGTAGTTGTTCATGCGGCGCACGGAGTTGTTGATGACCCGGCCCGCGTGCAGCAGGTAGGGCGCCGTGCGGCTGGTGTCGGAGGCAAGGTAAAGGGTGGTGTCCAGGGCTGCGGTGCTGTCAGACTCCTGCTGCACGCGGTACTGCATCAGTTCCCTGCGCAGCTCCGCGTTCTCGCGGGCCAGCGTGTTGTTGACGGAGCTTAGCCGGAAGTAGTCGGTGATGCCCCGCTGGTACTCCAGCACCTGCCCCACATACTTGTTGGCAGAGTTGAAGAACGCGGCACCCTGGTACGTGTTATACCGCACGATCAGGTACACGCACAGCACCTCCAGCAACACAAACACGAGGAACGCACGGAACCGGTATATAAATGCAAAAAGATTCCGCATGAAGTCCTGTTACGTCAGCAGCACGTTCTTAAATCCTTCGATGTTCTTGATGGCGGCCCCTGTGCCCCGCACCACGGCTCTTAATGGGTCCTCGGCAATGTGGATGGGCAGCTTCGTTTTGGCGGCCAGGCGCTTGTCCAGGCCGCGCAGCAGCGCGCCGCCGCCCGTCAGGTGGATGCCGTTGTCATATATGTCGGCAGAAAGCTCGGGCGGGGCAATCTCCAGGGCCTTCAGCACGGCCTCTTCAATCTTAGAAACAGACTTATCCAGCGCGATGGCGATTTCCTGGTAGGTGACCTTGATTACCTTCGGGATGCCTGTCATCAGGTCGCGTCCGCGTATTTCGTAGTCGGCAGGCGGGTTCTCGATCTCGGTGAGGGCCGCGCCCACTTCAATCTTGATCTTCTCGGCAGAGCGCTCGCCTATCAGCAGGTTGTGCTGGCGGCGCATATAGTCCAGGATGTCCTTGGTGAACACGTCGCCCGCAATGCGGATGGACTGGTCGCAGACAATACCCGAGAGCGCCACCACGGCAATCTCGGTGGTACCCCCGCCGATGTCCACAATCATAGAGCCGATGGGCTGCTCCACGTCAATGCCGATGCCAATGGCCGCGGCCATGGGTTCCTGAATCATCCACACCTCCTTGGCGCCGGCATGCTGGGCCGAGTCGCGCACCGCGCGCTTCTCCACCTCCGTGATGCCCGAAGGAATGCAAATCACCATGCGGTGCGACGGCTGGAACAGGCGGCGGCCCGTGTCGATCATCTTGATCATGCCCCGTATCATCTCCTCGGCCGCGTGGAAGTCGGCGATCACCCCGTCTTTCAGCGGGCGGATGGTCTTGATGTTCTCGTGGGTTTTTTCGTGCATCTGCATCGCCTGGCGGCCGATGGCGAGCACTTTGCCCGTGGTGCGGTCTACTGCGATGATGGAAGGTTCGTCTACAACTATTTTATCGTTATGTATGATCAGGGTATTGGCAGTACCAAGGTCAATCGCTATATCACTGGTTAAGAAGTTGAATAGTCCCATTGTGGAGGTGCAGGCGAAACTGTGCCCAATTATATTTTAGATATACAATATTTCTAATCAGAAACTTGCAGCAAAATTAGTGAAATTCAGCGGAATTAATAATGCGCCACCCAAAGCGTGTAAAATATAAAGTTTTCTGCAGGCCAGCCTGGCGCATACAAGTTTATACAGGAGTTTATATAACGAGTGCCTATATAAGGAAATTGAATATACTCCCGTTTATCTTCAAATTGCTGGTCAGTCAGGCCTTCAGGAAAGGTACAAAAATCCCCGGCCTTTTGCGGTGCCGGGGATTTTATATATAGCAGGAGTTAAAGCTTAATGCTTGAAGTGGCGCACGCCTGTCATCACCATCGCCATGTTGTGTGCGTCGCAGTAGGCAATGGAGTCCTGGTCTTTGATGGAGCCGCCGGGCTGCACCACGGCTTTGATGCCCGCCTGGTCCGCAATCTCCACGCAGTCCGGGAAGGGGAAGAACGCGTCGGAGGCCATTACCGTCTGGCTCAGGTCAAAGCCGAAACTGCGGGCTTTCTCGATGGCCTGGCGCAGGGCATCCACGCGGGAGGTCTGTCCCACGCCACTGGCGTACATCATCTTGTCGGTGGCCAGCACAATGGTGTTCGACTTGGTGTGCTTGCAGACCTTGGCGGCAAACACCAGCGCTTTTTTCTCCTGGGCCGTCGGCTCGCGCTTCGTGGCGGTTTTGAAATCGGCTTCTGTCTCTGTGGCCAGGTCCTTGTCCTGCTCAATCACGCCGTTCAGCAGGGTTTTGAACAGCTTCTTCGGCAATTCCACCTCCTTCTGCTTCAGCAGGATGCGGTTTTTCTTCGAGCGCAGCACTTCCAGCGCGTCGGCATCATACTCCGGGGCGATGAGCACCTCGAAAAACAGCTTGTTCAGTTCTTCGGCCGTGCCCAGGTCAATGGTTCTGTTCGCGATGATCACGCCGCCAAAGGCAGACACCGGGTCAGACGAGAGCGCCAGCAGGTAGGCTTCCTTGATGGTGTCGGCGGTGGCGCAGCCGCAGGCGTTGGTGTGCTTCAGGATTGCCACGGTCGGTTCCTCAAACTCGGCACCCAGGGCCACGGCGGCATCCACGTCCACCAGGTTGTTGTAGGACAGCTGCTTGCCGTTCAGTTGCTCGAAGAGGTCTTCCAGCCTGCCGTAGAAAGTGCCTTTCTGGTGCGGGTTCTCGCCGTAGCGCAGCGGCGTGCTCTGGCGCAGGCTCTGCTTGAACACAGGGTTCTCTTCGCCCGAGTTCATGTAGTTGAAAATGTGCGTGTCGTAGTGCGAGGAGACGTCAAAGGCTTTGGCCGCGAAGCGCTTGCGGTCTTCTATATCCGTGGCGCCGTCCTTGGTCTGCAGCAGTTCCACCACCTCGCCGTACTGGTCGCGCGACGAGACAATCAGCACATCCTTGAAATTCTTGGCCGCCGCCCGGATCAGGGAGATGCCGCCGATGTCGATCTTCTCAATGACGTCTGCCTCCGAAGCGCCGGAGACCACCGTTTCCTCAAAGGGATATAAATCCACCACCACCAGGTCGATGGGCGGGATCTCGAACTTCTCTCTCTCAGAAAGGTCGCTTTCGTTGTCGCGGCGGTGCAGGATGCCGCCGAACACTTTCGGGTGCAGCGTCTTCACCCGGCCCCCGAAGATAGACGGGTACGCGGTCAGGTCCTCCACGGCCACCACTTTGGCGCCCTGCTCTTCCAGGAAGGTCTGCGTGCCGCCCGTGGAGTAGATGGTCACGTTGTGCTGCTTCAGAAGCTCCACCAGCGGCTCCAGGCGGTCTTTATAATAAACAGAGATGAGTGCGGATTTGATTTTAACGGGTTGCATGGGTATGGCTGTTTAAGTTTAGTCTTTCTTTTCCTGTTGATCCTGCTCTGTCAGCAGCTGCTCTACCACCAGCGGCAGGTGCCGGTGCTCCAGTTGCAGTACGCGGGCGGCCAGGGCCTCGGGTGTGTCGCCGGGGAGCACCGGGCAGCGCTCCTGCAGGATGAACGTGCCTTTGTCATACTCCTCGTTTATATAGTGGATGGTGATGCCCGACTCGGGCTCGCCCGCCTGCACCACAGCCGCATGTACATGCCGGCCGTGCATGCCCTTGCCACCGTATTGGGGCAGCAGCGCCGGGTGTATGTTGATGATACGGTTGGGGAACGCCCGGAGCAGGTTTTGGGGCACCAGCCACAGAAAACCGGCCAGCACAATCAGGTCGGGCTCGAACTGCCGTAGCTGCTCCAGCACCTTGTCGGAGTGGTAGAAGTCTTCCCTGTTAAACAAAAAAGCCGGGACGCGGTAGGTCTCGGCTCTTTCGAGGGCATAGGCTTTCGGGTTATTGGAGAACAGGGCGGCCACACGAATACTGGGGTGGTGCTCAAAGTGCTCCAGCAGGCGCTGGGCGTTGCTCCCCGAACCCGAGGCGAAGATGACTATATTTTTCTTGTCTGGTCGTTTCAAAAGGATGCACGTGTCATGAAAACGCAAATATAAGGGGTTTGCCTGTAGAAGCCAGCGGGTGCGGCCATTATATATGGTATATGGGGGATGAGAAAAGGGCAATGCCTATATGGCGCAGGAGTCACTCTCCTAACCCGATTCCCTTCCGGATGGCTATTTCCATGGGTGAGTAAGCGGCGTCTGACCGGTTAAGCCTAAATTCTCCCGCCGGAAGAAGCGGGGGCTGCGCCATGAACCGGGGCGCTTGGCCGTGGTGCGCCTGCGCTGCGTGCGCCAGAAAGGGATGACACAGGTAAACGGTGCCTGCCTCGCCGGTGGCCAGTACCTCCTGCCTGCCGGCGGTTATATATAGCTGGTCGGCCAGCCCCATAAACGACAGGCCTGCGGCTCCGTGCGGGGCCAGGAGGCGGGCCACATCCAGGTGCGAGCCTGCCCGGATGCGGGTGGGCGCCTCCCGCTCCGCTACATCCGAGAAAAGGAACAGCATCAGCAGCGCCCTCCCTTTCGAGTTTATGTTCACCCGCGCCGAGAAAACATCAGCCGGGTCTGCCCCCGGAAAACTCGCGTCCACATGCCAGCCGGCATCTCCCGGATCATCCGCGCTCGGAAAGCGAACGGGGAACGTACCGAGGCTATGGCGGGGAAGCCATCTTCCTGCGCCAACCAACTGATCGAAAGCAGCGTGAAGCAAAGGCGTGTTCACGGCTTTGTCGAAAGGCTCTTGGGTATAATCACCGAGCCGCACCACGGGCTGTGTCCAGGTTGCCGGGTCGTCGGGGTTGCAGCCGGTGTCTTTCCACAGGATGTTGCGTCCTTCCTCTGCCAGGCTGCGGGGGAAAGCGTTATCGAGCCTTACATAGCCGTGCTGTATGAATTGCTCTATCTGACCTTTATCAAGCGCCTGTTTCATATGCTGGGAAAAACTACTTATACACTTTTCTGCCTTTAAGCAGCATGCGCTCCCATATACCCTCTTTGCCACACAATGGGTTCGTAGGCGAAAACCCGTTGAACAAGCGAATCAGGTTATCCCACCACCAGGCAGTCAACTTTCTGATGTGCCCAAAGATGCGTTGCCGGGTATTCGTTCGTAATCCTTCCTGAAAGTAGTTCCTGTGTTGCCTTTTCCTTGCCTGCACCTGCCACCAGCAGGATGATATGCTGGGCAGCCAGAATATCTTTTACGCCCAGGGTAAGGCCATATGCCGGCTTCGTCTCCAGATCGGATACCATGTCGTGGTGGAGCGTGGTGGCAGCCAGCTGCGCCACATGGCAGTGGTCAATCAGCTGCGCGGCGGGTTCATTAAGCCCCATATGCCCGTTCACCCCCATGCCCAGAATGCAGATACCGATTGGCTGATTCGCTGCCAGTATGGCCTGCACCCTTGCGCACTCCTGCTCAGGGTTTTTCGTGTTGGCATCAAATCCAAAATACCGCTCCTTACTTATGCCCAGCGGCCGGATAAGGTATCTCTGCAGATAATATTCGCAGGTGGCGGGATGCGCTGCGTGGAGCCAGCCCCACTCATCCAGCTTTAGCACACGCAAATCCTGGAAGTCCTCCCTGCTTTCCGCATAGTACTTTTGCAGCTGCAGGTAGAGGCCTGTGGGCGAATTGCCAGTTGCAGCGCAAAGCAGCAGGTCGGGTTTGGCTTGGATGGACGCATAAACCATTTGGGCAGCGGCAACGCTCATGGCCTCATAATCCCTGAAGTGTTGGATGTTCATAAGACACGGGCTGTTTTATATCGTAACTTGAGTTAATATGCCTTACCCCCTGGTGCGCTCCTGGAAACGGTGGAGAAGGCAAACGCCATCCTTGTTATTATATATACCGACTTAATTTTTCCAAAGCCGGATGGGTTTTTCAGCATCGGTTTTAAAAGGCAATGCTACTTTTCTTCCCGTTCCGGCTGATTCGTAGGCGGCGAAAATCACTTCCAGCACGGCTTTGCCGTCCTCTCCGGTTACCAGCGGCTGCCTGTCGTTTTTCACGCAGTCCACGAAATGCTCGAACTCCTGCGGAAAACCGTAATTCCAGATTTCCTCATACATGGTAAAGCTCCAGCCCACGGTGTTCCCTGCCTTTTCTACTGCGTAGCCCACGCCCCTGTTGCTGTAGGTCTGGATGGAGTTGCCCTGCAGTACATCGGCATAGGCCACGCCTTCCGTGCCGTGTATCTCGGCCCTGTCGTCCATACCGCCCAGCTTTGTCCAGCTTTCTTCCATCATGGCCACCACCCCGTCCTCAAACTCCAGAATCACAATGGCGTTATCGTCTCCCTTGGTTTTCGCCTGGTGTACCGTCGTGCTCATTTGTGCATATACAGACTTAATGGGCACACCCGGGTGCAGCCACCGGAAAAACTGTATGCCGTGGCAGCCCATGTCCATGGTAACCCCGCCGCCAGATCTTTCCACATCCCAGAAATGGTCGGCGTGCGGGCCATCGTGTTTTTCCGACTGCTTAAACAATACCGGCCTGCCCAGCGCGCCTTCATCCAGCAGGCCTTTCAGGCGTACATATTTTGGCGTGAAGCAGAGTTCTTCCGCGTACATCAGCTTTACATTGGCCTTTTTGCAGGCCGCTATCATCCGGTCGGCTTCCTCCAGGTTCATGCAAAGCGGTTTTTCAACCACCACATGCTTTCCTGCTTCGGCTATTTTCAGGGTGATGTCGCAGTGGAGGTAGTTGGGGGCCCCAATCACAATCATATCCAGTTCGTCCATGGCCAGCATGTCGTCCAGGTTGGTAAATTGGTTGGGAATGTTGAATTTCTCCGCGAACTTTCTGGCGTTTCCCTCTGTAGGGGACATGACGGCCAGCACCTCGGCATCAGCCACTCTTTTCAAGGCTTCCGCATGAATTGTTGAAATAAACTGCGAACCAATCAGGCCCACACCTACTTTCTTTTCCATAGTTATCCGTTTTTAGAATGCTCTGTTTTAAATGCCTTATATATAAGGTGAGGGAGGCGTAGCCGAAGTATGGCTTATGAACTTGGCTGGGGTAGATTTTTCTTCAATCTTCTATGGAAAAAACCTTAGCTAATCCGGACTTTATCTCTTCCAACTGATTTGCGCTTACCCACTTTTTTGACGAAGCGGAGTTCTGACAAGGAGCGCACCTGGAAACAGTCTGCTGCGGATGGCTTGGAAAGGTTATTGGTTTTATCAGGTGTTATTTTCACCATCCACGGCGCAATAGCATACCTGTCTTTCCAGTCCGTGAGCGGAACGATTATTTTTAAGGGCAATTTGCCTAAAGCATTGTCAATGACGACAATGGCTGGTCTTGTCTTTTTGATTTCAGCACCGACTGTTGGGTCCAGGTTAAGCAGCCATATCTCACCTTGCTTCATAGAAATCTTCGAAGTCAAGGCTGGTCAGAGCTGTTAGTTCTTTGTCGGTTGTATAATCGCCACACAAAGCTGCAGCTGCCCTTTCAAGCTGGTTCTTGCTTTCGGTTTCTCTGATTGACTTCAATGTTTGCTCGACAATTTTTAGTTTCTTGTCCATTGGAAGCCTTTTTATTTCTTTTATTATTTCTGCCGTTCCCATATCCTGAATATACAAATTTTAACAGGAAATGGTTAGCCTTCTTTAATTGCAAGTGTACCCCAACGTGTTGGTATAACAGATGGCGAGGCGTCAGCCGAGCATAAAGGCTGAACTGTGTAGCACTTGTTATTTTTCTTCTATTACTGTTGTGTCCCTTGTAATGTAAATATCGCTTCGGAGTTTAGGTGCTCTTGTATCAGTTTCGATTTTCTCTGATTTTCTAATTATATCGAGTAATGTTGAAAAAACAAGATTAGCAGCACTCGGTTTTTTTGCTTCAGATGCATAGAAAGATTCCACCTTTCCATCTTTATAAACAGAAAGTCCATAAGGAGCGCAATCATCGCAGTGATTCTTCGAAAATTCAAAAGAGGCTGGGAGATTGGTTAGAAAGTTGGCTCCCCATAATATTTTTATCACATCAGGTTCATTTATAAGCCCTGTTGACTTGAATGTTTCATCAGTCCAAAAGTTATACTCCCAAGCTGTAAAGTTACCTGCTGAATCAATTTCAACATCTTTACTTATTTGCCAGCCATTAAAATATGAGAACTGAATCTTATCAACTCTTTCTGGAAATAAATTTACTTTTTGATAAGTAAGATTTACTCCTACATCTTTCATGACTTCATGATAAAGAATCAAAGAGTCCTCCTTTAGCCAGCGAATAGGAAAGCTTTCTTTGACTACAGCATTAGCTCCAAACTGTTTATTCAAGCTATATATCTTTAATTCTTTATCTTCAATTTTATATGTATATGCTTTTATCGTATCCCTTACAAGCACCCAAGCAGAATCAGGGAAGAAGATAAAGGTCCCTGATGTATTATGTTTAGGAATCCAAGCACCTAATAATTCATCTTCCATCTTGCCTGATGAGCAACTTACCACAAACAGCAAAGCAATGAGTAAAAAGAAATGAGACAGTTTCATTTCATTATATATTATATGTGCTAACTGTGGGCTAAGCGGAGCTACTACGTTTAGCTACCTAATATAGCCAAATATGAGGAATAAAGGCTCTGTTAAATATATAAACTTATGCTTATATATAGGACCTGAGATAACAAACAAAAACGCTCTATTGCCGCTTCGCCTTCAGCGACCAGGTGTAACGGAAGGAGGCCACCTGGTCGCCGCTCTCGTCCACGCCGATGCTGGTGGCTACCACCGTCACACCTTGCCCGGTTGCCTTTGTCCGCTCAACGGCCTCGGCGATGGCCTTGCCATCGTGGCAGGTGAAGGTGATGTTGCCTACGGCTTTCTTTGTGAAATCAGCCTCCATATGCACCACCAGCATGGAGATAGCCGGATCTGCTTTATATACCTGCATCATGCACAGCACGCCCGTTGAGAGTTCGGCGGCCATGCTGAGGCAGGCGAAGTGAATAGACTGGAAGGGATTTTTGTTGAGATATTTATAAGGCACCCGCACCGTGGCGTGCTCCCCGCTCAGGTCCGTTACGCGCAGCCCCGCCATATAGGCCATGGGCAGCCGGCCCAGCAGAAACAGCCGGAACTTTGCCGGGGATAGCACCAGGGCACGGAAAGCGGCGGCATGGTCTGGCTGGCGGGACATGGCATCGGGTGTAAACAGGTTTGCTTATGCAGAAAACGGGCTTAGGCCGCGGCGGCGCAGGCGCGGCAGATGCCCCGCGCCGAAAAGTGCAGGCTCTGCACCCTGTAGCCCGCCGGCAAAGCGGGGGCGGGCACGTTCACCTCGTTCAGGCAGAAGGTCTGGCCGCAGGACGTGCAGTTGAAGTGTATATGGTTGTCGTGGTGCTGGTGCTGGCTGCAGGCCTCCTGGCAAAGCGCGTATTTCACTACCCCGCTCACGTCGTTGATGCTGTGCACCAGCCCCTTTTCCTCGAATGAGTGCAGCGTGCGGTAGAGCGTGACGCGGTCATATCTGTCTCCGAGTTGCCGCTCTATGTCGGAGTGGGCCAGCGCGTGGTTGTGCTGCAGCAGCAGCGCCAGCACCTCTAACCGGCAGTTGGTTTTGCGGAGCATGTACTGCTGCAGCAACTCTTGTGCCTTCTGCATTACGTTGCTGTGTAGGTTTTCCATGGCGTTAGCAAATATACACTTTAAAAAGGGAGGCTAGCAAGGCAATATGTCTCCATGTGCCGTTCAACCTGATACAGGCTCCGCCTGCCTTTTGGTGCTTTCTCATTTTGCGCCGCAGCGTATCAAATCCTTCAATGATAGCCAGGGAATATATAAACCTGGCAGAATTCCTGCTCTGCAGCCCTATATAATCCAGGCATTTTACACCAGCAGCATCGACAGGATGCCCAGCAGCATGATGAGTTTGTTCAGGTTGCTCAGGTACGTGAAGTCTGCCTTGCGGTCGGCGCGCGCCAGTTTCACCGCCATCCAGACGCTGGGAGCCAGCACCAGCACCAGCATATATACGTCGAACAGCTGCGGCGTGGAGGGGTGCAGCACGCTGGCAACCAGCAGGGCCATGAAAAGCGCGAGGAGCGGGTAAAGCACGTATTTGGCACCCCGCATCCCCAACAAAATGGGCAGCGTGCGGCACTCGAAGGTGGCGTCGCCTTTCATATCCTCTATGTCTTTGATGATTTCCCGGATGAGCGAGATGAGAAAGGCGAACAGGGCATAACCCAGCGTGGTCATGTTCAGCATACCGGCATACACGGCCACCACCAGCAGCATAGACGCCGACAGCAGCGCGATGGCGATGTTGCCGATGAGCGGCAGTTTCTTCAGCCGCGCCGAGTAGCCCCACAGCAGCAGCACCGCCCCCAGGTTGATCAGCCCCACCCGCACCAGCAGCAACGCCCCCATCACGACGCCAATGAGCGACAGCACCAGGTGGGCGAACATGGCCCGCCGCCTGCGGATGATGCGCCCCACCAGCAGCCGGTCCGGCTTGTTGATGGCGTCGATTTTCACATCGTAGTAGTCGTTGATGATATAGCCTGCCGCCGCGATGCACACCGTGGAGAGGGTAAGGGCCAGAAAGCCCGGCTCCAGCACCTTTGCCCACCTCACCCCCACTGACAGCAGACAGGCCTGCACCAGCGCCTGGCTCAGCACAACCATCAGCAGGTTCTGGGCGCGTATCAGAGTTAAAAAGGGCTTCATGCGGTGGGATGGTAAAACAACGCAAAGGTACGGCGGCGGGTGCAAACGGCAATAAAAAAGCCCCTTGTTCAAGGGGCTTTTCCGGTAACGGTGGCGTAAACAGTGTTAGATTCTCTTCACGTTTACCGCGTTGATTCCTTTTTTGCCTTCCTGCGTATCAAAAGCTACGCGGTCGTGCTGCTGAATCTCCACGCCGTTCAGGCCGCTTGCATGCACAAAGAAATCCTCGTTTGTCTCGTCTTCAGTTATAAAACCAAAACCCTTTGACTCAATAAAAAACTTTACTTTTCCTGTCTTCATAAAGATGAATAATTTATTAGGTAATTAACTGAACGTAAACTAAGGATTTATTTTTATATATACAATATCACATTAAGAGAAATCTTCTATTGGATTGAAGAAAAAGCATATACGGCGTTTTACCACGTGTCCTGCGCCTTCATAATCTGCTCAATCAGCTCCCGCGCGGCGCCCCGGCCGCCTTTTTTGGTGGAGACGAAGGTGCTGATCTCTTTGATGTCATCGGCGGCGTCGGCGGGGCAGGCGCGCAGCCCGCAGCGCTGCATCACCTCGAAGTCCGGCATGTCGTCGCCCATATAGGCTACCGTGGCCGGGTGGATGCCCTGCATGTATATATAATCCTCGAAGGTGTCCACCTTTTCCTCGCTGCCCAGGTACATGTCCTCGATGCCGAGCTGCTTGAGGCGCTTGCGCACGCCCGGCTCGTCTTTGCCGGAGATGACCGCCACGCGGTAGCCCTGGCTGATAGCGTGCTTGATGGCGA
Source organism: Pontibacter russatus (assembly GCF_009931655.1). Taxonomy (NCBI): domain Bacteria; kingdom Pseudomonadati; phylum Bacteroidota; class Cytophagia; order Cytophagales; family Hymenobacteraceae; genus Pontibacter; species Pontibacter russatus. The sequence continues at coordinate 3,084,213 of NZ_CP047984.1, read as the reverse complement.
AGCCGTCTTTGATGTTGAAGGCCCGCACCTGCTCCCCGTCCGCGAAGCAATACAGCAGGCCGTCGGTCAGCACGCCGTCCACATCAAAAATAAACGTGTTGATGCGGGTTAAATCTGTCTGGGTAATGGACATAGGTCGAAAGCAAAAATATCAGGCAAAAGAACAAAGAAAAACGGGCGAGGGCCAAAAAATATGCACAAGATTTAGCGGCCCCGAATTTATATATGGCTTGTTTATATATGGCTTGCTCCAAATGATAAAGGCCCCTCGCCAGGAAGAGCCTTTAAAAATATCGGAATATGGCGCTTGGCCGGAAGTTATATATAAAGTTTAGTCCTGGTTGTCGCGCCACTCATATACCCAGGCCGACTGGATTTGCTCGAGGTGGCCTTCGTTGGCTTGCTCGCGTGTGCCCTCAAAATTAGGCAGCGACAGCACCCAGTCCAGCAGTTCGGTGAAGCGGATGCGGTATATCTTGGATTCGGTGAAGTCGTCGCCGAACTTCTCGTACAGCGCCATCGCGATGTCTTCGTAATCGTTCCAGTGGATGGGGGGCTCGTAGCTCTTGTTCATGTCTTTTCAGTTATCAATTATCAATTAACATTTATCAATGCTGTATGACGAGACCTGATAAATGATCAATGTTAAATGTTTTTAGTGCCCCAGGAAGTCCTGCTCGGGAATGGTCACCACAATGTCTTCGTTGCCCTGCACCACGCACTGGCAGCCCAGGCGGGAGTTGATGCGCGGGTCCACGGCACGGTCGATGTAGTCTTCTTCTTTGTCGGATATCTCCGGCAGGTCGTCCATGCCAGCCTCCACGTATACGTGGCACGTGCTGCAGCCGCACACGCCGCCGCAGTTGTGCTGCAGTTTTATATCGTTGTTGAGGGCCACGTCCAGCACCGACTCCCCCTCCACGGCAGGGTGCGTCTCGTCCGGGGAGCCATCAGCAAACTTAAAGGTTATATTTACAACTTTCATTTCTTCTATCTGTGTTTGGTGCGCAATTTACAAAGGCCTGCAGCCGAATCAAAACAGCTGTTGCATCAGGCTCTCTACTTAAACAGGAGAACCGTCCTTTAGGTTAAATTGATTTGCCTCACCCGATGCCTGCGCCTGTATGCTTTGGGACAGTTGCCTATATATAGCCTGGTAGCGGGGGTACGGCTGCAGCATTTGCAGGTGCGCCTGCAGCACATTGTCATCTCCGCGCACGGCCGGGCCCGTCTGCACCGAAAAAGGGTCTTGCCGGGAGGCTTTCTCAATGGTTTCTGCTATCAGGGGCTGCAGCAACTCCTTTGGCAGGTTCGCCTCCTGCAGCAGTTGCTCGCTGATGCCCAGCAAATGGTTGGTGAAATTGCAGGCAAACACCGCCGCCAAGTGCAGTTGCCTCCTGGCTTCGGACGGAACCCTATACGCCTTGCTGCTGATGCTTTGGGCCAGCATTTCCAGTTGCCGCAACGTTTCCGCATCCTGCGCCTCCACCAGCAGCGGCACACCGGCAAAGTCCACGGGCTTGGATTTGGAAAACGTCTGCAGCGGGTACAACACGCCTATGTGGGCTCCCTGAATTGGCTGAAGCAGCGCCAGCGGCTGCGAGCCGGAGGTATGCGCCACCACCGTGCCGGGCGCCACCTTCAGGGCGGCGGCTACCCCGGCCAGGGCGGCGTCCGGCACGGCAATCAGCACCACCTCTACGGCCATCTCCAGCAGGTCGAGGCTATATATGGGCTGCGCCGCTGGCAGGAGTCGGGCCAGCGCCTCGCGCGAGGCGGGGCTGCGGCTATATATGGCTGTGACGGTGTGTCCTGCGGCGGCGAGCGCGGGCGCCAGGTGCCAGGCCACGTTGCCCGCCCCTATCACGGCAATGCGTTTCTTCTCAGATGAATTCATATATTGCTGGTGCGTTTTCTGGGTGCTGTATATAGCTGCGGCGTTGTAAAACTGAAAAGCCCTTGCTTCATCAGCAAAGGCTTTTCAGTTTCGGCGGAAATCATGTTTAAGCTGTCTGCACTTCCCGGGTTTTCTTTGGAGCGGCAGGCCTTGGCGTGCCGCCTTCCCGTTTGCGGCGCACAATGGCCATCACAAAACCGATGCTCATCACAATCGTGCCTATCCAGAGGATGTTCACAAACGGTTTCTCCATCGCCTTCAGGATGATATAGTCCTTTTGCGTGGCGTTCACCCCGATTTTAAACCGGTTGTTCTGGGTGTCGATGTTCATGAACGTGATGCGCAGGCCAAGGTCGGCCACCTCTTCCGGCACGCGCCCCATCATCTGGTCCTTGATCATCAGCACCGGGTGCGCGTGGTAGTCTTTGCGCTCGCCCATAATCTTCAGATCAGCCTGCACGGCCACGTCGCCTTCCGCCAGCACCACGCCCGGCACCTGATCGATGCGCTCTATGCCGTTGAACACTGCCACATAGTCGTTCAGGATGATGGTGTCTCCGGCGGCCACGTCAAACTCCTGCAGGTCGCCCCAGTCCTTCTCCTCGTTCGGGTCCGGCACAGACGACACGTGCGAGTACAGGTCCTTGTCGGCGAAGTGCTTGATGTCCGGCGAGGCCAGCAGACCCATGTTCGGGTTCACCTGCGCCCGCGGGTAAAGGGTAAATTCATCATCTCCCTCCCGCTCTTTGTACAGCACCTGGTAGTAAGTGTTCTCCGGCGATTCCAGATCCAGCGTATCGCCCGTCTTGAAGTACACCTTGTCACCTACTTTGATGTCGCCGCGCGCAATGGCTTTATATGGGTCCATGGTCGGGAAGAGCAATTCCTTGTTCACGTACTCCGGCACGCCGTCCACTTCCTGGAACTGGCCGTGGTAGCTCACGGTGTACTTGTCCATATCTACGGGTGTGTTGCGCCACAGCAGCACGTTGTCGCGGTTGATATCGTCCGGGAACTCACGCGAGTACACCATGCCCGACGTGTTCTGGGAGATGATGTTGGAGTAGCCCGAGGAGAACAGGATGCCGATCAGCATCAGGGCAATGCCTATATGCGACACCGCCCCGCCCGAAAGCGTCACTTTCTTATGGATCAGGTTCAGGATGATGCTCAGGTTGGCGAACACTGCAAACAGCGCCGCCACCAGCAGGGTGATATACACCGGGTTGTCAATGGTCTCGGAAAGCATCCCCATTTTCGACAGCACAATGATCAAACTGGCGAACAGCAGCGTGAGCATGCCCGGCAGCATAATGGCATCAATAAAGGTGTTTCGCGTCTTTTCGCCTTTGCTCCACCACAGCAACTGGCCGATACCAGACAGGATGGCGATGCCCACACCGGCCCACAATTGGAACTTGGTGTAGTGCTCAATCTGGTCGGCGGGCAGCGCGGCATTAGACTCTATCCCAATAAAGCCCAGGAAGGAGTTATATACCGGTATGGAGGTGGTAGCAAGCACCTGGAAACCCGCCAGGCAAAGCACCGCCGCGCCAATGAACACCCAGAACTCGCCGTTGTAGGTCGAAAGTTCTTTCTCTGTCGTTGGGATGCGCTTCCACCGGTACACCAACAGGCCAACAGCTAGCACGGCAAAGGCAGCCAGGTAAGCAAACAACTGCCCAGACAGCCCCAGATCGGTGAAGGAGTGAACGGAGGCGTTACCCAGAATGCCGCTGCGCGTCAGGAAGGTGGCGTACAGGATAAGGATGAAAGACGCGATAACGAGGATATAGGATGCCTTCAGGCCCTGCTTGCCACGGCGGTAGGCAATCATGGTATGGATACCGCCCACCAGTACCAGCCACGGGATATAAACGGCGTTCTCCACCGGGTCCCAGTTCCAGTAGCCCCCGAAGTTCAGCGTTTCGTAAGCCCAGTAAGCACCCATCACGGTACCTACGCCCAGCACTACCGCAGCAAAGAGCGCCCAGGGCAGGGCAGGCTTCACCCACTCCACAAATTTTCCTTTCCAAAGAGCGGCCATGGCAAAGGCAAACGGCACCAGCGTGGCCGCAAAACCCAGGAACAGTGTGGGCGGGTGAATCACCATCCAGTAGTTCTGAAGCAGCGGGTTCAGGCCCGTGCCGTCCTGCGGCACAAAGTTAGGGTCCATGGCAAACACCGGGGCGTCCGGCATGAAATCACGCATCAGGATGAAGGGAGAGGAACCGATCTTCAGGTCACCGATCACCACACCCAGTATCATGGAGGTCAGGAAGAGCTGGACGAACGAGAACATCGCCATCACCGGGGCCTCCCACTCCTTGTTTTTCCTGCCGCCGTTGATCAGGGCCACGCCCAGCATCACATGCCAGAAGATCCAGAGCAGGAAAGACCCCTCCTGGCCCTCCCAGAAGCAGGAAATCATATAGTACACCGGCAGGTGGTTAGAGGAGTGGCTCCAGGCGTAATAGTACTCGTAGCGGTGCTCATATATAATGTTGAACAGCGCGAAGATCACCAGCAGCACCGCCGCGGCGTGTACGTAAAACGCACCACGCGCCATGTTGCGCCAGCTGTTATCGGCGGCCCCCGCCTTGGTGCGCGAGGCCATAAAATAGGCGTAGGAGGACACAATGGCCGCCACAAAAGCCACAATCACACTTGCATGGCCAATATCCCCGATCAGCGTATTTATCATCTCAGATAGTTAAAAGTTGAAAGTTAAAAGTCATGAGTTGATCGGCATAAGAGTCCTCGCTTTTAACTCTGAACTCTCAACTCTAAACTGATTTAAAGGCTTGCCGTGTTTTGCTGCACTTCTTTTTCCACATACTTAGACGGGCACTTGAGCAGGATTTTGTCGGCCACGAACACGTTCTTCTGCATGCTGCCTGTAATCACCACCTGCTCGGAGCGCTCAAAATCCTGCGGCTTCGGGTTAAAGTACACCACCTGCTGCTCCACGCGGTTGGTATCCACCAGCGTGAAGGTGAAGTAGTTGGGGTCCACCAGCGGGTCGTAGTTCATGCCCACTATATGGCCCTGCGCGTCTTTCTTCAGGCGGCCCACCACGTGTACCTTGGTGTCGTTGCCTGATTCGGCGCGCTCAATGGCCTCGCCGAAGGACACATAGGTGCTGGCATCGCCTGCAGACGACATGATGATGCCGATGGCCAGCGCGATGACGATGATTCCGATGATGTGTGACTTTTTCATCTATATAGGGATAATGAGTGATCTGATTCCTTATTCCGAAAGCCTAACACGTGCAAGGCTAATATAAATCCATGGCGGCAGGCTAATTTTCGCCCCGCAAAGAGCAAGCCTTCCGCTTTACCGTACGCGCCTTAGCGGTTTACTAAATCGTCTTTCAGCTGCTTTTCCAGCTTGCTCACCTTGCGGTCTATCACCACCAGGTACAGGATGGTGCCCGCCAGCACCGTCAGCAGCACCACCACCACCACGTATATCTTCCCGTCCTGGCGCAGGGTGTCTGCCATCTCCACGTCCGGCTGCGGCGCCGAAAATGCTACCTCCGTTTGCTCCGATTGGGCCTGTGTAGCGGGCGTGAGCCCAAGCGTGGCGCCGAGCATCAGGCACCAGGCGGCCAGTATTCTAAACATTCTCATATATGCGTTGTCTGAGTAATTCCACTCTCGATTTTACGTTCACAATCCAGATGCCCAGCAGGGTCCAGCCCAGCACGGCCGGGTAAAACACCATGCGCAGGCGGCTGTCCAGGTCGTAGGTGTTGAAGCCGGGGTTGCCGCCGTTGCCGGGGTGCAGCGAGTCGGTGAGGCGCGGCAGGATAAACAGCAGGGGGATAAGGGCGGCAAACGCGAAGATGTTGTAGACCGCGCTGATGCGGGCCCGCTGCTGCTGCTCGTTGAAAGAGCTGCGCAGCACGAGGTAGGCAAAGTAGATGAGCAGGCCAATGGCCGAGGCGTTCTGCTTCGGGTCGTTGCTCCAGTACTCGCCCCAGGTGAATTTGGCCCACTCCATGCCCGTCACAATGCCCAGCACACCGAACAGAATCCCTACTTTGGCTGCCTCAGCGGCGATGACATCGTTCTTGATGGAGGGGTTGCGGAGGTACTTGAAGGAGTAGACGACAGACACCAGCAGGATCAGGATCATGCCGAACCACATCGGCACATGGAAGTAAAGGTTGCGGATGGTTTCGTTGAGGATGGCCAGCCGGGGAACCTCCGTCAGCATGCCTGCCACTACGGTAAACCCCAATAGCAACACGGCCAGCACTTTCCACCAGTTGTTCTTCATTTATAGATAGATATTAGAAGTTAGACACAGGACATTAGACTCTTTTCTAAATTCAGAAACTTCATATTTTGCATTTGAGTTCTTTACCTGATACCAAATCTTAAGTCTGATGTCCTGATACTTGCGTCTTTTCATTTATGAACGCCAAAGGTACGGGAACAAAATGTAAGATACAGTGACAACAATCATGTTTATGGCAAGCAGGGTAAGCAGTTCGTCGAGGCTGGTGCTACGGTCCAGGCCATCCAAAGCATTTTTCGACATTTTGATCAGCATCAGCAGCATGGGCACCACAACCGGGAAACTGAGCACGGCCATCAGGGTGCCGCTGTTGGCGGCCTTGGAGGCGATGCCCGAAATCATGGTGAGGGAGGTGGCGAAGCCGATGGCCCCCAGCAGGATGGTGAGCAGGAACATGGGCACATCCTGCACCGGGTTGCCCAGCACCAGCGCGTAAAACAGGAAGCAGATGAGCGCCAGCACCAGCATCAGCAGGGCGTTGTATATAATCTTGGACAGGATAACGCCCTGTGGGCTCACGATCGAGTAGAAATAAAGCAACCGCCCCCGGTTCTCCTGCATAAAGCTCTTGGCGATGGCGTTTACCGACGTGAACAGCAGGATGATCCAGAGCACCGCGTTCCAGACCGGCACACTGAGCGCGCCGGAGCGCAGCCCGAAGCTGAGGTAGCACACAAACACCGTACTGCTGACGTACAGCAGCATGCCGTTGAAGGCGTACCTTTGCCGCCACTCCAGCACTAGGTCCTTCTGTATCAGGTATATAATCTCTTTGAACAGCACTTTGCGGGTTTTGCTGCAAAGGTACGGCACAAATAGTTGGGAAGGTAGTTTTAGCTGTTGATTGTTGGCTGGTTGTCGGTTGTTGATTGTTAGTTGCTGGTTGGATGGCTTAATTCATACCGCAAGTTGCCGCTGCACTCAAACTTGCAGCATAGAATGTGAAAACCTGCCTATATAAAAGCCGCAAGTTGAGAATTTGCGGAATAAAATATTATGCAATCCTCCCCAACAAAAAAGCACGGACCGCTGCGGCCCGTGCTATATATAAACTTGTGTTGCTGATCCAACAATTAAACCATTTAGCAATCATCACTCGCCCTTCTTCCGCTTTTTGTCCTGCCTGTGCTTCACCACCTTGGCTTCGCGGTAGAAGATGACCTCCTCGGCGATGTTGGTCACCTGGTCGCCGACGCGCTCCAGCTTTTTGATGATGGAGAGGATGGCCAGGGCCTCCGATATCCTGTCCGGGTTCTCAGCCATATACCTGGTTGCAATGCCATCCGACTTGCGGTAGATCTTGTTCAGCGTCTTGTCGCGCTTGATCACGGATTTGGCCAGCACCGGGTCGTTGTTCTTGAAAGCCACGCGGCAGTCGGCAAACATCGACAGGGCCTCGTCGTACATGGGCAGCAGGTTCGTCAGCTCCAGCAGCTCGCTGCTGACGGGCACGTCCAGCTTTTTGGCAAAGCGGGCAATACCCTCGGCTGTGTCGCCGGTGCGCTCCAGGTTGGCGTTTATCTTCAGCACGGCCAGCACCAGGCGCAGGTCCACGGCCACAGGCGTGAACAGGGCAAAGAAATTCTCGCACATTCGGTCTATCTTCACGTCAAACCTGTTCACTTTGAGGTCGCGCTTGATGATCTGCCTGGCCAGTTCCTGGTCAGCGTTCAGCACGGCTTCGCGCCCGCTCTGCAACTGGTACTCCACCAGGTCCCACATCTCCAGCAGTTTTGTCTTAAGCTTCTCTAACTCTACATCTATATGCGGCATCTTGTCTATTTATATATGGATATGGGAAGTTTATATATGGGAAACACCGGGAACGAATGCAGCAAGCGGGGCAGCTCAACCGAAGCGGCCCGTGATATAGTTCTGGGTGCGGTTGTCCTGCGGGCTCGTGAACATGGTCCTGGTCTTGGCGTACTCCACCAGCTCTCCCATATAGAAGAACGCCGTGTGATCGCTCACGCGTCCGGCCTGCTGCATGTTGTGCGTCACGATCACGATGGTGTAGTCGTTCTTCAGCTCATATATGAGCTCCTCGATTTTGGCCGTGGAGAGCGGGTCGAGGGCGGAGGCCGGCTCGTCCATCAGCAGCACCGAGGGTGAGATGGCCAGCGCCCGGGCAATGCACAGCCGCTGCTGCTGCCCGCCCGACAGGGCCAGGGCCGACTTGTTCAGGTTGTCCTTCACCTCGTTCCAGAGCGCGGCCCTTTTCAGCGATTTCTCCGCCGCCTCCTCCAATATAGCTTTTTTCTTGATGCCCTGTATCTTCAGGCCATATACCACGTTCTCAAAAATGCTCTTCGGGAACGGGTTCGGCTTCTGGAACACCATGCCCACTTCCTTGCGCAGCTCATCCACACGCACCTCCTTGGCATATATGTCGCGGCCGTCCAGCAGAATGTCCCCCTCCGTCCGGAAGCCGTCTATATAGTCGTTCATGCGGTTGAAGGTGCGCAGAAACGTGGACTTGCCGCAGCCGGAAGGCCCGATGAAGGCGGTCACGTTCTTCTCTTCCATGGCAATGTTGATGCCCTTCAGGGCATGGAAGTCGCCGTAGTAGGCATCGAGGTTGATGGCCTCCAGTTTATTTGTCTTTTTGCTCATGGGTGTCTTACCACTTGATTTTTTTCTGCTGCCTGTTGCGCAGGTATACGGCAATGCCGTTCAGCAGGAAGGTGATGATCAACAGGATGATGATGGCCGCCGCCGCGTTTGTCTGGAACGCCTCCTGTGGCCGCGAGGTCCAGTTAAATATCTGGATCGGCAGCACCGTGAACTCGTCCAGCGGCGAGGCGGGGGTAAACGGCACGTAGGCCAGCGCCCCGATCACGATAAGCGGCGCCGCCTCGCCCACTGCCCTGGATAACGCCAGGATGATGCCCGTCAGTATGCCCCCGAACGAAGCCGGCAGCACCTGGTTCCAGATAGTCTGCCACTTGGAGGCACCCAGGGCATAAGATCCGTCGCGCACGCTGCGCGGCACGGCCTTGATGGCCTCGCGCGTCGTCACGATAATGATGGGCAGGATAAGGAGCGACAGCGTGAGCGCGCCTGCCAGCAGGCTGTTGCCGAGGCGCATCTGGCGCACGAAAATCTCGATCCCCAGCAAGCCATATATGATGGAGGGCACCCCGGCCAGGTTAGAGATGTTTATCTCCAGAAAGTTGCTCAGTTTATTCTTCCTGCTGTACTCCTCCAGGTACACGCCCGCCGAAACGCCCAGCGGGAAGGCAATGATGGTGGTGAGCACCAGTATCCAAATCGTGCCGACCCAGGCGGTGAGGATACCGGCGCGGCTGGCCCTCCGCGAGGGTAGGCTGGTGAGGAAGTCCCAGTCGATGCGCTTGGCGCCCTCCAGAATAATATCGAAGAGGAAGATGCCCAGCACCACCAGCCCGATGAGGGTGCAAAAGACCCCGAAAACCTGGAAGGCCTTGTCTTTGAGCCTGTTGATGTCTGAGTTAGTCATACTTTTCCTGGTATTTCTTTTTTATCCAGAAGCTGAGGTTGTTCAGCGCAAACGTGAAGATGAAGAGCGTGATACCGGCCGCAAAAATGGTCTTGTACTCCAGCGAGCCCTGCGGCACGTCGCCCAGGCTTACCTGCACAATGTACGTGGTGATGGTCTCGATGGGCACCAGCGGGTTCAGGGTGAGGCGGGGCTGCTGCCCGGCGGCGATGGCCACGATCATGGTCTCGCCCACCGCCCTGGAGATGGCCAGTATCACCGACACCACAATGCCCGAGGAGGCGGCCGGCACCATCACCCCGAAGGCCGTTTGCAGGCGCGTGGAGCCCATGCCGTAGGCGGCCTCGCGCAACGAACGCGGCACGGCGCTGATGGCGTCCTCGCTTAAGGAAGAAATCATCGGGATGATCATGATGCCCATCACCATACCCGCCGAAAGTGCGTTGAAGCCCGCCAGTTTTGGGATGAGCGTCTGCAGAAAAGGTGTCACCACGGTCAGGGCAAAGAAGCCATATACCACCGTCGGGATGGTGGCCAGCACCTCCAGCATCGGTTTCACCACCTGCTTCATGCGGGCGTGCGCGTACTCGTTGAGGTAGATGGCGATGGTCAGCCCAAGGGGCAGCGCGACGGCAATGGCGATGCCGGTGGTGAGCAGCGTGCCAGCCACCAGCGGCAGAATACCGAACTCCTTCTGGGCAAAAAGCGGCGTCCATTGCTTTGCCGTCAGGAACTCCACCAGCGACACAACCTGGAAGAAATCGATGGCTTCGGAAAGCAGCACCCAGATGATGCCAATCGTGATAAGAATCGTGATGACGGCGGACAGCCACAACAAACCCTCGATGATTTTTTCTGATGCTCTCAAGATGCTGGTTTATTTAGATGCCGCTGCAGCAATCCTATATAGTTGTCGCAGCGGCACTTGTTTAGTTTCAAGCCGCTACTGCTGCGCTGCGGCCTCGCTGGGTGCGGCGCTTCCGGCAAACTCACCGAATTTCTCCTTCTGCTCCTCGTACAGCTTGGCTGGCAGCGGAATATAGCCTACCTCCTCGCTGAGCGCGGCGGCATTGTCGAGGTAGAAGTTCACGAACTCCACCCCTGCCGGGTTTTCGGCAATATTTGAGCTTACGTAGATGAACAGCGGGCGCGACAGCGGGGCATAAGATCCGTCCTTCACCGTTTCGATGGATGGGAGGATTGCGCCTGCTCCGTTGCTGTCGTCTCCGTCGTCCACGGGTATCGCCTTCAGCTTGCCCTTGTTCTCCTCATAATACGCATAGCCAAAGAAGCCCAGCGCGTTCGGGTCGGTGGATACGCCCTGCACCAGCACGTTGTCGTCCTCGCTGGCGGTATAGTCGCCGCGGCTGGAGTGGCTTTTGCCTACCACAGCCTCCGTAAAGTAGTCGTATGTGCCGGACTCAACCCCCGGTCCGTACAGTCGCAGCGGCCTGTCGGGCCACTCCGGCCGGATCTGATTCCACGTCTTGATGGTGCCCTGTGCGGCTGGCTCCCATATCTTCTTCAGTTCCTCCACCGTGATGTCTTTCGCCCAGTCGTTTTCGGGATGCACCACCACGGTCAGGCCGTCGTAGGCGACCGGCAACTCTACATAAGAAATGCCGTTTCCTTCGGCCTGGCTGGCCTCGGCAGGGTTGATTTCGCGGGAGGCGTTCACGATGTCGATGGTGCCGCGCGAGAATTTCTGAAAGCCGCCGCCTGTGCCCGACACGCCCACCGTCACCCTCACATCCGGCGCCTCGGCGCGGAACTCCTCCGCCACCGCCTCCGTGATGGGATAAACCGTGGAGGAGCCGTCAATTTCAATGCTGCCCGACAGGTCGCTCTCTGCGCCTCCGTTCCCGCCGCATGCGCCTAGGAACAATGCGCCCCCTATAAGCAGTGCTGCGTTTGTCTTGTTATGTCTGTACCTGAAGTTGAACATGCTATATATCGTTTTAGGTTGGCTATGAAGCTGAGGCCTGTATGGGTAAAAATCAATTATTTGGAATATACTCTGATGAGAGCCAAGTTGTTGTGTGGAACGGCGGCCCACCCGCTCCTATCCGACAGTCTTATAACCGCAAAGTTGCGGCACCGGCGCGCAACTCACAGCCTGCGGGGTGTTAAGTAATTGTTAAGATTCCGTTATTTTTTACAGGGACACCTCCAGCTGCATCCTGAACTGGTATGCCTCCTCACGTCCCTCTTCCTGTATCAGGGAAACATCGCTTTGCACCTTCAGGGTGTGCCCCACTATATACTTCGACAAGCCGAGGGTATACTGATCCTGCTCCCGGAGCCCCGTCACCTGCGTTGGGTTGTAGGTGGTGTAGCGGCCGGCCACTTCCCAATTGGTTTTAAAAAGGTAGCCGCCCTGTATGTTAAAGGCATTTCCGGTCACAAAGGTCTCATCCACGTCGCCATCCTGGCCAAAGGCCACCACAGGGCCATCGGGTGCTTTCTTGCTGGCATATTCCGCCATGGCCGAAAAGCCCCTGTACTTGAACATGGCATCCAGGAACAGGGTGCGCAGGTCGCGCGTTCCGCTCAGGAAAGAGCCCAACTGGCCGCGTGCGCGGGAGGCGTCGTCGTTAAAGTCGTAAGCGGCGGCCACAGCCAGTTTCGGCGTCTCTTCGCGCGCCAGGTCTGTGCCCACATATTCGCCCTCGCCTTCAAACTCCCCGAACGGCAGCACCTCCACCCGGGCGGTGTAATCATATCCACCGGCGTTGTCCACGGTAATGTCGCGGCCCTCACCCATGGATATAGCGCCTGCCTCGCGTACCAGCATGCCGCCTATATAGTGGGCGTGGTGGAGTTGCAGGCCAGCGTCGCGGTCGATGTTGAAGCGTGAGTTGAGCAGGCTGCGGTCCACGAACTGCATTTTCTGGGAGGAGACGATGCGCTCGCGGTTGCCCGGCAGTTTCGTCTGCCCCACCCACAATTCCCAGTTCGGGGCGAAATTCCATTTAGCCACCGCGTCCAGTATCACGTTGTCGGCGTTGTCTGTCTGTTCCGGCGTGTCGCTGCCGATGTCGCTGTTGCTCAGGCCCAGTTCTATCTTGTACTCCAGTTTCGGCGAGAACACAAACCCCTCGAACTTCAGGCGCGCCCGGCGGATGAGGAAACGATCTTCCCAGGTGGCACCCGGTCCGGAGCTGACGCTCCCCTCATATAGTGTCTGGAACCTGGTGCCGAAGCGCATGCTGAAGGAGGAGTCGGCGGCCATGACCTGAACCCCTTTGCCGAGGCGGCTGTCGATAAGGCTTTGGCTATGGGCGGAGTTGCCCCAGGCGAGAAGCGGCAGGAGCAGAAACAGCGCTCCCTTTACTGTGTGGTGCACAATCAGTGGTTTTTGGTGAGAAATCAAATTCCATATAAGGTTTCAGCCTTACGGGTAACAAGCTGCCTTGTCAGCAACTGTCGCTGTCTGTCGGGGCGCGTCAGCTAGTCAGGCCGCCGCTGCCCTCTTCCGGCAACGGTGCAAAGTAACGATCTTCATATTACTACGGAATTACCGCTATGTTACCCTAATGTTAAGATTCTGTCGCCTGGTTTAGCGCCTGCGGCGTGGCCATATATCATAGAAAAGCCCCTCAGAGCAGAATAGCGCAGAATTGGCAAGTGCCGCCGATACAAAATCAGGCAATGGAGCCCGCGCGTAACGCGCAGGTAACTTCCGGATAATCCCTTCCTAACAATGGAGTAACCACTCCTTAACAAAGGCGGCCCATCCTTAACCATATCATAACCGGGCCTTAAAGCTGGCTTAAAGTAGTCCCTTTACCTTTGTCGCAGCGAAATGAAACAGCGGCCGGCACATGGGCTAATGCAACGCTTTTGTAGCGGTTCTGCCACCGTTTCAAGGCAATCAGAAACCAAAAAAAGAGACTAACCAACCAAATTCAGAGAAACATGGAGTTCAAAAGCAAATTCGTAGCCACGCTGCTACTGGCAGGCTCAGCCCTTGCCTTCTCATCCTGCGACGAAAGGGAAGACGGCACCGCTCCGGTGATAGAGGAGGGAGAGGACATTGTGGTGACTTCTTTGGCGGAAGGCGTGGGCACCACCACCTGGACGGCAGAGAACACTTATATACTAGATGGCTTTGTGTTCGTGAACGAAGGCCAGACACTCACCATTGAGCCGGGCACCGTGATCAAAGGCAGGCCGGGCGAGGGCGAGAACGCCAGCGCGCTGATTGTGGCGCGCGGCGGCAAAATAAAGGCGGAGGGCACTGCCGGGAGCCCCATCATCTTCACGACAGAGGAGGATGACCTGAGCCGGACAGACGATATTCCGCTGGATGCCACCGGCCTCTGGGGCGGGGTGATTATCCTTGGCAACTCCACCATCAACAAAACCGGCGGCACGGGCGCCATTGAGGGCATCCCGACGGAGGAGGTGCGGGGCCAGTACGGCGGCACGAATGAGCAGGACAACTCCGGGGTGTTCCGGTATGTGTCTATCCGACACGCGGGCACGCTCATCGGCGCCAACAACGAGATCAACGGCCTGACCATGGGCGGCGTAGGCTCCGGCACAGTGATCGAGTATGTGGAGGTCTTCTCGAACCAGGACGACGGCTTTGAGTGGTTCGGCGGCACCGTCAACACCAAATACTTAGTGTCCGCTTTCAACGGCGACGACATGTTTGACTACGACCAGGGATGGCGGGGCAAGAACCAGTTCTGGTTCGGTATATACAACGAAGGCGCGGGTGGCACCGGTGGGGAGTTCGACGGCGGCTCAAGCCCGGACGACGCGGAGCCTTTCTCTATCCCGGTGATATATAACGCCACCATCATCGGCGGCAAGACAAAGGCTGGCCAGAATGCGGTGATGCTGGTAGACAACGCCGGCGGAAAAATCTACAACAGCCTTTTCGCGGACTTTACAGGAGGTGTGGTGGTTGAGGACACAGAGGTAGGCGACAGCCGTGCGCGGCTGGAGGCAGGCGATCTGGTATTCGGAAACAACATCTTCTGGAACGTGGCGGACAACACGTTTGCCGGGATAGCCGCGGCGGCAGCCAACCAGGATTACCTGCTGACGCACCTGGAGGCCAACAACAACCGCGTGACAGCCGACCCCGTGCTGGCGGGCATCAGCAGAATGAACAACAAAGCCCTGAACCCGCTTGCCGCAGGCATGGCCCTGACTGGCGCAGCCGCAAAACCCTCCGACGGCTTCTTCACAACGGCCGACTACATAGGAGCCTTCAACGGCACTGACAACTGGATGAAAGGCTGGACTTACCTGGACCAGCTCGGTTACCTGCAATAACATTCCTGGATGGGGTACAGCCATATAGACTTCAAGGCGCTGTACCCCATTTCTATCAAAACATTCTCACCAATTTATATATGACACGTAAATTTTCAAGCCTCCTTCTCCTGCTGTGCGCCTCCGTGACGGCGGCCTTTGCACAGGGCGGGGTTATCCGGGGGCAGCTCACCAGCAGCGAGACGGGCGAAGAACTAATCGGGGCCACCGTTGTGGTAAAAGGCACGGCCACCGGCACAGCGACCGACCTGGACGGAAAGTTTAACCTCACCAACCTGGAGCCCGGCACCTACGAGGTGCAGGCATCCTATATATCCTTCGAGCCTGAAACTGTAGCAGGCGTTGTCGTGAAAAAAGACGAGGTGACCGTGCTGAACATCAGCCTTGGCGCAGCCACCACCAAACTACAGGAAGTCGTCATTGAAGGCAGGGCCATCCGAAGTTCCGTAAACACCCTGCGCAACACCCAGAAAAACGCGGCGGTGGTAATGGACGGCGTTTCAGCCGAGCAGTTCTCCCGGAGCGGAGACAGCGACGCCGCCGCGGCCCTGTCCCGTGTGACGGGCATCTCCACTGAAAACGGCAAGTACGTGTATGTGCGCGGCCTCGGCGACCGCTACGTGAAGACAGCCCTGAACGGCGCTGAGATTCCCGGCCTGGACCCCAACCGGAACACTGTGCAGATGGACCTTTTCCCCGCTAACCTGATTGACAACCTGACGGTTTCCAAAACCTTCACCCCGGACATGCCCGGCAGCTTCTCAGGCGGTTTCGTGAACGTCACCACCAAGGATTTCCCGGACAGGTTCACCCTGCAGCTTTCCACTTCCCTCGGCTATAACGACCAGACCACCTTCAACGGCAACTTCCTGACGAGCAACAAAGGCGAGACGGACTGGCTGGGCTTTGACGACGGAACAAGGGCGGTGCCCGACGAGGTTGATTATGCCGTGCCCTACGAAAGTTATACCAACAAGGAAAGCGCAGAGCAGATAGACCAGGCGACGAATGCGTTCAACAGCGAGATGGCGCCGCGCACCATGGTTGCCCCGCTCAATCACTCCCACTCCTTCTCGCTGGGCAACCAGACGGATGTGTTCGGCCGGCAGTTCGGCTATGTGGTGGGCTTGTCGTACCAGCGGGGCTATTCTTACTACGGCAACGGCACGTTCGGCCTGTGGGAACTGAACAGCGCCAACGCCGAGGACCTGTTTGTGAAAAGGCTGCTTGCCGATAAAAGAGGGGTGGAGGACGTGACGCTGGGCTTCCTGGCGAATTTCTCCTACAAACTCAACAGCAACAACAAAGTCTCCCTGAACCTTATCCGGAACCAGAGCGGGCAGAACTCCAGCCGGTTCCTGAGCGGTATCTTCCCCGAAACCTCCGGCATTTTCGACAACACGGCCATCTTCGAATCGCGTGCCTTGCACTACCTGCAGCGCTCCCTCTCCAGCGGCCAGCTAAAGGGCGAGCACGTGCTGCCGGGCCTGAAGAACAGCAAGGTAACCTGGCTGACCTCCTTTACGCTG